>NZ_OZ244111.1:1153437-1478750 GCF_965215655.1 Nioella sp.
GAAGGTCCGGTCCGCGAAATAGCTGGCGTAATAGAGCGCATCGCCTTGCTGGCGGAAGGCAGGGAAGCCCGAGAAATAGACCAGCGTCGTGGCGTGGAAGAGGAAGATCGCCTCATTCGTATAGGCGGGCCACGCGAGCCGCAGCATAGTCGGGTAGACGACCCGACGAAAGCGCTTGAACCCCGACATGCCGTAGACATCCGCCGCCTCCAGATCGCCCTTGGGGATCGAGCGCAGCGCGCCATAGAAGATCTCACCGGCATAGGCGGCGGTGTTCAGGAACAGAACAATCAGTGCCCCGAGCCAGGCCTTGGCAAAGGGATCGGTCAACCAGCTTATGTCGAGCGTGCCGATTTCCTCGGGCAGGCGGACCAAAGCGAAATAGGCCAGGAAGAACTGGATGAAGAGCGGCGAACCCCGGAAGACGAAGATGAACCACTCCGCCGGTTTGCGCGCCCATTTCGCGTGGCTGTTCTTGGCCACGGCCAGCGTGACGGCGAAGAAGAACCCAAAGAACAGCGCCAGCACCCCGAAATAGATATTCCAGATCATGCCCGAGCCGATCAGGGTGACCTGTTCGCACAGGCTGATTTCACCCCGCGGCAACAGGCGTTCGCCATATCCGAGCGAGCGGAAGGCATAGGCCTGAACGGTTTCCCAACAACTCATGCCGCGGCCTTTCTTTGCGCTTCACCGCCAGCGGTGGCCTGTCCGTGGCTAAGTCGGCGGGTGATGCGGCCAAGCACGATTTCCGACACGCGGGTGAAGCCGAGGTAGAAGACCAAAAGCGCCAGGAAATACCAGAGCCGCCAGTCGGGATGCGGATAGGCATATTGCGAGGTGCGGCTGCCACCCAGTTCCCGCGCCCAGTAGACGATATCCTCGACCCCAAGAAGGAACAACAGCGGCGTAGCCTTGATCAGGATCATCCAGAGGTTGGATAGGCCCGGCAACGCGTAGATCCACATCTGCGGGACAAGAATGCGCCAAAAGGTTTGGCGCCGGGTCATGCCATAAGCCTCTGCGGTTTCAAGCTGTGCGCGCGGCACCGCCCGCATGGCCCCGAACAGCACATTCGCCGCGAAGGCCCCGAACACGATCGAGAAGGTGAAGACCGCGATGAAGTAGTTATAGACCTCGTGCACCCATTGCGGGGCGGAGCTGAGCGGGATTTTCGCCGCCTGGCAGACCACGAAATTCGCGCCCTGGCGAATGGGTTCGTCCCAGTCGGGGCACTGGATCTGGTGATTGACCCATTCCAGCGCCTGATCGAGCGCGATCACGAAGAAGAGGAAAAAGGCGATGTCCGGCACGCCGCGCACCATCGAGGTGTAAAGCTTGCCCATCCAGCTGATCGGCAGGATATGCGACCGGCTGGCAGAGGCCCCGATGAATCCGAAAGCCAGCGCCACTGGGGCGGTGATGGCCAACAGCAGCAGCACTGTCAGGAAGCTCTGATAGAACAGCATATGGACGCCGTTGGTCAGGTAACAGGCGAACCATGGGGCAGTGTCAAGCGTGGAAGGATCGGCGCAGAACTCGAACATCGGACCTCGCAGGGATTGGCGCACGGCAGGACGAACCCGCCGCGCGCCGGGGTCGGATTATTCGTAGGTCGGCACGTCGTCGCCGAACCACTCAACGAGCAGCGCGTTCAGCGTGCCGTCTTCCTTCATCGAGGTGATGGCCGCATTGAACATCTCGCGCAGCTCGCCATCGGTTTCGCGCAGGCCCATGCCCACACCACCGCCAAGCGGCACAGGGTCGCCCACGACCATCAGCTCATCATCTTCGTCGGTGATATCGGTGAGGAAGTCGATATCTGCGAAGACGGCGTCGGCCTCACCGTTGCGGACGGCGGCCACGGTTTCATCGGGGGTCGCGTATTCCAGCAGGGTGGCGCCGGATTCGGCGATATAGCCCGACTGGATGGTGTTGGCCTGCGCCGCGATCACGCCGGTGGCAAGGTCCACATCATCGGACAGGGCCACATAGATCGACGGGGTCGGCGGGATATAGTCCTGGGTGAAGTCGATGACTTCATCCCGTTCGTCGGTGATCGACATGCCGGCGATGATGGTGTCGTAGTTGCCCGAGGTCAGGTTGGGGATGATCGAATCCCAGTCATTGGTGACCCATTCACAGGTGAGACCCGCACGGGCGCACAGTTCGTCGCCCAGAACACGCTCGAACCCGTCGACTTCGCCATCATCGTTGATGAAGTTGTACGGAGGGTAGGCGCCCTCGGTGCCCATGCGGATGGTGCGGCCATGGCCGTCGGCGAATGCCGCGCCTGCCGTCAGCGCCAGGATGGCGGCGGAAAATGCGATTTTTTTCATTGTCTTACTCCCAGTTGGTTGTTGGTTTTCGTCATTTCGACGTGGTGTGGCTGAGGAATTGTTGCAGGCGTTCCGATTGCGGATTGCCGAACAGGTCCTCGGGGTTGCCTTCTTCTTCGATCTTGCCCTGATGCAGGAACACGACATGGTCCGACACATCACGGGCCAGCCGCATGTCATGGGTGACGAGGATCATGGTGCGGCCCTCGGCAGCGAGGTCCTTGATGACCTTGACCACCTCCTGTTCCAGTTCCGGGTCGAGCGCAGAGGTGGGCTCGTCGAACAAAAGCGCGCGGGGGCGCATGCACAGCGCCCGCGCAATCGCCGCCCGTTGCTGCTGCCCGCCCGACAGCTGCGCAGGCCAGGCATCGCATTTGTCGCCGATGCCAACCTTGTCGAGATACATGCGCGCGTCTTTCTCCACCTCGGCCTTGTCGCGGCCAAGCACGGTGACCGGCGCCTCCATCACGTTTTGCAGGATGGTCATATGCGCCCACAGGTTGAACTGCTGGAACACCATGGACAGGTTGGTGCGGATGCGGCGGATCTGGTCGCGGTCCGCCGGGTGGCGGCCATGGCCGGAGCCTTTCCAATGCACCTCCTCGCCCTCGAAGGCGATCACGCCCTCCTGGCTGTCTTCCAGTAGGTTGGCGCAGCGCAGAAGCGTGGACTTGCCCGACCCCGATGACCCGATCAGCGACACCACGTCACCCGCGCGGGCCCGCATGTCGACGCCCCTCAGAACGTGCAGATTTCCGAAACTCTTGTGTAGTCCCGTGATTTCGATGACGGGCGGTGCTTGGTCTGTCACTCTATCGTTCCCTGTGGACCTCAGCGATTTCTGCGCAAAAATGGCGTAAATGCAATGCGCATCTGTCGGGTGACCTCGGGTCCACCCGTGGATTTGCCCGTCATTGCGGCAGATCGTCGGGATTTGGCGGCACCGGCAGCGCCATGTAATCGGCAAGCGGAATGCGGGCGAACCCGGCCAGTCCGAGCGTTTGGCGGTCAGGATCGGGGAGCGCGGAAAGTGCCGTTTGCAGCGCAAGGATGAGCGGCTCCGGGTCGCGGCCCCGGGCGGTGATCAGCGGCAGGGCCGGGGTGGGGGCGGTGCGATCGCGTTCGACAAGCGCCTTGAGGTCGGCTTCATAGCGTAGCAACAGCCGCCAGGTTTGTGCGTCGATGGCGGCCAGATCGGCCCGCCCCTCCAGAACCGCGCGGGCAGACATTGCGTGGCCGCCCGACAGGATCGGCCGGGCGGGGGTGAGGCCCAGATCGGCTGCGTAGCGACAGAGCGCCCCCCATCCTGATTGGCTCAGCCCCTCGTTGATCGCGATACGGCCTTTCAGAAGCGCCGTCATCGGGGTGTCTGAATGCTCGGCCCGGGTGATCAGGACCGAGTTGTAATGTCCCGGCGCGCAACCGGGCAAGGCGAAATCCGGTGTGGCGACCAGTTGCACCTTGTCATGGAGCCGCGCCCTCAGGGGCAGTCCGCAGGTCTGCGACAGCAGCAGGTCGGGCGATTGCCACAGGTTCCAGGGGCTCGCAAACTCCCGCGTGAGCACCTCGGGCGCATCAATGCCAAGGTCGCGCAGAGCATCGCGGGTCAAAGCCCAGAAGCGGTCCGTCTGGTCCCGCATTTCCGGGCGGTCATACATGGGCAGAGAGGCATGCATCGGGTCTATCCAAGAGTCTGGGCGCAGGGGCCGAAGGCAAGGTCGTCAATCGCGATGCCGCCGGGATCGGTGTTTTCGAGTGTCAGCCCGGCGATGGTGGACCGGCTGTCAGCGCTGCGCAAGCCATGGGCCGACATGCCGAGCGGCAGGTGAAACGAGAGCTGGCCCAGACGGGTTCCCTCGCGGCCATAAACAGTCAGAAGAACCTCACCACGAGCGGTCGCATAAGCGCCAAGCGGGTCCGGATAATCGCTGTGCACCCGCATTCCAACCTGACAGATATCCTCGTCGAACAGCACTGCAATGCTGCCTTCGCCCCGCGATTCAATGGCGGGAAAGCCTGCGGGGCCAAGGGGATAGACCGCCATCGAGCCGAAGCCGCGATGCGTTGCCACCGATAGCCCCCTGCCTGCGGGGCCGGTGACCAGCGTCAGCGGACCGAAGGGCCGCCCCCCGAGCCGGTCGAAGCCGTTTTCGGCCCAAATGCGCTGCCCGGCAAAGCCGGTTCCCATGCGTCCCCCTGCAAAGGCAATCCCGTGATCGACGGAATAGCCGGGTTCCGCGCGGGGCGGCAGGATCTCGAAATCGACGATGGCGAGCGCGTCTCTCAGTATGGCGGGATAATCGGCAGGTTCGACACCTTGCGCTAGGGCAGGCGTGGCCAGAGCCAGACTGGCCAGCAGCGCCCGCAGCACGGCTTAACCCCGCGCTTCGACCCGTTGGCGGGCCAGCGCGCTGTCGCGGTCATTGACACCCAGAAGGTTGGTTGTCATGCGCATCAACGCATCCTCCTCGTGGTCGCGCACCCCATCGGCAAGCACCACGGCCCAGAGCGCCTCGATCACCGCTTCGCGGTCCTCGTAGGGCACGGCATCCTTGATCGCGCGGGTGAATCGGACGGTGTCCGGGGCTTCGTGCTCCAGCCGTTCGGCCTGCGCGCGCAACTTGGCTGCTTCGACCGGGTTCAAGCCATGGCGTTCGGCAAGGATCTTGTCGATGCGGGCTAGTTCCCGTTCATCATAGTGACCGTCGCTCTTGGCAATGCGCACCAGCAGGGCGGCAAGCGCGAGCCGTGCGTCCAGCTCTGGCAGGGGGGCGGGTTCCGGGGCCGTCAGGCGTCTTATGAGATCTCCGAACATATTTCCCAGATAAGCGGATGTCTCACGACTGCCAAGTCCAAAGGTTCAGTCCAGCGGTGGCATGATGTGGCCGGACATGACCGGCACGGCGCTGCCAGCAACCTGGATGGCGGTGATCTTGCTGCCCGAACACGCGACCCTCAGCCCGATTTCCGAGGGGCGCCCCATCTCTACCCCCTGGATCAGGGTGAAGGCGGTGCTGCCCTCCGGGTCCAGATCGCCACCCGCCAAAAGCTGCGCCGCGAAGATGGCCGAGGCCGATCCGGTGGCGGGATCTTCCGGGATGCCATGATCAGGGGAAAACATGCGGGTGCGGAACGTATGGTCGCCCGCAGGAGTGTACAGGAACACCGATTCGTTGGTGTTGCGGGCCAGTTCGGCCCAGGCCGCGCCCGTGGGCTTGGCGGCGGCCAGCGCATGGGGGCCGGCCAGTGGCACGAACAGAAAATCGGGCCCGGCCTTCCAGACCCGCGGCACATGGCTGCCATAGCCGATCTGTCCCGCCGACAGGCCAAGCGCCTTGCCGATCAGTTCGGGGCTCGTGTCGCCACCAAGCGGGGCGGGCAGTTGCGGCGCGGTGAATTCCGCCCGGATCTGCCCGTCACGGCTGCTGACAGTCACGGGGACCAGTCCGGCCACTTCCTCCAGCGTGATCAGATCGTCCCAATCCGCGCCCTCGTTGCGCTGCCTGGCCAGATGAATGGCGCAGCCGATGGTGGGATGACCGGCAAAGGGAATCTCGGCCGTCGGGAAGAAAATGCGGACCTTGGCACTGTGTTCGGGGTCGTCGGGCGTCTGCACGAAAATGGTTTCCGACAGGTTGAATTCCCGCGCCATGGTCTGCATCTGCGCCGTGGTCAGCCCATCGGCCTGCTCAACGATGGCCAGCGGATTGCCGGTATAAGGCCGGTCAGTGAAAACATCGCAGGTGGCGAAGGGCAGGGCAGTCATCGGGCAGGCCTTTCCATGGGAAGCGTCCAATCAGTTGGCGCTGAAAGCGGCTTGGGATGCAAGACAAAGAAAACGGGCGGGGCATTGCTGCACCCGCCCGCCGAAGTCGCGAGGATGTGGGATCAGAAGTGGAAGGCGACGCCGATCGACAGGGCGGTGCGGTCCAGTTCGGCCCCGGCGGGGACGCCCGTGCCCGACAGGTCCAGAACCGAGTGGCTCAGCTCGATGCGGCCGGACATCGTTTCGGTAAACATATGCTCGACACCCAGACCGAAGACCGCGCCGTCAAGATCGGGCGTGACCGCAGAGGTCGAGATGGCGAGATCGCCGGTCTGATAGCCCAAGCGGCCATAGATCATCGTGTTGTCAAAGACATAGCCGGCGCGGGCGCTGATCGTCATCATGTTTTCGAGATCGACGACGGTGGCCCCGCCGGACACATTGTGACCGCCGGAGGCCCCGAAGCTCAGTTCGCCGCCGACAACCCAGTTGCTGTTCAGGGCATGGTTGTACCCTGCGAACAGCTCATAGCCCACAGCGTTGCTGATCGAGGAGGCCGAGAAGTTCGGGTCGAGCCCGACAGAGCTGATGGCAAGACCGCCATAGAAGCCGTCGAAGCTGGTCGCGTCGGCATGGGCCGAGGAGGCGGCAAGAGCGGCGGCGAGGGCAATGGCGGAGGCAAGGGGGGTAAAGGTTTTGGTCATGATAAAAGTCCTTGGTCGTTTATGGCCTATGGCGGTGATGAGAAGCTGCTGAAATGGCTTTCAAGGATAGGTCGTTGCAGGCCGGGTGACGGTTCAAAGACAGTGACAGAAAAGTTAACCCCCGCTCCGGACAACCGGGCGAGGGCAGAATTTTTCATTTAATTCAGTCAGTTGATCGTCATACGAGGCGCGAGTTTTCCTTTGCGGCGCGCACGAAATCGCGGAACAGCGGGTGCGGCTCGAACGGTTTCGACTTCAGCTCTGGGTGAAACTGGACGCCGATGAACCACGGATGGCCCTCATGTTCGACGATCTCGGGCAGCGCGCCATCGGGCGACATGCCGGAGAAGATCAGCCCCTTTTCCTCCAGCGCCTCACGATACTTGATATCGACCTCATAGCGGTGGCGATGGCGTTCCTCGATCGCGCAGGAGCCGTAAACTTTCGACACCAGCGACCCTTCTTTCAGCGTCGCGTCATAGGCGCCGAGCCGCATGGTGCCGCCCTTGTCGTCATCGACCTTGCGTTTCACCGTGTAGTTGCCCTGCACCCACTCCTTGAGGTGATAGACCACAGGGGTGAATCGTTTCTTGCCGGATTCATGGTCGAACTCTTCCGACCCGGCATCGCCCAGATCGGCAAGGTTCCGCGCCGCTTCGATTACCGCCATCTGCATCCCCAGACAGATGCCGAGATAGGGCACCTTGTGTTCGCGGGCAAACTGCGCGGCCTTGATCTTGCCCTCGGTGCCCCGCTCGCCAAAGCCGCCGGGGACGAGGATCGCGTCGAAGGCTTCCAGATAGGGCACCGGGTCTTCGCGGTCGAAGATCTCGGCGTCGATCCATTCGGCCTTGACCTTCACCCGGTTGGCCATGCCGCCATGGGTCAGCGCCTCCTTGATGGACTTGTAGGCGTCTTCGAGCTGAACGTATTTGCCGACGATGGCGATGCGCACCTCGCCATCGGTGTTGTGGATGCGGTCCGCCACGTCATGCCAGACGCTCAGATCCGGGCGCGGGGCGGGCGAGATGCCGAACGCGTCCAGTACCGCCTGATCGAGCCCCTCGCGGTGATAGGCCAGCGGTGCCTCGTAGATGGAATTGAGGTCATAGGCCGCGACCACCGCCTCCTTTCGGACGTTACAGAACAGCGCGATCTTCTCGCGTTCCTTGTCGGGGATCGGCTGCTCCGAGCGGCAGACCAGCACATCGGGCGCGATGCCGATGGATTGCAATTCCTTGACGCTGTGCTGCGTGGGCTTGGTCTTCAACTCACCCGAGGCGGCCAGATAGGGCAGCAGCGTGAGGTGCATGAAGATACATTGCCCGCGCGGCTGGTCGTGGCTGAACTGGCGGATGGCCTCGAAAAACGGCAGGCCCTCGATATCGCCCACGGTGCCGCCGATTTCGCACAGCATGAAATCAACGTCGTCTTCGCCAATCGCCAGGAAGTCCTTGATCTCATTGGTGACGTGGGGAACCACCTGAATGGTCTTGCCCAGATATTCGCCGCGCCGCTCTTTCTCCAGCACGTTGGAATAGATTCGGCCCGAGCTGACGGAATCGGTCTTGCAGGCGGGAACCCCGGTGAAGCGTTCGTAATGGCCGAGGTCCAGATCGGTTTCAGCCCCGTCATCGGTGACGAACACCTCGCCATGTTCAAAGGGCGACATGGTGCCGGGATCGATGTTCAGATAGGGGTCGAGCTTGCGCAGCCTGACTGTGAAGCCACGGGCTTGCAACAGCGACCCCAGAGCCGCGGATGCCAGACCTTTCCCGAGCGAGGACACAACCCCGCCGGTGATGAAGATGTATCGCGCCATGTGGTGCAATCCCCCGTGCCGGACCGGTCAGCCAAATACGGCAAATCCCGGTCGCTCAATCCCTATTTCACGGGATTTGAGGATAACAGGATTCGCACGGTCAGGGCAAGCCGGCCGCTAGATGGTGTTTGAATAAGGGCCGTAACCCCAAGATTTATTGAGATCAGTCAGCGCGCGGTGGAACCAGCGGCGCATCGGTTTCAGCGGGCGGAAGCAACGGACCGTCCCCCGGAAGGGCCGGAACCGCGGTGTCTTCCGAAGATTCGGCAGGCGCTGCCCCGATGCGGTCGAGCACCGAGCCGCCAGAAGAATTCTGGGCGGCAATGATGGTAAGGGTCAGCGAGGTGGCCAGAAATGCAATCGCGAAGATCCAGGTGATCTTGCCAAGTGCCGTTGACGCCTGGCGCCCGGTCATTGCGCCGCCACCGCCACCACCCATGCCGAGACCGCCACCTTCGGACCGCTGTAGCAGAACCACACCAATCAGACAGATGGCCAGGATCAGGTGGACGACGAGGATGACGTTTTCCATGTGGGCAGCTTCCCGGGCCTTGCATTCTTTGGAGCCTACTTATGGGATGCGTCAGGCCGCCGCAAGAGCCTTCACCATGCAGTTGCAGCACGAATTGCCGGGAATGTGCGCTCGACCGGGCTGTGCCGCGCGGGGCTGCGTCCATTCGGGCCACACTTTCCGGTTTCACAGGCGCAAGGCCATCGCTATACACGGCCCGGTTTGATCAGGAAGGAACCTCGGACATGGCCAATGTGGTTGTCGTGGGCGCCCAGTGGGGCGACGAAGGCAAGGGCAAGATCGTCGACTGGCTGAGCGAGCGTGCAGACGTCATCGCCCGGTTCCAGGGCGGGCATAATGCCGGCCATACGCTGGTCATCGACGGCAAGGTCTACAAGCTGCACGCGCTGCCTTCCGGCGTAGTGCGCGGCGGCAAGCTTTCCGTCATCGGCAATGGCGTGGTGCTGGACCCGTGGCACCTGATGAACGAGATCGCCACCGTGCGTGAACAGGGGGTGGAGATCACGCCCGAGACCCTGATGATCGCCGAGAACACGCCGCTGATCCTGCCCATCCATGGCGAGCTTGACCGCGCCCGCGAAGAGGCCGCCAGCAAGGGCACCAAGATCGGCACCACCGGGCGCGGCATCGGCCCCGCCTATGAAGACAAGGTGGGCCGCCGGTCCATCCGTGTCGCTGATCTGGCGGATGAGGCCACCCTGATCGCCCGCGTTGACCGCGCGCTGCAACATCACGACCCGCTGCGCCGTGGGCTGGGGATCGACCCCGTCGACCGCGACGCGCTGATCGCTGCGTTGAAAGAGATCGCGCCGCAGATCCTGCCCTTTGCCGCGCCGGTCTGGAAGGTGCTGAACGAAAAGCGCCGTGCCGGTAAGCGTATCCTTTTTGAAGGCGCTCAGGGGGCGCTGCTGGATATCGACTTCGGCACCTATCCCTTCGTGACCTCTTCGAACGTCATCGCCGGACAGGCCGCGACCGGCGTGGGCATCGGCCCCAATGCGATTGATTTCGTCCTGGGCATAGTCAAGGCCTACACCACCCGCGTCGGCGAAGGCCCGTTCCCGACCGAGTTGGAGGACGAGGACGGCCAGCGCCTTGGCGAACGCGGCCACGAATTCGGCACCACCACGGGCCGCAAGCGCCGCTGCGGCTGGTTCGATGCCTGCCTTGTGCGCCAGACCTGTGCAACAAGCGGCATCAACGGCATCTCGCTGACCAAGCTCGACGTTCTGGACGGGTTCGAAACCCTGAAAATCTGCGTGGCCTATGATCTGGACGGCGAACGGCTGGACTATCTGCCCACGGCGGCGGATCAGCAGGCCCGCTGCACACCGATCTACGAGGAAATGCCCGGCTGGTCGGAATCGACCGAGGGCGCGCGGTCCTGGGCCGATTTGCCCGCCAATGCGATCAAGTATGTACGCCGGGTCGAGGAGCTGATCCAATGCCCCGTCGCGCTTCTGTCCACCAGCCCGGAGCGGGACGACACGATCCTCGTGACCGACCCGTTTGCCGACTGATGGCGCTGTCCTACAAAGCGCGGCGCCGCTGGTCGCTGATCATTCTGCTGGTGGGGCTGCCGGTCTATATCGGGCTGGCCTGGTTCCTGCTGAGCCTGTTTGACCGGCCCTCCATCCTGCTGGAACTGGGCATCTATGTTGCCCTCGGCATCCTGTGGGCGCTGCCCTTCCGCGCCATCTTCAAGGGCGTGGGACAGGCCGACCCCGATGCCGGGCACGACGAAAACCCGGGCGACTAGGCCCGGGCGCGGTTTCGCGTGAGATGCTGCCGGATCAATCGTTCGAATAGGGCGAGCGTGGCGATAGCCGGAACTGACCGCGCCGGATCTTCTCGATCTGGCCGTCATTGAGAACCCTGCCAAAGGCGCGGATCGCCTCTTCGCGGGTGACGCTGTCGCCGGGGCGGTCCTGCACCATGCGGATGACTTCCGAGCGGCTGAAGACCTGCTGACCGCGCTGCACGGCCAGAAAGCCGCAGGCAGCCGAGGCCACTTCGGTGAGGTCCTCGATGTCCTTTTCTTGCAGGAAGGCGTGAAAGCTCTGGTCCGTGTCGAACAGGTTTTCCTCGGGCTCGGGCATGCGCGTCACGCGATCATTCGCGGCCAGCGTCAATGGCGCGGCCTGATCCTCGTCCCGGTCCTCCTGCTGCGCATGGGCCAGGGCGGCCCCACCACGGGTCACGCGGCGCGGGCGCACGATGCTGGCCTGCGGGGCGGGGCGGTTGTTGCCCTCGTCGACGCGCTGTTCGGACACCAGAACCAGCGGGGTCTGGCGCGGCTGTTCGCTGGCCGGGCGGTCGGACCGGCGACGGCCGTTGTTCTGAACCCGGCGCGGGCGCATGACCTGCGCCAGATCTTCGCGATACTGGGCGGTATCGTCGCGCGGCTCCTGAGGGCCGGTCAGCTGTTCTTCGGCGGCACGGGCCGCGACGGCGGCTTTCAGGTGTTCGATATTGGCCCGGCGACGGGTGCTTTCATCGGTGGACAGGTGGCTGTCGGTTGCGTCGAACAGGCGGCTGACATTGGCCTCGGCCACATCGCCGCCGCTCATGTGCTGGCGGCGGGCTTCGCGTTCGGCGCGGCGGGCTTCGCGTTCGGCTTCTATCTGCGCCAGCTCGCGCTGCAACTCGGCTTCTGCATCCGGTGCCAGGGTGGCGTCCTCCTCGGCGGGAACGTCCACCGCAGCCGTTTCCTCCGTTGCGGCGGGGCTGGCATCAGCGGTTTCGGGCGCATTCTGTGCCTCGGGCGCGCGGCCACGGATCACCCAGACACGCGGGGCTCGGGCGGGCGCTTGTGCTGACGCGGGTTCAGCCTCGGGGGCGTCCTGTTCGGCTTCGGCGGCGACAGGTTGGGATTCGGTCACGGCCTCCGGGGCGGTATCTTCTGCCGCTTCAGCGGCCGGACCATCGGAAAAAGGGTCGCTATCATCTTCGTCCTCGCTGTATCCGGTCGCGGGAGCGGCCTCTTCGTCCTCTTCCATGGCCACGACGCGGCGGATGCGGGCCAGCTTGGCGGCCACGCTGTCGGGGTCGGGATAGCTGTCCTCGGCGGGTTCGCGTGCCGTCTCGGACAGTTCTTCAACGACCTCTTGCGCCTGATCCGAGACCTCTTCCGCCAGGGTGGTGGCGGTGTTTTCGATTTCCTCGGCGGCGTCTTCGATCACGTCATCGGCGGCAGCGATGCTGTCCGCCAGTGCGGCAGCGATATCCTCTGCGGCGTCGTCTGTGTCGTCTTCGGTCTCGGCAATGGCTTGCGGGGCTTCGGCGGCATCATCTTCCAGATCGTCATCCGAAACCGTCGCCATGGCCTGCATCACGGCGGACAGCGTGTCCTCTCCGGCTTCGCCGGGTTCGGCGGTGTCGGGCAGAGCGTTTTCGGCCCCGGACTCCGCTGCGTCCACTGTGGCCTCTTTTTCGGGCTCTTCGCCGGCAGCAGCCTCGGCAGGATCTGCCATGGCAGCGGCAAAGGCGGCACCGGCCATTGCAGCGGCTGCGGCGATGGAATCGCTGCGGGGGGCCTCTGCCTGCGGTTCGGCCTCTGCATCTGCAACTGCTTCGGGCTGGTCGTTTATGGCGGCGACAGCGTCTGCCTCGGATTCTGCGTCAGCGGTTTCCCCGGTCTCCGCTTCGTCGGCGGGTTCCTCCACGGACGGGGTGCTGTCCGCAACGACTGCTTGCGTCGCATCCTCTGCCGCGGGGTCCTCTACGGACTCGGCCTGATCATCTTCAGCAGCGTCATCTTCTGCAGCAGGCGCATCCCCGGCTTCCGCGGCCTCTTCGCGCATTTCCGCCGGCTCTGCTTCGGCCTCTGGTGCTTCCATCTCGGGCGCAGCATCAGTATCAGCGTCTTCCGCGTCAGAGATTTCCGCCGCCATTTGCGGAGCCGCAGCCTCCGTCACATCGCCCGCATCCAGCGGTTCCGCGTCATCTGCATCACGATAGGCCGAGGGGCGCAGCAGCAGGCCACTTTCCATGATCCGCGCATCGACGCGGGCCTGGATGGCGTCTTCGGTGATCCGGTGCAGCATCTCGGTGTCGGGGGTCGGGGGTTCCGCCCCGAAGAACCTGTCACCAGCGGCGAGATCACGGAAATATTCCGCAATGGCCTTCATTGCTTCGAACGGATTGTCGAACCCTTCCAAGGTGCAGGAGAACGTCCCGTAGGATACTGTAAGGATCTTGTTTTCGTCGCTCATGGCTCAATCTCTGCTCGTCCGAGTTCGATCCCGGAATTTACCATCTTGAGAAAAGGTGTAACAAACCTATTCCAGCCAAACGGGACGGCATTGGGGCCATTCAGTGATTTCTGACGCGAAAAACGGCGAGAATTTGGAAAGCGCATCTGGGTCCTTCCGATATGACACTTTGGTGACAATATTGGGCGGTGGCGACGTTAGCACAGGTGATCTTGCCGATTCCTTGAGAAAAGCGCCAGTGCTGGTGGCGGCCGATGGGGCGGCCGACCGGGCGCTGGAACTGGGATATGTGCCCGATCTGGTGGTTGGCGATTTCGATTCCCTGTCGGCAAGGGCCCGCGCAGAGTTGCCTGCGGACAGGTTGATTCACGTGTCCGAGCAGGAAAGCACCGATTTCGAGAAGGCGTTGGCCCGAATCGATGCACCCGGCGTGCTGGCGCTCGGGATGACGGGACGGCGCACCGATCATGAACTGGCCGCCTGGCACACACTGATGCGCTGCACTGTCCCGCGCTGCATTGTCGTGGCCGAGCAGGATATCGTCTTTCTCTGCCCGCCCGCCTTGCGGCTGGCGCTGCCCGTCGGGACGCGGCTGTCCTTGTTTCCCATGGCTGCCGTCAGTGGCAGTTCGGACGGGCTGCAATGGCCCATTGACGGCATTGCCTTCGCGCCGGGGCGGGCCATCGGCACCTCGAACCGGGTGGTGGCCGAAGAGGTGTGCCTTGAGGTTGATGAGCCTGCGATGCTGGTGATCCTACCAAAAGAGCACCTTCCCGCGGCGGTTTCGGCGCTGTTCTGAGGGGTTTTTCCCTCGCACCGCGCGGCCTGCTTGTGTAATAGCCTCGTGACGGAACCAAAACGGGCAAGCCGATGACCGCAGAGCTCTCTCCTATAGATAAAGCCAAGTTCGTGGCCGCCAAGCGGGCGGTGGATTATGTCGAGGACGGCATGCGCGTCGGGCTCGGCACTGGATCGACCGCCGCATGGATGGTGCGCTGTCTGGGCGAAATGGTGCGCGAAGAGGGCATTCGGGTGACCGGCGTGGCCACCTCGACCCGCACGGCCGATCTGGCGCGGCAGGTCGGTGTGCCGATTTCCACCCTCGATGAGGTCAAGTGGCTGGACCTGACCATTGACGGAGCCGACGAATACGATCCGCATCTGAACCTGATCAAGGGCGGTGGCGGCGCGCTGTTGCAGGAAAAGATTGTTGCGACCGCGTCGGATCAGATGATCGTGATCGCGGATGCGACCAAGCAGGTGGAAACGCTTGGCGCGTTCCCTCTGCCGGTGGAGGTGATCCCCTTCGGCTGGCAGACCTCCAAGGCGCTGATCGAGGAAATGCTCGGCAATCTCGACGTTCTGGGAACCACGACCTCGCTGCGTCTGGCCAATGACCAGCCCTTCCGCACGGATGAGGGCAACTTCATTCTCGACCTGCATTTGCGCCATATTCCCAACCCGCAACAGCTTTCTCTGGTGCTCAACCAGATCCCCGGCGTCGTGGAAAACGGGTTGTTCCTGGATATCTGCGATATCGTGATCATCGGCGCGGGCGATGGCAGCGTCGAAGTGCGCGACATCAATAACGGCACCGTCGAACACGAGCAGATCGACATCATCGACACCGATAACCTGTTCTTGGACGTCTCGGACTGATGCACGGGGGCTTGTGCGCTGATGCGTATGGCCTTTTCGCAGGCAAACCCCTAGCTGCGGCACGTCACAAACAGCGATTGAGGAGCAGGCCATGAGCCAGTTTGACTATGATCTTTTCGTCATCGGCGGCGGCTCTGGCGGCGTGCGCGCGGGCCGGATCGCGGCGGAACATGGCGCGCGGGTCGGACTGGCCGAGGAATACCGCATGGGCGGCACATGCGTCATTCGCGGCTGTGTGCCCAAGAAGCTGATGGTCTACGCCTCGGGCTATCCGGGTCAGGTGCATGATGCCGCCGCCTATGGCTGGGATGCCGAGGTGCACGGGTTCAACTGGACCAAGTTCCGCGCCAAGCTGGACGCTGAGCTTGACCGGCTGGAAGCGGCCTATCGCGGCAATCTGGACCGGTCCGGCGTGGTGACGCATAACGCCCGCGCGGTGTTGAAAGACCCCCACACGGTGGAACTATCTGATGGCCAGACCTTCACCGCTGCACATATTCTTGTCGCTACCGGCGGCTGGCCCTTCGTACCGGACTTCCCCGGCTCTGACCTCGTGATGACCTCGAATGAGGTGTTCAAGCTCGACCGCCAGCCCGAAAGCATCCTCATCGTTGGCGGCGGCTATATCGCCTGTGAATTCGCCGGCATCTTCAATGGGCTCGGTACAGAAGTGACCCAGTTCTATCGCGGCGCGCAGGTTCTGCGCGGCTTCGATGACGAGGCGCGCGGTCATGTGGCCGACGCCATGCAGGCCCGCGGGGTGGAGCTGCATGTGGGCACCGACGTGCTGGAGATGAAGGCCGTGGAGGAAGGCATTTGGGTCAAGGCCTCCAACGGGATGGAGCAGGTCTTCGAAAAAGTGCTCTATGCCACGGGCCGCAAACCCAACAGCGCCGGTCTTGGGTTGGAAGAGATCGGCGTTGATATGGGCCGCAATGGCGAGATCAAGGTCGATGATTACAGCCAGACCAACATCCCCTCGATCTTCGCCGTGGGCGACGTGACCGACCGGGTGAACCTGACCCCGGTGGCGATCCGCGAAGGCCACGCCTTTGCCGATACCGTCTTTGGCGGCACGCCGCGCAAGGCTGATCATGACCTGATCCCCTCTGCCGTGTTCACGCAGCCGGAACTGGGCACCGTGGGTCTGACCGAGGAACAGGCGCGTGACGAAGGCCCCATCGAGGTCTATTCCGCCGCCTTCCGCCCCATGCAGACGCTCTTTGCCGGGCATGAGGAACGGGTGCTGATGAAACTGATCATCTGCGCCGATACGCGCAAGGTTCTGGGCGTGCATCTGGTGGGCGATCATGCGGGTGAATTGATCCAACTGGCGGGGATCGCCGTCAAGATGGGGGCCACGAAAGAGGACTTCGACCGGACCATGGCGGTGCACCCGACCATGGCCGAGGAACTGGTGACGATGAAAACACCTGTGCGCACGGCTTGATTTTCCGGGCCAAGGGGCACAGGTAGCGTATGGAAACGGGTGCGCCTTCCGGGCGCGCTCACGCAATAACAAGGGGTAGAAACCGGCATGGCTGGACATTCTGGCGGACCCTGGGGCGGCGGTGGCGGCTCCGGTGGCGGAGGAAACAGGGGAAATGACGATGACAATCGCGGCGGGCGACGCCCCGGCGAGGGTCAGCAGATCCCCGAAATTGACGAGATTGTCCGCAAGGGCCAGGAACAGCTGCGCGTCCTGATGGGCGGTCGTGGTGGCGGCAGCGGCGGTTCCGGCGGTGGCGAAGGCCCGCAATTCGGGCGCGGCACCGTGATCATCGGCCTCGTCGCGGCAGCGGCGCTTTGGGCCTACGCCTCGGTCTACACGGTTGCGCCGGAAGAACGCTCGGTCGAGCTGTTCCTTGGTGAACGCTTCGCGGTCCGCGATCCGGGCCTGAACTTCGCGCCCTGGCCGCTGGTCACGGCAGAGATCGTCGAAGTCACGACCAACCGGACGGAATCCATCGGAATTGCCCGCTCGGGCGGTGGTGACACAGGCCTGATGCTGACCACCGATGAAAACATCGTCGATATCGACTTCGAAGTGGTCTGGAACATTTCCGACCCCGAGGCCTATCTCTTCAACCTCGCGGAACCCGAGGCCACCGTGCGCGCCGTGTCCGAGGCCGCCATGCGCGAGATCATCGCCGCATCGCAACTGGCCCCGATCCTGAACCGCGACCGCCAGATCATCGCCGACACCGTGCAGGAATTGATCCAGACCACGCTGAACAGCTATGATTCGGGCATCAACGTGGTGCGTCTCAACCTCGACCGCGCCGACCCGCCGGTCGAAGTGATCGACGCCTTCCGCGACGTGCAGGCGGCCGAACAGGAACGCGACCGGCTGGAACGTCAGGCCGATGCCTATGCCAACCAAGTTCTCGCCGGGGCGCGCGGTGAAGCCGCGCAGTTGCTCGAAGAAGCAGAAGGCTACCGCGCTCAGGTCGTGAACGAAGCCCAGGGTGAGGCCAGCCGCTTCTCGGCGGTTCTGGCAGAATACCTGCTTGCCCCTGAGGTGACGCGCCAGCGTCTCTATCTCGAAACCATGGAGCGCGTGCTCGGCGGGATGGAAACGATCATCCTCGACACAGACGCCGCGGGTGGCACCGGGGGTGTCGTGCCCTATCTGCCGCTTAACGAACTTCGCAGCCGGGGGAACTGAGCCATGCGTAAGGCAACTTTCATCATCCCCGCCATCGTGATCGTCGTGGCGATCATTATGAGCTCGGTCTTTATCGTGGACGAACGCCAGCGCGCGCTGGTGCTGCGCTTCGGGGACATCCGGACCGAGATCGAGGAACCGGGCCTGAACTTCCGTATCCCGATCTTCGAACAGGTCGTGTTCTACGATGACCGCATCCTGTCGCTCGACACCGCGCCGATCGAGGTCACGCCTTCGGATGACCGGCGTCTGGTCGTCGACGCCTTCGCCCGCTACCGCATCATCGACACCCGCCAGTTCCGTCTGGCCGTTGGCGGCGGCGGTCTACGAGAGGCTGACCGGCTGCTGGAAGACATCCTGAACCCGCAGATTCGCGCGGTTCTGGGTGCCGATGGAGTCACGTCGAACACCATCCTGTCCTCGGACCGGGCCGAACTGATGCAGCGGATCACCCTTCAGGCCCGCGCCCTGGCCGCGCCGCTTGGTCTTGATGTGCTGGACGTGCGTCTGAAACAGACTGCGCTGCCGCTTCAGAACCTCGAAGCCACCTTCGCCCGAATGCGGGCGGAACGCGAACGGGAAGCCACCGACGAACGCGCCCGCGGTGAGGAAGCCGCACAGCGCGTCCGCGCCCAGGCCGACCGGACCGTGGTCGAGCTGGTATCGGACGCCAACCGCGAAGCCGAGATCATCCGGGGTGAGGCCGATGCCGAGCGCAACCGGATCTTCGCGGAAGCCTTCGGTCAGGACCCGGATTTCTTCGAATTCTACCGCTCAATGACCGCCTATGAACGGGCCCTGAACGGTGAGAACTCGTCGATTGTCCTGAACCCTGACAGCGCGTTCTTCGACTTCTTCGGGCAGCCCGGTGGCCGTGCCCCTGTGGTCGTGCCCGCGCCTGCGGAGTAAACGATGATCCAGACGATCCTCTGGGGGCTCGGACTGGTGCTTGTGATCGAGGGGCTGGCCTATGCGCTGGCCCCTTCGCTCATGAAGGACCTGATGCGGCGCATGCAGCACGAGCCGGAAGAGACCCTGCGAATTGCGGGGTTCGGCGCGCTGGTGATCGGCACCGGGCTCGCGGTGCTGAGCAACCTTCTGGGCGGCTGACCCCGCCAAGGTGAGCTTCGGTTTCGCCGTGGCTTCGCCACGTCGCCCCGGGCTCGCTCCTGCAAATCCGCTGCAATTGTCGGTGCCATGAAGACGCGGGGGGTTGTGTTCGAAGGCCAATGCCGGTTTCTGGGCTCAGTGGCAACAGGTGGGTCCGTATATGCAGACGCGGCAGGATGTGGCGGAGATGATCCGCGTGTTCGGGCGGATCGGGCTTCTGTCCTTCGGCGGACCGGCTGCACAGATCGCGCTGATGCATCGCGAGCTGGTCGAGCGGCGGGGCTGGCTAAGCGAGCGGCAGTTCCTCGGGGCCCTGTCATTCACCATGCTGTTGCCCGGGCCAGAGGCGATGCAATTGGCGACCTATGCGGGCTGGCGGCGGGATGGCACGCGGGGCGGGCTGATCGCGGGCGGGCTGTTCGTGGCGCCGGGGGCGCTGGTGGTGATGCTGCTGGCGGCGCTCTATGTCAGTTTCGGGCAGGTGCCGCTGGTCGCGGCGCTGTTCCTCGGCATCAAGGCCACCGTGATCATCGTTGTCATCGAGGCACTGCTGCGGGTCAGCCGCAAGGCCCTGAAGGGGCGGTTGGCCTATGGTTTGGCGGCGCTGGCGTTTCTCGGGCTCTTCGCCTTCAGCTTGCCATTTCCGCTGATCATCGCGGTCGCGGCGCTGCTTGGGGCATTGTTGATGGGCCGCAAGGCAGAAGACGCGGAAGCGCCGCCCGTATCCCTGATGCGCAGTCTGCGGACCGTCCTGATCTGGGGCGCTCTCTGGCTGGGGCCGCTGGCCCTGCTTTGGGGGATCGCCCCGGGCAGCCTGTTGACCGAAGTGGGGCTTTTCTTTTCCAAGCTGGCCGTTGTCACCTTCGGCGGGGCCTATGCGGTGCTGGCCTATATGGTGCAGCAGGTGGTGGGCGATTTCGGCTGGCTGACCACGGGGCAGATGATGGATGCGCTCGGGCTGGCGGAAACCACGCCGGGGCCTCTGATTCTCGTGACGGAGTTCGTGGGGTTCCTGGCCGGGGCCGGGCAGGGGGGGCTGGGGCTCGGCCTGCTGGCGGCCTGCGTGACGCTGTGGGTTACCTTCGTGCCCTGCTTCCTGTGGATCTTCGCCTTTGCGCCCTATGTGGAGTGGATCACCGCGCAGCCGCGTCTCAACGGGGCGCTGTCGGGGATCACGGCCGCCGTGGTCGGGGTGATTCTGAACCTGTCGATCTGGTTCACGCTGCACGTCTTTTTCACGGATGTCACGGCAACGGCGCTTGGCCCCGCCACGCTCTGGTTGCCAGATCTGTCGACAATCGACCCCGGCGCGATTCTGTTGGCGGGGCTGGCGGCTTGGCTGCTGATGCAGCGCAAATGGGACCTTCTGGCGGTTCTTGGCACCATGGCAGCGGCCGGAGCGGTGTGGAGCTTCGGAATTCTGCCCCTTTTCGGTTGACACCACATGGCGCAAGGGTAAAAGACGCGCTCAACCAGAGATACGAGCGCTTGGGATCGTCTGCCCCCCGCGCCCCGCTTTGCAGGAGTTTGACATGGCGAAGCCGACCACCATCAAGATCCGCCTGAATTCCACGGCGGGCACCGGCCACTTCTATGTGACCAAGAAGAATGCACGCACCATGACCGAGAAAATGACCGTACGGAAGTATGACCCGGTCGTGCGCAAGCACGTGGAATACAAGGAAGGCAAGATCAAGTGATCTGACCCTGTCCAGGTAAGTCTTAGAACCGGGCCGCGCTGATACCAGTCGCGGCCCGGTTTCTGTTTGGGGAGATGCCTTGGATCACGGCATTCGGACCCGCCCGAGCGGTGCTGAAGTCATCCGAGATCAGTGTTGCGGAGGCTCGTCCGGTTCGCGTGCCGAAACGGGCAGAGACAGCAGATGCGGCTGCAAGGCCTCGGCCCAACGGGCATAGGCGAGGGGAGAGGGGTGAAATCCGTCTTCCGCCATCAGATTCCTCTGCATCGGCATGGTAAAGGGCAGGTAAGGATGCCCGGCGCATTCGGCCCGTGTGGCAAGCATCCGCTCCAGCCGCGTGGCGCGATGCCCGAGGATCCAGCGCAGGGGGGCGGGCAGCAGGGGGAACTGCCCGAGCGGCGGGATACCGGTGATGATCAGCATTGGGGCATCGAACCGGTCGGACAAGGCCTGCGCGATCCGCTCCCGGTCGGCAAGGATTCGGGGCAGGGGGGCGAAGCTGGTCACATCATTGACGCCGAGAACCAGCAGCACGATGTCGAAGGGCTGCCGGGGCAGGGTCTCCAGATCGGTCAGCGTGCTGCGGCTGGTGGCACCGGTCCTCGCCTCCAACTGCCAACTCAGGCGGCAATGCGGGGCGAGGGCGGCGGCAAGCTGGCCGCTCAGCGCCTCCTCCTGATGCGGGGCCCCCACCCCGGCGGCAGAGCTGTCACCAAGGATCAGCAGGCGCAGATCAGGCCCTCGACCGACCTCACCGCGTCGTGGGCCGGGCGGTTCCGGCAGGCGCAGAGCACGGGCGCGCAGGCGCAGGGCCTGGGCGATCAGGAGAGGCGACAGAAGTGGGGCAAGCAGGCGATCCATGACGGGCAGCATAGGGCCAGGCCGGCGCAAGGGAACCGGCGACATGGCGTCAGTGGGCAAAGAAAAAGGCCGGGGATGATCCCCGGCCTCAAATCGCGTCATCTGGCTTGGCGTTATTCCTGAGAGCCCATGAACATCAGCAGGAACTGGAACATGTTCAGGAAGCTGATGTAGAGGCTGAGCGCGCCGTCGATGGCGGCTTTTTCCAGCCACTCCTGATCGCCATGCATTGCGTGGGCGACATAGGTGTTCTTGATGTCCTGCGTGTAGAAGGCGGTGAGGCCCGCGAAGAGCAACACACCGATGGCCGAAATGGCGAACATCATCGCAGGCGACTGCAAGAAGATGTTCACGATCATCGCGATCAGAAGCCCAATCACACCCATCATCAGGAAGGTGCCCATGCCCGACAGGTTGCGCTTCGTCGTGTAGCCGTAAAGGCTGAGCGAGGCGAAGGCGATTGCAGTCACAAGGAAGGTCTGCACGATCGAGTAATCGGTGTAGACGAGGAAGATCGAGCTCATCGACACGCCGATCGCAGCGGCGAAGACGAAGAAGCCGAACGACACCGCGGCCGCCGAACCCCGGCTCATCAATGCGCCCCAGCCGAAGAACAGGAAGGCCAGCGGGCCGAACATCACAACCCATTTCAGCGGGCTGAGATAGATCGCCTCACCCACGCCAGAGAGGTATTCGCCTTCACGCAGCATGTAGGTTGCGCCAACGGGATCGGTGGTCACGGCAAGGCCCGCGATCGCCCAAGCAGCAAGCGCTGTAATGAGCATGCCGATGGACATGGTCGCGTAGACCTTGTTCATGTGGGCGCGCAGGCCCGCGTCGATCTGTGCGGCGCTGACGCCACCGGCCCCGGCGCGGATCGTGTCGAATTGTGCCATCTGGTCCTCCGAAGAAAGGCATATGTTTCGTGGCGGGTACGCAAAACGCCCCGCCTTACCCGACAATATCGGTAAGACAGGGCGCCATTTCAAGCATTGCCGGACAGGGAGAACCGTCTTTTTTCGGCAAATGGACCGGGCCGGGTCTCAGACCAACCAGCTTTGCGGCACGTCCCAGACCGGGCGCGCGGATTCGCGGGCCACATCCGCGCAGGTCAGGCCAAGATCGCGGCGGGCATTGGCATCCAGACGTTCCAGCGCGCGGCGCTGGCGCCATGCGGCCACGGCGGCGCGGAAAAAGGCGATGCCGGAGGTGCGGCGCGGGGCGGAGACGGCGAAGCGGGCGAGCGTGTGGGCCATGGGATGTTCCATTTCGTGATGGGCGGCGTTTGTCATATTTCGATGGTTGATAGATAGTCGCGCTATGTGCATTATGAAAATGAATGTTTTTGAATGTTAGCATCACAAGGCTTGATGGAATGCGAAACCTCGACATGACCGCCCTGCGCGCCTTCGTCACCGTGGCCGATGCGGGTGGAGTCACCAAGGCCAGTGGCCTGCTGAACCTGACTCAATCGGCGGTGTCGATGCAGCTCAAGCGATTGGAGGAAAGCGTTGGCGTGTCCCTTCTGGACCGCTCGGCGCGCAAGATGGCGCTGACCAATTCCGGGGAGCAGATGCTCAGCTATGCGCGTCGGATGCTCGCCCTAAATGACGAGGTCCTGATGCGGCTGACATCGCGGGACTACGAGGGCGAGCTGTTTCTCGGGGTGCCCCACGACATCGTCTATCCCGCCATTCCGCAGGTGCTGCACCGGTTCAACGCGGCCTTCCCGAGAATGAAGGTGCAACTTGTCAGCTCCTACACCTCGCGGCTGCGCCGGATGCTGGAACGCGGCGAGGTGCATCTTGCCCTGACCACGGAATCCGCGCTGGACAGCGGCGGCGAAACCTTGCAGGAACGCCCGCTGGTCTGGGTGGGGGCGATCAAGGGCAATGAATGGCGGCAACGTCCCCTGCGGCTGGCCTTCGAGCAGCTGTGCATCTTCCGCAAACCGGTCCAGGAGGCACTGGATAACGCGGGGATCAGCTGGGAGATGGCGGTGGAAAGCGACAATTCCCGCACGGTCGAGGCCTCGATCAGCGCCGATCTGGCGGTGCATGCCTGTGTCGAGGGGGCCGAGCCGCCCTATGTGGAACGCATCCGCCACAACGGCGCGCTGCCTGACCTGCCGACCATCAAGATCAACATGTATGGGGCTGAGATGGCCAAGGATGAACCCGTGCAGGCGCTGGCCGACATGGTGCGGCAGGCCTATCGGGCCATGTAGGCGTCAGCCCGGAACCGGGCCGAGCGTCTCGCGGTCACAGAGGTAGGTGTCCAACCGGACGCTGGCCACCGGGCCATCACCGTTGAGCTGTTGCACCAATAGCCGTGCCGCCATCCGGCCCATGTCGCGATGCGGCACATGCACGGTCGTCAGAGGCGGCTCAACCAGTTGCGCCAGTTCGATATCATCAAAACCGGTGATGGAAACGTCACCGGGCACCGAAAGCCCCATCTGTCGTGCCGCGCGCAATGCGCCGACGGCCAGCACGTCATTTCCGCACATGACAGCGGTTGGCCGGTCCGGCTGGCTCATCATCTCGCTGAATGTGCTGCTGCCGTTTTCGACCGAATAGGGGGTCTCGCTCAGCACCATCATATCTGGCGTCATGCCGGCTGCAGCCATGGCTTCGCGGATGCCCGCCACCCGCTCACTGGCACGGTCGTTGGAGCTACAGGGGGCCGAGATCACCCCGATCCGCCGATGGCCTTTGGAAATCACCAGTTCAGCCATCTCACGCATGGCGGCCCGGTTGTCGAAACCGATGGAGGGTTGCAGCTTGTCCGGGTCATAGACCCAGGCCACCAGCACCGGCACCGACCGCGCCTCCAGAAAATCCAGCGTTTCCTGACTGCGGTGGTGGCCGATCAGCAAAAGCGCGTCGGCCCCCCGGGCGCAAAGCGTGCGGATCTGTTCGTGCTCCACCTCCTGGTTGTAGGAGGAACTGGCAACCAGCATCGTCAGCCCGTGCAGCCCGAGCTCTTGCTGAAAGGCTTGAAGCCCGCGCGCGAAGATTGCGTTTTCCATCGTCGGGATGATCGCGCCAATGGTGTTGGTGCGTTTCGCCGCCAGCGCCCGTGCGCCGAAATTTGGGGCGTATCCCAACTGGTCGACCGCTGACAGCACCCGCTCGCGGGTGGATTTCACGACCCGGTCCGGCGTGTTCAGGCAGCGCGAAACCGTGGCTGTTGAAACCCCGGCCAGTCGGGCGACATCCTCCAGCGTGGGGACGGGGCGCGGGACCTGTGGGGCCTTGGCGGTCATGTCAAATTCACTGCCTTTCTTCCGGGTTTGAGGCTGTCCTTACCGCTTACGTTAAGGGTGAGCGAGGGCAAAGCACAAGTGTAAGCGCTTGCATGGGGTCGTGTAAGCGCTTACACTGGCTTCGAATCGGCACTTTTGCCGAGTTCGGGAGGAACCATGGTCTTCGCAATTTCAGCAGTCTTGTTTCTGATCTTCCTCGCCAATGTCGTGCTTGGCGCCTTCGCTGACGCCGCGTTCATGGGCGATGTGGCTGAAATGATCGTCCTCTTCCTGACATCCATCACGTTCGTGTCCGGCATTCTGAAGGCAGAGGCCCGGCGCAACGCTGACGAATAAGACCGCGAAACTAAGGGAGGAAGCGGAATGGACTTCAAAGACAAGCAGGAGCTGAAATCGGCCGAACGGCGGAATTTCCTCAAGCTGGCAGGGACCGGTGGCTTTACCGCTGCCATGGTTGCCGGGGCAGGGGGCGTTCTGTGGTCCGATCAGGCCGTCGCACAAACCGCGCAGGAGGAGCGTGAGCGTGAGGACGCGGCTGACCACATCATGACGCTGGCCACCGCCTATGTGCTTGGTGCATCCCGCAGCTACCCGATCATGCAGCTGGACCTGAAGGAAAACATCCAGAACTTGACCAACGGCAAGGTCTATGTGCGTCTCGCGCCAGGCGGTCAGCTTGGCGCCGGTGGGGCGTTGGCGCAGGCGGTTCAGGGCGGCACCATCCAATGTGCGCAGCACTCGCTGTCCAACTTCGCGCCCTTCGCGCCGGCTGTTGACCTGATCAACCTGCCGTATTTCTGTGGCTCCAACCAGCGCTTCACCAACCTGGTCAACTCCGAGACCTGGAACAGCACCGTGCATCCGCGCATCGCGGAGGCGGGCTTCAAGCCGCTTTACTATGTCGTCATCGACCCGCGTGTCGTGGCCGTGCGTCAGGGCGGCGATGCGATCATCACCCCGGCTGACATGGAAGGCGTCAAGTTCCGCGTTCCGGGCTCCGCCATGTTGCAGCAGTATTACCGCATGGTTGGCGCGAACCCGACCCCGGTGGCCTGGGGCGAAACCCCGTCGGCGATCCGTCAGGGCGTGGCCGATGCGCTCGACCCGTCGGTCGGCGCGCTGCATGTCTTCGGCTTCGGTGAGATTCTCAGCCACGTGACCTTCACCCAGGCGGTGCCAGACGGGCAGGTCTTCTCGATGAACCTGGAATGGTTCAACTCCCTGCCCGCCGACGTGCAGGAAGGCATTGAGTTTGCCGGCGAGATCACGACGCAGCAGAACCTGGCGAAGGTCCCGGCGGCGCGCGCCTATGCGATGGCCGAGCTGCGCAACTTCGGAGTGGAGTTCCACTCTCTGAGCGACGACCAGCTGGCCGAATGGCAGGCCGCTGGCGGCTACCAGCGCAGCGAATGGGACGAGTTCAAGACGGAACTCGCCGGCGACATGGAAACCTTCGCGCGCCTCGAAGAGGCCGCAGGCACCATGGGCCGCTACTACGTCCACGACGCGTAAGATCGACAAATCCCGGACCGGCGCGCAAGCACTGCGCCGGTCCTTATCCCAACTCCCACAACTTGTGACGAGATGGAGCCGGTGACCCGGGGCGGAGGGGCCATGTCCAGACTGTATGATGCCATCGACAGGAACGCGGAGCGCTGGCTCCTGCTTGTTTTCTACGTGATGCTGGTCGTCACAATGGCGATCGAGGTGTTGCGGCGGGAAATCCTGTCCTATTCCTCGATCTGGGGCGAAGAAATCGTCCGCTATTCCTTCATCTACCTGGCCTGGATCGGCGCCGCCGCTGCGGTGCGCGAGCGGGGCCATATCCGCATCGACGTGATCATGAACTACGTCGGGCCGCGGGTGAAGGCGCTGCTCTATATCCTCGGTGACATCGTTATGTTCGGTGTCTCGGTGATCGCGCTCTACTGGTCGTGGGAGGCGGTGCACGTGTCCTGGGTCTTCGGCTCGGTCACGCATGGTCTGCGCATCGGCTATTACTTCTTCCTTTTCGCCGTTCCCTTCGGCTTCGCCCTGGTCATCTTCCGGCTGGTGCAGTCGTTCCTTCGTGACATCTCTGACCTTCGCAACGGCAGGCCCGTTTACGAAGGCGACAAACTCTTCGATTAAGGGAGGATCTGCACCATGATGTGGCAAGCCCTGCAAGAAACCTCCCTTCAGCTTGGATGGGATTTCTACGGCCCCGTGATCATCTTCGTCGTTCTGGTCGCCCTGGCGGTGCCTGTTTGGGCCTCGATCGGTGTCTCGACGATCCTCATGCTGGTCTGGTCCGGCGCGCTGCCGCTCAGCCTGTTGGGCGAGAAGCTCTTCAGCGGCATCGACGCATTCGCGCTGACCGCCGTTCCGCTCTTCATCCTGACCGGGGACGTGCTGGTCCGAACCGGGCTGTCCCGAAAATTTCTCGACGTGGCCGAGGCACTGACCTGTTGGGCGAAAGGTGGCTTCGGATCCGCCACCGTCCTGGTCTGCGGCATGTTCGCGGCGATCTCGGGCTCTGACGCGGCGGGCGCTGCCGCTGTGGGCCGGATGACCATCGACCGGCTGGTCGAAAGCGGATACCCGCGCCCCTATGCCTGTGCGCTTGTCGCGGCAGGGGCCTGTACCGGCATCCTGATCCCGCCCTCGATCGCTTACATCATCATCGGACTTGTTCTGGGTATAGCAGTCTCGACCCTGTTCCTTGCCGCGCTGATCCCCGGCATCCTGATCCTGCTGTCGATCCTTGCCACCAACGTGGTGATGAACCGCCTCAACGGTTGGGAAGGCGGCGGCATCATGACGCCCGCGGAATGGCGCGCGAACCTGTGGCGGACGATCAAATCCGGCTGGTACGCCTTCCTTGTCCCCGGCATCATCTTCTACGGCATCTTCTCGGGCCGCCTGACCCCGACCGAGGCGGGTGCCGTCGCTGTGGTCGTCACCATCGCCATTGGCTTCATCCTGGGCACGCTAAAGCTGTCGGACTTCCCGGCGATGCTGGTGAGCTCCGCCAAGGTGAACGGGGTGATCCTGCCCATTATCGCCTTCTCGATCCCGCTGGCCGAGGCGCTGGCCATTATCGGCGTGCCGCAGGGCTTCGTCGGTGCGCTGACTTCGCTCAGCGACAACGAATACGTGCTGATCGGCATGATGGTTCTGATCCTGATCGCGGCGGGCTGCGTCATGGAAACCACGCCCAATATCGTGATCCTCGCGCCGATCCTGAAGCCGCTGGCTGACAATATCGGCATGAACGAGGTGCAGTTCTGCATCATGATGATCACTGCGCTCGGGGTGGGCTTCATCACCCCGCCGCTCGGGCTCAACCTCTTCGTGGTGTCAGGGATCACCGGCGAGTCGATCCTCAGGATCGCGCATCGCGCCATCCCCTTCGTCTTCTTCATGCTGATCGTGACACTGCTGATCGCCTACGTCCCCGCGATCTCCACCACCCTTCTTCCCGAACTATACAGGTAACCGAAATGCCGAGAGAATATCTCAAGAAAGCCACCCTGACCTCGAAGAGCGATGCCTCCGAGACGCACAAGATCGTGCAGGGGATTCTCGACGATATCGAGGCGGGGGGCGACGCCAAGGCGCTGGAATACGCGGCCAAGTTCGACAAATACGAGGGCAGCATCATCCTCAGCCCCGAGGAAATCGAGGCCGCCTGCGCCCTGGTGCCCGAAAAGCTCAAGGCTGACATCCGCTTTGCCCATGACAACGTGAAGCGCTTCGCCGAGCGGCAGAAGGAAACCGTCGCCAATGTGGAATACGAGGTCGTGCCGGGCCTGATCGCAGGGCAGAAGGCGATCCCCGTGGACGCGGCGGGCTGCTACGTGCCGGGCGGGCGTTATAGCCACGTGGCCAGCGCCATCATGACCGTGACCACCGCCAAGGTCGCGGGCTGCCGCCACATCACCGCCTGTTCGCCTCCGCATCCCGGCGTGGGCGTCGCGCCTGCCATCATCTACGCGGCCCATATCTGCGGGGCCGACAAGATCATGGCCATGGGTGGCGTGCAGGGCGTTGCGGCGATGACCTTCGGCCTCTTCGGTCTGCCCAAGGCCAACATCCTCGTCGGTCCCGGCAACCAGTTCGTGGCGGAGGCCAAGCGCATCCTCTTCGGTCGCGTCGGCATCGACATGATCGCGGGTCCGACCGACAGCCTGATCCTGGCCGATTCAACCGCCGACCCGATGGTGGTGGCGACGGATCTCGTGGGGCAGGCGGAGCATGGCTATAACTCGCCCGTCTGGCTGGTCACCGACGACCGCGCCTTGGCCGAGGAGGTCATGCGTCTGGTGCCCGACCTGATCAACGATCTGCCCGAGGTGAACCGCGACAACGCCACCGCCGCGTGGCGCGATTATGCCGAGGTGATCCTCTGTGCAGATCGCGAGGAAATGGCGACCTGTTCGGATGACTATGCGCCCGAGCACCTGACGGTGCAGGCCGAGGACCTAGACTGGTGGCTCGACCGGCTGACCTGCTACGGCTCTCTCTTCCTGGGCGAGGAAACAACCGTGGCCTTTGGCGACAAGGCGTCGGGTACGAACCACGTTCTGCCCACCTCGGGCGCGGCCAGCTATACCGGTGGGCTTTCTGTGCACAAATACATGAAGATCGTGACCTGGCAGCGCGCCACGCGTGAGGGGGCCAAGCCGGTTGCCGAGGCCACCGCGCGCATCGCCCGGCTGGAGGGGATGGAGGGCCACGCCCGCACCGCCGATATCCGGTTGCACAAGTATTTCCCCGACGAGGTCTTCGACCTCAGCGCCGAGGGCTGACATGGACAACCCATCCGGCCTCTTCGACCTGACGGGCCACGTGGCCTGCGTCACCGGGGCCAGTTCCGGCCTCGGGCGTCGGGCGGCGTCGGTACTGGCGGCGGCGGGGGCTGAGGTCGTGGGCGTTGCCCGCCGGGCAGAGGCGCTGGCCGACTGGCAGGCGGAAACCGGGGATAGGGCCGCCGTGGTGGCCTGTGACCTAGCGGACCGCTCCGCGCGGGAAGGACTGGCAGACCGCCTGTCCGCGCCGTTCGGCGCGCCGGATATCCTCGTGACGGCGGCGGGCATCAACACCCGCCAGCCCGCCGACGAGGTCACGGAATCGGGCTGGGACGTCACGCTGGAGCTGAACCTCTCGGTGCCCTTCTTCCTCGCGCAGATGCTGGCACCGGGGATGAAGGAAAAAGGCTGGGGCCGGATCGTCAACTTTGCCTCGCTGCAATCCAGCCGCGCGTTTCCGGGCGGCATCGCCTACGGCGCCAGCAAGGGCGGCATCGCGCAGCTTACCCGCGCCATGGCCGAGGCCTGGTCGCCCCACGGGATCACGGCAAACGCCATCGGGCCGGGCTTCTTCCCGACCGAGCTGACGGGGGCCGTGTTCAGCGACCCGGAACGCGCCGCCCGCAACGCGGCACAAACCTGCATCGGCCGCAATGGCGACCTGAGCGACATAGACGGGCCGCTGCTGTTCCTGGCCTCGAACGCCTCGTCCTACGTGACCGGGCAAATCCTGATGGTGGACGGGGGGTTCACGGCAAAATGAAAGCGCTTGTTTATACCGGCCCCGAGGCCCTGATGGTCACCGACTGCCCCGATCCGGTTGCCGCTCCCGGAGAGGTCATGATCCGCGTCGACAGTGTCGGCATCTGCGGGTCCGACATGCACGCCTTTCTGGGCCATGATGAACGCCGCCCCGCGCCGCTGATCCTTGGCCATGAGGCAGCGGGCGTGATCATGGGTGGCGCGCGGGATGGTGAGCGGGTGACGATCAATCCGCTCGTGACCTGCGGCACCTGCAAGCCCTGCACGACCGGGCGCGAGAACCTCTGCGCCAGCCGCCAGATCATCTCCATGCCGCCGCGTGAAGGCGCCTTTGCGCAGTTAGTGGCCATGCCCGAGGGCAACCTTGCGACTGTGCCGGATCACGTGACGCTGGAACAGGCATCGCTGGCCGAACCCATTGCCTGCGGCTGGCACACCGTGCGCCTGGCGCTCGACGTGCTGCGCGATGAGCCGCGCGAGGGCCTGACCGCCCTTGTCATCGGCGGTGGTCCCATCGGCGTCGGTGCTGCACTCAGCCTGAAAGCGCAGGGTGTGCCCGATGTGCAGGTGATCGAGCCCAACCCGATCCGGGCCGAATACCTGAAGAAACGCGGCTTCGACGTGATCGCGCCCGACGATCTGGCCAAGGGCCACATGGTCGATCTGATCATCGACGGGGTGGGCTACCCCGCCACCCGCGCCACGGCTTCGGCCCATACCCGCCCTGGCGGCGTGATCGGCCATATCGGGCTTGGGGCTTCCGAAGGCGGGCTCGATATCCGGCGGATGACCCTGCAAGAGATCACCTTCATCGGCACCTACACCTATACCGCACAGGATTTCCGCGACACCTGCGCGGCCATGTTCTCCGGCGCGCTCGGTCCCCTCGACTGGACCGAGACGCGCCATCTGGCAGAAGGCCAGCAGGCCTTTGCCGACATCCGGGGGGGCAGCGTGCCGGCCCCGAAAATCATTCTCAAACCCTGACACGAGGAAAGACCAAAATGTCAAACATCCCGCATCTTCTGGTGCATGATCACGAAGACAATGTCGGCGTGGTCGTGGTCGAGGGGCTCACCGCAGGCACCGAGATGTTCTGCTGCGTGACCCATGACAACTCCACCTTCACCCTGACCGCCGGGGCGGATGTACCGATCGGGCACAAGATCGCGCTGAAGGACCTCAAGGAAGGCGACACCGCCATCAAGTACGGCGAAGACATCGGCAAGATCATCGCCGACATTCCCAAGGGCGCGCATGTGCACACCCACAACTGCAAAACCAAGCGCTGGTAAGGAGCCAACAACATGGCATCGAAATATTCCAACATCACCTTCATGGGATACCGGCGCGAAAACGGCCGCGTGGGTGTGCGTAATCACGTGATCATCCTGCCCGTCGACGATATCTCTAACGCGGCGTGCGAGGCCGTGGCCAATAACGTCAAGGGCACCATGGCGCTGCCCCATGCCTATGGCCGCCTTCAGTTCGGCGAAGACCTTGAGACGCATTTCCGCACCATGATCGGCACCGGGTCGAACCCCAATGTGCACTCGGTCGTTGTGATCGGGATCGAGCCGGAATGGACCCGCCGCATTGCCGACGGCATCCGCACCACCGGCAAGGAAGTGGCCGAGTTCTCGATCGAACAGAAGGGCGATTTCGAAACCATCCGTGCCGCCAGTTGGGCCGCCAAGGACTTCGTCCACAAGGCCACCGAAGTGCAGCGCGAAGAGTGCTCGATCTCGGAGCTTTGGGTTTCCACCAAATGCGGCGAAAGCGACACCACTACCGGTCTCGGCTCCTGCCCGACGGTCGGCAACATGTATGACAAGCTGCTGCCCGAAGGCATCACCGGCTTCTTCGGCGAGACCTCGGAAATCACCGGGGCGGAGCATATCTGCCAGAAGCGCGCCATCAACGAAGAGGTGGGCGAGCGCTGGTACAAGATGTGGAAGGCCTATCAGGACGAGGTGATCTTCGCCCACCAGACCGACGACCTGTCCGATAGCCAGCCCACCAAGGGCAACATCCTGGGCGGTCTGACGACCATCGAGGAAAAGGCGCTCGGCAATCTCGAAAAGATCGGCCGCACGTCGCAATATATCGACATTCTCGACCCGGCAGAGCAGCCCTCGTCGGGCGCGGGTCTCTACTTCATGGACAGCTCCTCTGCCGCGGCCGAATGCGTGACCCTGATGGCCGCGGGCGGTGCCGTGATCCACACCTTCCCCACCGGGCAAGGCAATGTGGTCGGCAACCCGATCGTTCCGGTGATCAAGATCACCGCGAACCCGCGCACCGTGCGCACCATGGGCGAGCATATCGACGTGGACGTGTCGGGCATCCTGCGCCGGGATCAGACGATCGACGAGGCGGGCGACGCCCTGATCGAGATGATCCGGCGCACCGCCAATGGCCGCAACACCGCGGCAGAAGCGCTCGGCCATCGGGAATTCTCGATGACCAAACTTTACCGCAGCGCCTAACCGCGCAGTCCCGGGCGGCGGATCCTCCTGCCGCCCGGATCTTTTCTGAACGGACCTGAGCCCATGACCTCAACCTCCCGTATCGGCATGGCCGATGCGACGGACCTCCTGTTTCGCGCCTTTCGCGGCGCTGGCCTGACCGGCGATGCTGCCCGGTCAGTGGCCACTGCGCTTGTATCGGCCGAGGCAGAGGGGCAGGTGGGCCACGGGTTTTCGCGGCTTTCTGACTACGTGGCGCAGGCCCGATCGGGCAAAGTCAATGCCGGGGCGGTTCCCAGTGCAAGGGCGCTTTCTCCCACTCAGATCGTTGTGGATGCCGATCACGGTTTCGCGTTTCCGGCGCTCGATCTGGCGGTGGATCAGGGTCTGGAAGTGGCTGGCGAACTCGGCATGGCCTCGGTGGCCATCACCCGATCCCACCACGCAGGCGCGTTGTCCGTGCAGGTGGACCGGATCGCGCGGGCAGGGTTCATCGGGCTGATGATGGCCAATACGCCCAAGGCGATTGCGCCCTGGGGCGGATCCGCGCCGGTCTTTGGCACCAACCCCATTGCCTTCGCCGTCCCGCGCGACGGGGCCGATCCGCTGGTGATCGACCTGTCACTGTCTCAGGTGGCGCGCGGAAAGGTCATGCACGCGAAGAAATCCGGCCTGCCGATCCCGGAAGGCTGGGCATTGGATGCCGAGGGCCAGCCGACGACGGACCCGGAGGCGGCGCTGCAGGGCTCCATGATGCCCATCGGCGGGGCCAAGGGCACGGCGCTGGCGCTGATGGTCGAGATCCTGTCCACGGTCCTGACAAGTGCTGCTTTCAGCGCCGAGGCCGGATCCTTCTTCACCGCCGATGGCCCGCCCCCCGGCGTCGGGCAATTCCTGCTGATCCTGCGGCCTGACAGCCCTGCACATGATTTCGCCGCGCGGCTGGAGACACTTCTGTCGCTTGTTTCGGCAGAAGACGGCACACGCCTGCCCGGCGAGAGGCGGCTTAAGCAGCTGCGGGCGGCCCAACTGGACGGGCTGTGCGTGCCGGTCCACTATCTTGCCATCGCGCATGAACTGGCCGATCGCCCGGCGACCCAGGCCTAGGAAAGGGAGAAACCCCATGTACAAGAAGATCATCGTCTCACTGGCACTCGACCAGGGCTTTGCCCCCACGGCGCTGGAGCTTGCCCGCAAGCTGAAGGATGACGGAGGCGAGATTATCGCGCTGCACGTGTTCGAGCAGCTGCACGGATCAGTCAGGGCCTATGTGCCGGATGAGGTTGTCCGGCAGGCGCTGGACAAGGTACGCGCCGGTCTGGCCGAACGCATCGGCGATGCCGATGATGTTCGTCCGGTGATCATCAAGGGGCACTCGGGGCGCGACGTGACAGACTATGCCGCGAAAGAGGGTGCAGACCTGATCATCGTCGGCTCGCACAAGCCCGGCATCGGCGACTACCTGCTCGGCTCCACCTCTGCCCGGATCGTGCGCCATGCGCCCTGCGCGGTGCATGTGCTGCGCTGATCAGGGCGTGACCACGACCTTGCCGGTGGATTTGCGGGACCTGAGCAGCGCCATGGCGTCGCCAGCCTGATCCAGCGGGTAGGTTGCCCCGATATGGGGCTTGAGACCGCCTGCCTCGTACATGGCGAACAGCTCCGCCAGGCTGGCGGTCAGGATCTGCGGGGCGAATTTCATGTAGCCCCCCCAGTAGAGCCCGATCACGTCGAGATTCTTCACCAGCAGGATATTGGCCGGGATCTGGGGCACCTCGCCGCTGGCAAAGCCGATGGGGATGAGCCGCCCGCCGGGATTGGTCGCGCGCAGCGCCGCCTTGAACTGCTCGCCGCCCACGGCGTCATAGACCACGTCCGCGCCCCCAAGCGCCTTCACCTCGGCGCGGATATCCTGCGTTTCGCTGTCAATCAGATGCCTGGCCCCGGCGGCCTTGGCCACCTCCAGCTTGGCCGCGCCGCGCGCGCAGGCAATCACCTCCGCCCCCATCCGCGCGCCGATTTCCACCGCCGTCAGCCCCACGCCGCCTGCCGCGCCCAGAACCAGTAGCCGCTCTCCCTTCTGCAACCGCGCCCGGTGCCCAAGCGCCAGATGCGAGGTGCCATAGGCGACGAGAAACCCCGCCGCCTCATCGAAGGACATCATATCGGGGATGGGGGTCATCCGGTCCACCGGAAAGCATCCCGCCTCAGCCAGCCCGCCCTGGCCCGCAAAGACCGCCACCCGCGTGCCGGGGGCGGGGCCGTCCGTGTCGGGCCCAAGCGTCTCGACCGTGCCCGCGATCTCCATCCCCATGGTGAAGGGCAGCTCCGGCGTGTCCTGATAGCTGCCCTTCAGCATCAGCAGATCCGCGAAATTGAGCCCGCAGGCCGCGATCCGCACCAAGGCTTCACCCTGTCTCGGGGTGGGGGTGTCGATATCCTCCACGGCGGGGGCGGTGTCGAAACGGCTCAGTCGAAAGGCGCGCATTGCGGATCCTCCTGCGGGAAATTCAACGCAAGCTAGCGCCCCTGCGCCGCGATGCAACCGGGACAATGCGTCCTAATGCATTTCACCGCGAAGGATTTTATTGTGCGTGACAAGTACATCGGGCGACGTGACATCCGACCGTGCAACCCTATCTAGATCCAGTAGTCTGCCAGAGTGCAGGACCCGCAAGCCGCTGCGACAGGAGACAGCCATGAAACACCCGGTAGATATCCATGTTGGCAAACGTGTGCGCCACCGCCGCTGGATGGTGGGGATGACACAGCAGCAACTGGCCGAGCGGGTCGGCATCAAGTTCCAGCAGATCCAGAAATACGAGACCGGGATGAACCGTGTCAGCGCGTCCCGCATGTGGGAAATCGCCGCCGCGCTTGAGGTGCCTGTCAGCTTCTTCTTCGAGGGGCTCGAAGGTGGCGTGGATGCGGGCACAGCGCTGCCCGGCGACGTGCTGGCCGACAAGGAAGCGCAGGAACTGGTGCGCTCTTACTACGCGATTCCGGAAAACCAGCGCCGCCAGCTGTTCGAACTGGCCCGCGTGCTGTCGGGTGCCGCTGCCTGAGCCTTGGCTTGACGGGGCGCGCGCCCCGTGCCACCCGAGGCGGGAGCTTTCCGCAAGACAGGCCCGCCTATGTTGACCCGTTCCACGATGCCCCCCGCGCTTGCCGCCGAGCTGCTGGCCACGGCCCACGCCATGGCCGACGCCGCCCGCAGCGCCACCCTGCCGCATTTTCGCACCGCGGGGCTATCGGCAGAGAACAAGCTGAACGATGGCTTTGACCCCGTCACCATTGCCGACCGCGATGCCGAGACCGCCATGCGCGCGGTACTGGCGGAACGTCGGCCCGAGGATGCGATTCTTGGCGAAGAACACGGGGTGACCGAGGGGCAAAGCGGCCTGACCTGGGTGCTCGACCCCATCGACGGCACACGCGGTTTCATCTCCGGCACGCCTACCTGGGGCGTTCTGATCGGCTTGCAGGACCGGGACGGGCCGTTTTATGGGATCGTTGACCAGCCCTATATCGGCGAACGCTTCGAGGGCGGGTTGGGGCGAGCGGTTGTGAGCGGCCCCCATGGGGTCATGCCGCTTGCCGTTCAACCCTCCGGATCGCTGGCACAGGCGACCCTGTTCACGACTTTCCCTGAGGTCGGGACCGAGGCCGAGCGGCTGGCCTTCGAGCGTGTTCGCGACCGGGTTCGGCTGACCCGATATGGCATGGATTGTTACGCCTATGCGCTGCTGGCGGCGGGGCAGGTGGATCTGGTTATCGAGGCGGGACTGAACGCCTACGACATCTCCGCGCTCATTGCGGTGATCGAGGCGGCGGGCGGCATCGTCACCGATTGGCAGGGCGGTCCGGTGCATGAGGGCGGGCAGGTTCTGGCAGCCTCCAGCGCGGGATTGCATGGCGCGGCCCTGAAACTGCTTCAGCCTGTCTGAGACTTGAGGCGTGGCAGGGGACTGGCCTAGTCTGACTTTGCGCGGTGACCCGAGTCCTTTGCCCGTCTTCTGTCGGCCCGCCCTGATCCTCTCACCGAAACGGGCTTCGGAACCTTGAGGGCTGACATGACAGATATCATCATCAAATCCGCATCCCATATTCTGACCATGGATGATGCAGGCACCGAACTTGCGGGCGCGGATATCCGCATTCGGGGCGGCGTCATTGCCGAGATCGGCCATGGGCTGGAGGGCGGAGAGATCCACTTGGCTGAGGGTTGCCTCGTGACACCCGGTCTCGTGAACACCCACCATCACCTTTACCAGAGCCTCACGCGTGCGGTGCCCGCCGCGCAGGATGCGCTGCTCTTTGGCTGGTTGCAGACGCTCTACCCGATCTGGTCGCGCTTTGGCCCGGAAGAGATGTTCGTCTCTGCCCAGACCGGCTTGGCGGAACTGGCGCTGTCGGGCTGCACGCTGACCTCTGACCATCTCTATCTTTATCCAAACGGTGCGCGGCTCGATGACACCATTGCCGCTGCGGCCGAGATCGGCATGCGGTTTCACCCGACCCGAGGCGCGATGAGCATCGGGGAAAGCGATGGCGGTCTGCCGCCCGACAGCCTGGTAGAGCGCGAAAGCGCCATTCTGGAGGACTGTATCCGTGTCGTCGATGCGTTCCACGATCCGTCCGAAGGCTCTCTGTGTCGGGTCGGGATCGCGCCCTGTTCTCCTTTCTCTGTCAGTCGCGAGCTGATGCGGGATGCGGCGCTGCTGGCCCGCGACAAGGGGGTGATGCTGCACACCCATCTGGCCGAAAATGATGAAGATATTGCTTACAGCCTTGAAAAATTCGGCTGCCGTCCGGGGCAATATGCCGAGGAATTGGGCTGGACGGGGGACGATGTCTGGCACGCGCATTGTGTGAAGCTCGACGGGCAAGAGGTTGATCTATTTGCGAAAACCGGGACCGGCGTGGCCCATTGCCCCTGTTCCAACTGCCGCCTTGGATCAGGCATCGCGCCAGTGCGCAAGATGAGGGACGCGGGCGTGAAGGTGGGGCTTGGTGTTGACGGGTCGGCCTCGAACGATTCGGGCAATCTGGTGGCTGAGGCGCGCCAGGCGATGCTTCTGCAACGGGTCTCGCAAGGGGCCGATGCGATGAGTGCGCGCGAGGCTTTGCGCATCGCCACGCGCGGCGGGGCCGAGGTGCTGGGGCGGTCCGATTGCGGGCAGATCGCCGTGGGAAAACGCGCCGATATCGCGATCTGGGACATGACCGGCGTGGAGGCCGCCGGCAGTTGGGACATGGCCGCAATCCTGCTGGCGGGCCCGATGAAAACCCGTGACCTTTTCGTGGAAGGTCGCAAAATCGTCTCAATGGGAACACTTTTGAGCGTGGATTTACCTGTTCTTATCGAAAAGCAACGCAAGCTTGCCTTGGCCCTTGCGATGAGAGTCTCTGATAGCCGTGGGGGCGGAACAGGATAGCGACCATGCGTTTACAGATTGTGTCCCTTGTGGCGGCGGCCTTTATGACGGCGGGCTGCATGGGCGGCACCACCGCGCCTTCGGCCACGCGGGCGGTGCCGGTCAGCGCGCCGCTTGGCTCCAACGGGGGTGTTGTCACGATGATGAACCAGCAGCGCAGCTCTGTCGGGCTTCCCCCTGTCAGCCGCTCGCAGCAGCTGGATCGCGTGGCCTTGACCCATGCACATGACCAGATGCAGGGCGGGTTCTTCGGGCATCGCGGATCGAACGGGTCCAATGTGCACGCCCGCATCACGGCGGTTGGCTACAATGCCTGCCTGTCGGCGGAAAACATCGCCATGGGTCAGACCAGCGAGGCGGCTGTCATGGGCGACTGGATGGCCTCCTCCGGCCACCGCGCCAATATCCTGCACCCGCGCGCCGAACAATTCGGCTTTGCCCGGGCGGGTGATCATTGGGTGATGGTGCTGGCACGGCCCTGCTAAGGGGCGCGTGTTGACCCTGGCCGGGCCGCTCAGACCTTGCGGCCCGCGACCCGAACCTCTGCAATCGCGCGGTCATCGCCCATCATGATGGTCGGGAAGAGCGCCTCCCAGAGCGTGTCGGCGCGGGCAGATCGCTGCGCGATGGCGGGGGTCGAGGCGAGATCCAGCACCACCAGATCGGCCTCCATCCCCTTGGCCACACGGCCCACCTTGTCGTCGATCCGAAGCGCGCGGGCGGAGCCTTCGGTTGCCAGCCAGATCAGCTCGGCGGGGTGCAGGGCACGGCCCCTGAGTTGGCCGATCTCATAAGCGGCGGCCATGGTACGCAGCATCGAAAAGCTCGACCCGCCGCCGGTATCCGTGGCGAGACCTACCCGGATCGGACCACCCGCGAGGCCCATATCAAAGAGCCCCGAGCCTATGAACGTGTTCGAGGTGGGACAGTGAATAAGTGCCGCGCCGACCTCTCGCAGCCTGTCGATCTCCCGCGGCTCCAGATGGATCGCGTGGCCGTAAAGGCCGCCCACGCCAAGCAGCCCATGCGCCTCGTAGGTATCGAGGTAATCGCGCGCCTCGGGGTAGAGCCCCTTGACCCACTCGATCTCATCGGTCTGTTCACTCAGATGCGTCTGCATCAGGCAATCGGGGTGTTCCGCCCATAGCGCGCCAAGGGCGGAGAGCTGATCGGGCGTCGATGTGGGCGAAAAGCGGGGCGTGATGATGTAGCCCAACCGGTCCACCCCGTGCCATTTTTCCAGAAGCGCCTTGCTGTCGTCATAGGCCGCCTGCGCGCTGTCGCGCAGACCTTCGGGTGCGTTGCGGTCCATACAGGTCTTGCCCGCAAGTGCGCGCAGACCCCTGCGCTGCGCCTCGCCAAAGTAAGCGTCCACGCTTTCGGGATGGATGGTGCAATAGCTGGCGACCGTGGTGGTGCCGTTCGACAGGGTCAGGTCGAAATAGCGCGCCGCGATGTCGGCCGCATAGGCGGGGTCGGCGAACCGCATCTCTTCGGGGAAGGTATAGGTGTTCAGCCAGTCGATCAGCCGCTTGCCCCAGGAGGCGATCATCGCGGTCTGTGGATAATGCGCGTGTGCATCGACGAAGCCCGGCAGGATCAGCCCCTGTCCGTGATCCACGACATCAGCGCCGGGATAGGCGGCAAGCAGGTCGTCGGCCTGACCCAGATCGGCGATCTTGCCATCCCGGATCAGCACCGCGCCGTGGCTGTCATGGCGGGCGGCGTCCACCCCGGCCACAAAAGGATCGGCGTCAAACCGCAGAAGCTGCCCAAGAAGGAGTGTGTCTGTCATAATCTGTCCTTTTCCCGGCCCGGTCCCTGTCATATCCAAGGGCGCACGGGTATGTTATCCGAAAAAGCGTTAAAGACTTTCAAGGCGGGGGCGAATGGCGAAGGACGAACTCCAGAAATCGGACCTGCCGGAGGACGCCTATGCGTTGGATGCCTCTCTCTATGACGATGTTCTGGATGCGATAGAGGCCCAGAACCCGGACCGTATCGCCGCGCTTTTTGAGCCGCTGCACCCCGCCGACATCGCCGACCTTCTGGAACAGATGTCCCATTCGGAACGGGAAGCGCTGCTTCTGTTCTGGAGCGAAGGCATCGACGGCGAGGTTCTGTCGGAGCTTGACGAAGGCATCCGCGAGGATGTGATCGACCTGCTGCCCGCGCCGCTGCTGGCCGAAGCCGTGCGCGACATGGAAAGCGACGACGTCGTCGATCTGCTGGAAGACCTGGAAGATGCGGACCAGCAGGCGGCGATTCTGGGTGCGCTGGACGATGCCGACCGGGCCGCGGTCGAAGAGGCGCTGACCTACCCGGAATATTCCGCAGGCCGCCTGATGCAGCGCGAGGTCGTGCGGGTGCCGGAATTCTGGACCGTCGGCGAGGCCATCGATTTCCTGCGCGCCGAGACGACGGAACTGCCGGAGCAGTTCTACCACCTGATCCTGGTCGATCCGCGCATGAAACCCGTGGGCAACGTGACCCTCGGGCGGCTTTTGTCGACACAACGCAAGGTGGCGCTGCGCGATATCATCGAGGACACGTTCGTGCTGATCCCGGTCAGCCAGCCAGAGGCCGACGTGGCCTATGCGTTCAACCAGTATCACCTGATTTCTGCGCCGGTTGTTGATGATGACGGACGGCTGGTTGGGGTCATCACCATCGACGATGCCATGATCGTGCTGGAAGACGAGGCCGAGGAGGACATCCTGCGACTGGCCGGTGTCGGCGAGGGCAGCCTGTCGGACAGGGTGCTGGATACCACGCGCCAGCGCTTTCCCTGGCTGTTCGTCAACCTGATCACGGCGATCTTTGCCTCGCTGGTCATTGCGCAGTTCGAGGATACGATTGCGCAATTCGTGGCGCTGGCGGTGCTCATGCCCATCGTGGCCTCGATGGGGGGCAATGCGGGCACGCAGAGTCTGACCGTGGCGGTGCGCGCCATCGCAACACGCGACCTGACCGGGTCGAACCTGATGCGCGTGGTGATGAGAGAGGCAGGGGTGGGCCTGATCAACGGGCTGATCTTTGCCGCCGTCATGGGGGCCGTTGGGCTGTTCTGGTTCGGATCGGCGGCGCTTGGCGGGGTTATCGCGGTCGCCATGGTGATCAACCTGGTGATCGCGGGGCTGGCGGGCATCCTGATTCCGGTGGCGCTGGACAAGCTGGAGATCGACCCGGCCCTGGCCTCGGGCGCCTTCGTGACGACGGTGACGGATGTGGTGGGGTTCTTCGCGTTTCTCGGGCTGGCAGCGGCGGTTCTGCTTTAGGCCTTCAACGGATCAGCCCGCAGGCACCTGAAGCGTGATCGTGCGGCCACGTTTCACATATTGAAGCGAACTTTCTCCGATCGCCGCGACCTGACCGCCATCCAGCCTGTCGCCAACCTCGACCGTCACGAACCGACCGGACGGCAGACGCACCAGCGCCCGGCGCGATCCGGAGGAGCCGCTGACACCGATCAGGTTCAGGTTGCGCAGGTTGATGCTGCCATCCTCTGCCGCCGCGCGGGTGACCGAAGCAGAACTGGGGATGTCGGGCTCGATCGTATCCGAAGCGCTGGCCGCCACCGGCGGGGCCGGACCGCTATTGCCCGCCGCACGCGCCTGTTCGACCAGCGTGCCGATATTGGCGGGCCGCTGATTGGGCAGGAAGGACACCGCAACCGCCAGGTCGCTGGCCGATGTCACATCGCCGGGAGAGGCGTCCGCTGCCGCTTCTTCAGCCGCAGCAGCGGCCTCTTCCTGAAGCGACAGGGGACGGCTCTCGGGGCGGATCTGCGCGAGCTCGTCAAAAGTGATGCCCCCAAGGACCGCGCGTTCGCGTTGTTCCTGTAGGTCATCGGGGCGGGATTCGGGGCGGAAGGCCTGCAACAGCGCCGTATCGACCGCGCCGGGGGGGATGGCGTCAGGGTCTTCGGTGGCGGATTCGGCTGCGGCCAGTTCGGTTTCGGGCAGCTCTTCGGTCACCGCTTCGGCAGCGGCCTCAGCGGCAGCGGCGGCAACAGCCGCGGGCGCATCGCGGGGGCGCGGAACCGCAGCCACCGGCGGTGCCCCGGCATAGACGAGAATGCCATAGGGGGTCATGGCCCCCTCGGGCGTCGGCACGACCATTGTTTCGGGATCGAGCGCCAGAAGCGGCCCGGACAGGCCGGAATCGGCGGGGGCCGTGGGCATGTCGCGCGAGGGTTGGAAATCGGGCACCGGCAGCGCGTAGGCGTCATGGGCGGCCACCGCCGGGTCCAGCCCTGCGAAGATCAGCTCTTCCAGCACGGGTTCGGGATCGGGTAGGGTGATGACCGGAGGGCGCTGCCAGATGCCGGTGCGGGCGTAGAAATTGGCGTTCTCCTCTTCCGAGGGCAACACGGTTTCGGGGTCGATCACCGGAGAGGCCACGGGCGCGGGGCCAAGGTCGAGATCCTCTGCGTCGATATCGGGCAGCAGGTCCGGCGCCACGGGGGCCACCACCGGCGGGCTTGGCGCGTCCTCTGGCGCCAGGCTTGCCATGACCTCGGGCGCATCCTCGGCAGAGGGCGAGGGCGTGGCCAGCAGCGGTGTATCCAGAACCTCGGGTTCGGTATCGGCGATGATGATTTCATCTTCGCTGCCCATGCCCATCCAGCGGCCAAGCGCGGTTTCCGGCAGGTAAAACGCGGCCCAGATCCCCACCAGCCCCAGCACCGCCAGCAGGATCAGCGTCAGGATCAGCCCGGTCTTGACCGAGGGGCCGTTGCGGCCTGTGGCCACCGACCCACGTGCCAGAAGCCCGCCCATGATCGGGGCATCGGCATCGGCGATCTTCGGGGCATTCCGATTGCGTTTGGGCGGCGAAAATCGGCGGCGCGGCGTATCTTCGGGCGGCGGCGGCGCAATCGTGTCGGTCGCGGCCATGGTTTGCGCCGTGGCGGCGGGGTCCGGATTTTTCTTTCGGCCAAGCTTGCCCAGACCCTTGCGGGGTTTTGGATCTGCTGCGGGGGGCGCCAGATCCGTCGTGGTGGCGGGCTTGACCTGCGACGTCGGCGCGGCTGCCGCCTTGTCCGCCTTGTCCGCCGCGGGCGCAAGCGGTGCAGCATCTTCCGCCTCGCCCTTGCCAAGCGCGCGGAGCCGATTGCCAATGGACGAGCGTCCGCCAGACAAGCGGCCGGTCAGGCCCGAGGCCGCATCCCGCGCCTTTCCCGTGCCTTCGGTCAACTGGCGCCCGATCCCGGCCATCCGGTCCTTCAGCGAGGTCTTGTCGCCGCGCAGGCTCGGCGGCGGCCCGGCAAAGGGATTATGGCCGGGGGCGGGCGCGTCATCGGGGGTGCGGGAGGCAATCTGCGACTTGAGGCGTGCCAGCGGCGGCAATTGCGGCTCTGGCCCCGCACGGGGAGGGCGCGCCGGGGCCTGTTTCGCACCGTCCGCAGCGCCGGGCGCCGCGGCCTCCGCCTGTCTGCCAGCCTTGCGCGCAGCCCGGCCGAACACCGGTTCAGTCTTTCCTTCGGCTTCGTCCTTGCGCTCACGCGGCAGGGCGGGTTCCTTGGCGGTGGCCGCATCGGCAGCCGTTTCCGCACCGGGGCCAAAGCGCGACTTGCGGGTCCGAACCAGACTGCCCGCCGCTTCCGGCTCGGCATGTTTGCGCCGCGATCCGAACCCTGCTGGCATCTGCAACGCTTCCGCCGTCGGGGACGGGTCCACGTCAGGGGCCGGGTCGCTGCCGGAGGTGTCGCCATCTCCGGGCGGGGCGCTGTCGGGCGCGGTTTCCTCTTCTGCGGCGGCTTCGCTTTCCAGTTCCAGCGGCGTGGGCTGCGCCGCTTCAGCAAGAGACCCTGAAACATCGGGTGTCTCGGGCTGTTCCGGTCCGGCCGACTGCAGGTCTTCATTGGGATCATCGGGGGTGTCCGCAGCCTCGGGAGGCTCTTCGCCGGGGTCCGGGATATCGGGCGTGGCGTCCGCGTCGGGCGCCACAGGGGCTGCTGCCGCGTCGGGCTCACCGCTGTCATCGTCCTGGGGGGCTGCCATGGCGGGAGCGTCCGAACCCGCGTCCGGCGAAATCTCCGTATCGGCGGGCTCTTCCGACGCGTCCGCAGCCTTGCGGGGGCTGTGCCAGGTATCATGACCGAACTCGATATCGGGGATATCGGCGGTCCAGTCGATCGAACGGTCGAAATGCGCCACGCCGCGATAGCGGTTGTCCAGCGGCCGCGCGCCGAAGCCCGCAGGCGCGAATCCATGACCGGTCGCGAAGTCACGGGCCTCTTCCAGCGTTTCCTTGGCGACCACGGCCAGCTTGACGCGGCCATCCTCCAGCGGGAACCAGTCGAAAACGAGATCGTCGACAGGGTAGGGCGTCAGCCCGTCAAGCCCGGCGCGGATCTGCTCCAGCCGGTCCTCTTCATCCGGGCCGGGGGCGGTCAGCGAGGTATAGAGAATCTGATCATCGGGCAGGATCAGAAGTGTTTCGAAATCCTTGCCTGCCCGCTGCTCGGCCAGTTTGCGCAGGACCAGCAGGGACGCCCCCAGATCGGGTACATCCAAAGCGGTATCGCCCAGAACGGCCCAGTGGCCTCCGGGCTGACGATGCGCCAGGGCAATGCCCTCGGGCGAAAGGAACAGCGCGAAATTTGGTGCCATTCAGGTCCTCTGAAGATCGGGGCCGTAATGATTACCGGGCCCCCTGCCTAACCCTCGCTCTGTATCGCAGAACGTGCGCAAGCAAAACCCGATGCCCGCGCGCCATGGGCGGGTGGGCGGAATTCATCCTAAGCTGTTCACGCATAAGATCAAAGGAAAGTTAACAGATAGGCTCACCTGCCCGGAAAATCTGGAACTTCTGCCCTTTTTGGACAGGTCGCACCCACCCGTTACTCCGGTTTCCGAAAGGTGAAGGGCGCGCCGTTAACCTTAACGCGCGCGCCCTCTTTTTCACCTTGGCGAAAATACCTCGGGGGAGTCGCCGAAAGGCGACGGGGGCAGAGCCCCCTCCACCCTCTCCGCTCAGGCCGTCGCCTTGGCCAGCGCCTGATCCAGATCGGCGATCAGATCCTCGGCGTTCTCGATCCCGATCGACACGCGCACCACATTCGGAGCCGCGCCCGCGGCTTCCTGCTGTTCCGGCGTCAATTGCCGGTGCGTGGTCGAGGCCGAGTGGATGATCAGCGACCTTGTATCGCCCAGATTGGCGACGTGGCTGAAAATCTCCAGGCTGTCGACCAGCTTCACGCAGGCCTCGTAGCCGCCCTTCACCGCAAAGGTGAACAAAGCGCCGGCACCCTTGGGGCAGACCGAGGGGATGCGCGCCGAATAGGGCGAAGAGTCCAGCCCGGCATAGGTCACGTATTCCACGCGCGGGTCATTTTCCAGCCAGGTGGCGACCGTCATCGCGTTCTCAACATGACGTTCCATGCGCAGCGACAGCGTCTCGATCCCCATCAGCGTGTAATGCGCCGCCTGCGGGTTCATCGTCATGCCCAGATCGCGCAGACCGATGGCGATGCCGTGGAAGGTGAAGGCCAGCGGCCCGAATGTCTCGTGAAACTTCAGCCCGTGATAGGCGGGCTCGGGCTGTGACAGCGACGGGAACTTGTCGGAGGCGGACCAGTTGAACTGGCCGGAATCGACGATGCAGCCGCCCGTGACGGTGCCGTTGCCGGTCAGGTATTTCGTTGTCGAATGCACGACCAGCGTCGCGCCGAGCGAAATCGGGTTGCACAGGTAAGGCGTGGCCGAGGTGTTGTCGATGATGAGCGGCACACCGGCCGCATCGGCGATATCGGCAATGGCGCGGATATCGGTGATGTAACCGCCGGGGTTGGCGATGGACTCACCGAAGACCGCGCGGGTGTTGTCGTCGATAGCGTCTTTCACCGCGTCGAGATCGTCGAAATCGACGAATTTCGCGGACCAGCCGAAGCGCTTGATGGTCTGGCTGAACTGGGTAACGGTGCCGCCATAGAGCCGGGTCGATGCCACCACGTTGCAGCCCGGCTGCATCAGCGGAAAAAGCGCCATGATCTGCGCCGCGTGGCCCGAGGAGCAGCACACCGCGCCAACGCCGCCTTCCAGCGTCGCGATCCGTTCCTGCAGAACGGCGACAGTGGGGTTTGTCAGGCGCGAATAGATGTAGCCCACTTCCTGCAGGTTAAAGAGCGCGGCGGCATGTTCCGCATCGCGGAACACATAGGCCGTGGTCTGGTAGATCGGCGTCTGCCGCGCGCCGGTGGCCGGATCGGGCCGGGCGCCTGCGTGGATCTGAAGCGTATCGAAGCCGTAGCTGGGGCCGTCGGACATGATGGGGTTCCTCCAAGAACAGAAATCCCGCAATCTTTAGGTTATGGGGCAAAGGCGAACAAGCACCCGGCAATGCGAAGAACGGTTGTCATGGCAAGACAGCCGATCGCAGGCCGGGCGTTCTCGCAGGTCCCGCACGACAGGAAGTTGTTCTCAGGATTGGAGGCCGCGCGCGACAAAGGGCTTTCGAAAGCCCTTGGGAAAGGCGTTTCGAAACGCCTTTTTCGCCCTATTCTTCGGGCAGCGCCAACTCATACCCCGCCTCGGCCAGGGCCGGGATCACCTGGTTTCGCAGGCTGCGTTGGACGATGGGGCCACGGAAATGCAGGACGACCACGCCCTCGTCATTGATGAAAAAGGTCTCGGGCATCGCCACAACGCCCCAGTCGCGGCCATTGCGGGCCTCGGGGTCGGCGCCGATCCGGTCATAGGGGTTGCCCAGATCCTCCAGAAAGGACAGCGCTTGCGATGGCTGATCGCGGTAGTTGATGCCGAAGAGCGGGTTCCCGGCCTCGGCCAGCGCAGTCAGCGTCGGGTGTTCGGCCCGGCAGGGGGGGCACCAGCTGGCCCAGAAGTTCAGGATGATCAGCCCATTGCCGCGCAGGTCCTCGTCCGAAAGTCCCTCGAACTGCGCCAGCGGGCTCAGGTCAAGCGGCGGGGCGGGGTTGCCTTCGCGGGTCGAGGGCAGCGAGTCGGTATCCACCCCCTGCGCCTGATCGTCCTGATTGTTCATCAGCTGCGTGGCGGCCACCCCGAAAAAGCCGAGGGTCAGGACCAGCGGCAGCACCATGAGCCAGTTGAATTTCATGCGGAGCTATCCCTGCGGTTTTCGGCCTCGCGCAGTTGGCGCAGGACCTTGCGGGCCTTCCAGACCGAGGCGGCGATCAACAGCGCCAGCAGGGCAATCGCCCCGGCATAGGCGGAGAGAACTTCGGTGGCGTAGCGGCCCAGATCAGGCATCAGGCCATCCTCTCGCGCTGAATGAGCGCGCGCAGACGGCGGGCGCGGATCTCGGTTCTGGTGCGGTAGAGCACAAGAGCCACGAACAGGAACACGAAGCCAATGATGCAGGTCCAGAGTGGATAGGCAAAGACATCGGCCACGTTTTCCTCCGCGTCCATCGACAGTGACGCGCCCTGATGCAGCCCCTGGTTCCAGAACAGAAGCGCATAGCGCGATATGACTGCAAAGACGGTGCCAACAAGGCACAGAACGCTGGTCAGGTCAGCGGCCGCATCGGGGTTTTCCACCGCTTCCCAGAGCGCCATGTAACCCAGATAGAAGAGGAAGAGGATCAGGAACGCGGTCAGGCGCGGGTCCCACTCCCACCATGTCCCCCACATCGGCTGGCCCCAGATCGCGCCGGTGATCAACCCGATAAGCGTGAACACCATCCCCACGGGCGCGGCGGCCTTGGCGGCCAATGCGCTGACATGGTGGCGGCGGATCAGCCAGATGAGCGAGGTCACCAGCATCATGAACCACGCGCTCGATCCCATGATCGCGGCGGGAACATGGATATAGATGATCTTGACGGTCGATCCCTGGCGAAAATCGTCGGGGGTGAAGAAGAAGCCCCAGATCAGCCCCCCGATCACAAGAATAGCCGCAATCGCAGACACCCAGGGCAGAAGCGCGCCCGAGGTGGCCATGAACTTGCGTGGATTTGCATATTCCCAGATCGACATGGGCCGCAACTTACGGTGCGATTGTTGCGCTAACAATGGGTTCGGTTGCCGCGCCCCTAGCGCAGATTGACGCGGAGGGCGGCGGCGGCGGCGAAGGGCATGGCGGCGGCGGCGAGGCAGGTGATTCCGGCCAGCAAAGCAAGGGGCGTCAGCGCATCCATGCCTTCTGCGCCTCGGCGGGCGGCCTCGGCCCCGAACAGCAGGGTGGGGACGTAAAGCGGCAATACAAGAAGGGATAGAAGAAGTCCGCCGCGTTTCAGGCCGACCGTGAGTGCCGCGCCGAAAGTGCCGATGGCCGACAGGGCAGGGGTCCCAAGCGCCAGCGAGGCGATGAGCCAGGGGAACCCTTCGGGCGGCAGGTTCAGCAGGATCGCCAGCACCGGTGCGGCGGCAACAAGAGGCAGGCCAGTGGTGATCCAATGGGCCAGCGCCTTGATACCCGCGACCGCCTCCAGCGGCAGGGGCGATGTGGCGAGCAGTTCCAGAGACCCGTCTTCCCAATCCAGCGCGAAGATCCGGTCGAGCGACAGAAGGCAGGCCAGCAGCGCGCCGATCCAGAGGATGCCGGGGGCGATGCGGGTGATCATTCCGGTTTCGGGGCCGATGCCGAAGGGCATCAGGACGGTGACGATTAAGAAGAAGGCGAGGCCAAGCCCGAACCCGCCACCTGCGCGGATCGCAAGGCGAAGATCTCGTATAAGAAGTCCGATCACAACGCGCCCTCCGACAGGAAGGGGTCGGCTTCATCTACCTTGACGGGTTGGTTGCGCCGGGTGAAGGGGCCGATGTCGAGGCTGCGGGCGGTAGGAAGGCCAAGGTCGATATGGGTGGCGATAACGGCGCTGCCGCCATTTGACAGATGGGTTTCGACCGCGCGGGCAAAGCGGGCGACGTTGTCCACATCGAGCGACACTGTGGGCTCATCGAGGCACCAGACGGGCCGCCCCGTCACCAGCAACCGCGCCAGCGACAGGCGGCGTTTCTGTCCGGCGGATAGATTGCCCGCGCGCCGGTCCCGCAGGTCGGCCAGATCAAAGGCCTCCACAGCCGCGTCAATGCCGGTGGCGCCGAACACCCCGGCCCAGAAACGCAGGTTCTCGGCAACGGAAAGCTGCGCCTTCAACCCGTCGGCATGGCCCGCATAGGCGATCCCGTCATCGGGCGCGTCGATATGGCCCTCCAATGGCGGGGTCAGACCGGCGAGGGTGCGCAACAGCGTCGTCTTGCCCGCGCCGTTGGGGCCGCGCAGGATCAGGGCCTCACCCGGCGCAACGGAAAAGCCGACACCGGTCAGCACCTGGATGCCGCCGCGGGCGCAGGACAGGGAATGGACGCGCAGACTCATGCCCTCAGCCCTAGCCGAAACCGGACCGGTGGGGAAGCGCCGCGACGGGTCCAAATCGGCGCATGGGGCAGGGGGCGGGAAAAAAGCGCGCATTTAGGTATGCAACGGCATACAAAATCGCCGCACCCCCCTTGAACGACTCCTGTTATGCTGGCATAGCCCGCGCAGCACGTACCCACATCGTCTGGAACGAGGGAGGCTCTCCATGCCCATCACTGTCGGTCAGGACACCGCAAAGACCCGCAAAACGCTTACGGTCGGCGATCAGTCCATTGCCTATTACTCCATCCCCGCCGCCGAGGCTGCCGGGCTTGGCACATTCTCCAAACTGCCCGCTGCACTGAAGGTGGTGCTGGAAAACATGCTCCGCTTTGAGGATGGCAAGACCGTCTCTGTGGACGACATCAAGGCGTTTTCCGATTGGGCCGACAATGGCGGCAAGGGCGACCGGGAACTGGCCTATCGTCCGGCGCGTGTTCTGATGCAGGACTTCACCGGCGTTCCCGCCGTGGTTGACCTGGCCGCGATGCGTGATGGCATCAAGGCGCTTGGCGGCGACCCGCAGAAGATCAACCCGCTGAACCCTGTCGATCTGGTCATCGACCACTCGGTCATGATCGACTATTTCGGCAACCCGCGCGCCTTCCAGATGAACGTGGACCGCGAGTATGAGCGGAACATGGAGCGTTACACCTTCCTCAAATGGGGTCAGAACGCCTTTAACAACTTCCGCGTGGTGCCGCCGGGCACCGGCATTTGCCACCAGGTGAACCTGGAATACCTGGCCCAGACCGTCTGGACCGATGTGGATCAGAGCGGCGAAACCGTGGCCTACCCCGACACGCTCGTTGGCACCGACAGCCACACCACCATGGTCAACGGCGCGGCCGTTCTGGGCTGGGGCGTTGGCGGGATCGAGGCCGAGGCCGCGATGCTGGGTCAGCCGATTTCCATGCTGATCCCCGAAGTGATCGGGTTCGAGCTGACCGGCGAGATGGTCGAAGGCACCACCGGCACCGACCTTGTGCTGAAAGTCGTCGAAATGCTGCGCGCCAAGGGCGTCGTGGGCAAGTTCGTTGAATTCTACGGCGCGGGTCTGGATCATCTGCCGCTGGCGGACCGGGCCACCATCGCCAACATGGCGCCGGAATATGGCGCGACCTGTGGTTTCTTCCCGATCGACGACGAGACGCTGCGCTACCTGCGCACCACCGGTCGTGACGAGGACCGGATCGCGTTGGTCGAGGCCTATGCCAAGGAAAACGGCTTCTGGCGCGGCGCGGACTATGCGCCGGTCTACACCGACACGCTGCATCTCGACATGGGCTCCATCGTGCCCGCCATCTCCGGCCCCAAGCGCCCGCAGGATTACGTGGCGCTGACCGAGGCGAAAGCCGCCTTCGCCAAGGAAATGGCCGAGACCTTCAAGCGCCCCATGGGCAAAGAGGTTGCTGTCGAGGGCGAGGATTACACCATGGAATCGGGCAAGGTCGTGATCGCCTCGATCACCTCCTGCACCAACACCTCGAACCCCTATGTGATGATCGGTGCGGGCCTTGTTGCCCGTAAGGCGGCGGCCCTTGGCCTCAACCGCAAGCCCTGGGTGAAAACCTCTCTCGCACCCGGATCGCAGGTCGTGTCCGCCTATCTGGAGGCCGCAGGCCTTCAGGAAGACCTGGACAAGGTCGGCTTCAACCTCGTGGGTTACGGCTGCACCACCTGTATCGGCAACTCCGGCCCGATCCAGCCGGAACTGTCCAAGGCGATTGCCGAAGGCGATCTGGTGGCCACCTCGGTCCTGTCCGGCAACCGCAACTTCGAGGGCCGCATCAGCCCCGATGTGCGTGCCAACTACCTGGCCTCGCCGCCACTCGTGGTGGCCTATGCGCTGGCCGGGACCATGGATATCAACCTGGCGACCGACCCGATTGCCCAGACCCCCGAGGGCAAGGATGTCTACCTGAAAGACATCTGGCCGACCGCCAAGGAGGTTGCCGATCTGGTCGCCCAGACCGTCACCCGTGAGGCGTTCCAGGAGAAATATGCCGACGTCTTCAAAGGTGATGAGAAGTGGCAGGGCGTGGAAGTGACCGAGGCCGAGACCTATGACTGGCCCGCCACCTCGACCTACATCCAGAACCCGCCCTATTTCCAGGGCATGTCCAAGGAACCCGGCACCATCTCGAATATCGAGGGCGCCAAGGTTCTGGCCCTTCTGGGCGACATGATCACCACCGACCACATCAGCCCGGCAGGATCGTTCAAGGACACCACCCCCGCCGGTCAATACCTGATCGAGCGTCAGGTTCCGGTGCGCGAGTTCAACTCCTACGGCTCGCGTCGCGGCAACCACGAGATCATGATGCGCGGCACCTTCGCCAATATCCGCATCAAGAACGAGATGCTGGACGGAGTCGAAGGCGGCTACACCAAGGGCCCCGATGGTCAGCAGACCTCGATCTTCGACGCCTCGATGGCCTATCAGGAGGCTGGCACGCCGCTGGTGGTCTTCGGTGGCGAGCAGTATGGCGCGGGGTCGTCCCGTGACTGGGCCGCCAAGGGCACCGCTCTGCTCGGCGTCAAGGCCGTGATCGCCGAAAGCTTCGAGCGCATCCACCGCTCGAACCTCGTTGGCATGGGCGTGATCCCGTTCGAGTTCACCGGCGGCGACACCCGCAAATCGCTTGGCCTGACCGGCGAGGAAACGGTGGCGATCTCGGGTCTGGACACCATCCAGCCGCTGCAGGAAGTGCCCTGCGCGATCACCATGTCCGACGGCACGGTGAAGAACATCCTGCTGAAATGCCGGATCGATACCGCGATCGAGATCGAATACATCGAGCATGGCGGCGTTCTGCACTACGTGCTGCGCAATCTGGCGAAGTCGTAAGATTTCGTAGGGCGGGCAGTTTGCCCGCCTTAACTTTCAACACCCCGAAACCCCGGCCATCGTGCCGGGGTTTTGGCGCTTTTGGGCCTGATGGCTGGATGGTGGGCAAACTGTCTACCCGACACTTGCTTGACCGACCAGCGGTCAGGTTAGCTATAACAAGACGTGCTCGTTAACAATTGAATCAGTCTCCACAACTCAGGCTGGGGGAACTGGCACCTATGGCTTCGATCGGCAACTTGTACTTTCACGGAACTTTTCACGAGTCGGTGGGCACATTTACACCGATCCCACTGCCCGGCCCCTACACGTTGGACGATGGAAACGGCGCAGGTGACACGGTCTTTACATCTGGTGAAGACGTCAATCAGCCATTCACCGATGGCTCGGTAACCGATGGGTTTTACGGGACCTATGAGAAGGATGGGGTGGTCTATATCGTCTGCCGGCAGGGGCCTTACTACGATCTCTACTCAACGACGGATCCGGCGGTTGCAACTCTAGCGGCTGGCACTGCAATCCCGACTTTCAATACTGCGGATTTCACGACGTGTTTTCTGGGCGGCACGTGCATATCAACGCCTGATGGCTCCACACCCGTCGAAAACCTCCAGATCGGCGATTGCGTCGTCACCCATGAAGGCCGCGCAGTGCCGGTCAAGTGGATTGGTCGTCAGACCGTCGTAGCCGCATTTCGACCTGCGGAACGGCTGATGCCTGTGCGCTTTGCCGCCGGATCTCTTGGCGATGGCCTGCCGCAGTCTGACCTCACGGTGACCGCCGATCACGGGATGCTGGTCGATGGCGTAATCTGTCACGCGGGCGCTTTGGTGAACGGCACGACGATCACCCGCGTTCCGCTGGAGGAGATGGGGGAGACTTATACCGTCTACCACATCGAAACAGACGCCCACGAGATCATCCTTGCCAACGGTGCCCCTGCCGAAACCTTCATCGACAACGTCTCGCGCAGGGCCTTCGACAATTTCGCCGAGTTCGAGGCGTTCTATGGCGATGTGCCCGAGATGGAAGAACTGCCTTACCCCCGTGCCATGTCGGCGCGGCAGGTGCCATGGCGAATCCTGAGCGCGTTGGACACTCCGCGGTGCGCCTGATGATGTTTCGGAGCGGGCGGGGTGCAATCACCCCTCATGCAACGAACTGTGCATCGCGTGCGAGGTGATCTCGCGCCAACCGTCAGGAGTCTGGCGCAACGACTGGATCCGCTGGGCACAGGGCAATTTGGAGTTACGGGACCCGCCGAGCATCGCAAAACTGGCCCATTGCGAAGTGGCATGATCGAGCAATGCATGCCGGTTTCGCTCAGTCCGAAGGAAACTAGAAAGCCGATGACATACAGTCAGCAGAATTGCAAAGGTTTCAATCTCTGATAGGGTCATTGGCAACTATTGGCCATTGGACACGAGCAAGGCGAGGGGCCTATGAGCGACTTTTCCTATGTATCATTTGGAGTATACTTCACGAACGACGGTACGTTCGCCTTTCATCAAACAGCCGGCGGGACGATCACAGACGCAGACAATGACGATCAGTTCGAGGCGCTTGATACCTCTCCGCAAGGAACATTCGAGGGAACGACGACCATCAACGGGATAACCGCACCGGTGTTCCAGTCCGGGGGGACGTCCTTTGTGTATTTCCCCAGTGATCCGGGAAACCTTACAGGGACCAACTATCAAACGAATTTCACCGCCAGTTCATTTGCCTTTTGTTTCCTGGCTGGGACGAGCATTGCCACAGCGACCTGTTCAGTTCTTATTGAGGACCTTGTGATCGGAGATGAAATCATGTCCGTGGATGGTCGTGCTGTTAAGGTGAAGTGGATCGGGTATCAGACCGTCTCCACCCGCTTTGGCCCTGCCGAGCGGCTGATGCCGGTGCGCTTTGCCGCCGGGTCTCTGGGGGATGGCCTGCCGACTGCCGACCTGACCGTTACCGCCGACCATGGGATGTTCATCGACGGCGTCATCTGCCATGCCGGGGCCTTGGTGAACGGCACCACAATCACCCAGGTTCCCCTGGAGGAGATGGGGGAGACCTACACGGTTTATCACATCGAGACTGAGGAGCACGAGATCATCCTCGCCAACGGCGCGCCTGCCGAGACGTTCATCGACAATGTCAGCCGCCGCGCCTTCGACAACTTCGCGGAGTTCGACGCGCTCTATGGCGACGTGCCCGAGATGGAAGAACTGCCCTATCCGCGAGCGATGAGCGCACGGCAGGTGCCGGGGGCGATCCGGCGAAAGCTTGGAGCCTCCGAAGCGGCTTGAGCCGGATCAATGCTGCGATCGAGATCGAATACATCGAACATGGCGGCGTTCTGCACTACGTGCTGCGCAACCTGGCGAAGTCGTAAGGACCGCTCGTAGGGTGGGCAGTCTGCCCACATTAACTTTCAACATCCCGAAACCCCGGCCATCACGCCGGGGTTTGTTGCTTGAACAACACCTCAGCTGCGGTGCGGAGTTTGTCGCGGCCGGCGTTACGTCTAGCCGTTAGTGGACCTGGCTTACCGGTGAGGCGGTGTGCTCTTGACCCGGGCAGAATTCAAGCAGCCGGTGGGTTTGGCCGGCTTTTGATTGAGAAACCGGGACTGAACACCTGGTTGTGGTCCGCATCTGGAACGAGCGACAGCAACGAAAGAGCAGAAGTCAAAAAAGAAATTAGTTGACATCTGCTATGATTGCACGTGATTGTCTTTTGAAGCTAGTGAGCGGGGGCCTTTATGTCGGATTTTACCTATAGTTCGTTTGCAAGCTATTCTCTGGCAACGGGGGATGTTGGCGTCAAACGAGATCAGCCGGGCGTCATAACGGACACGGACAACGACAATCAGTTTGAGGGGTCTGATCCAGGTGGCCCTGACCCGATTCTCGGCAATTTCACGCTTGAGTACTGGGGAACGTTAACGATTGGCGATACGACCTTTCCAGTGTTTAGGGACACAGATTTTCATCAGCCTTGGATGTTCGCCCAAGCCGGGGAAACCTTGCCGGATTCTGCCAATTTTGCCCTCGTGGATTTCAATGATACCTTCGTGTTTTGTTTCGCCGAGGGGACGCGGATCTCTGTGTCGGAGGGTTGGTGTGCGATTGAAGACCTTCGTATCGGCGACTTCATCCTTACCGCCGATGACAGATTGGTTGCGGTCAAATGGATCGGGTATCAGACCGTCTCCACCCGCTTTGGCCCTGCCGAGCGGCTGATGCCGGTGCGCTTTGCCGCCGGGTCTCTGGGGGATGGCCTGCCGACTGCAGACCTGACCGTTACCGCCGACCATGGGATGTTCATCGACGGCGTCATCTGCCATGCCGGGGCCTTGGTGAACGGCACCACAATCACCCAGGTTCCCCTGGAGGAGATGGGGGAGACCTACACGGTTTATCACATCGAGACCGAGGAGCACGAAATCATTCTTGCCTACGGCGCGCCTGCCGAGACGTTCATCGACAATGTCAGCCGCCGCGCCTTCGACAACTTCGCGGAGTTCGACGCGCTCTATGGCGACGTGCCCGAGATGGAAGAACTGCCCTATCCGCGTGCGATGAGCGCACGGCAGGTGCCGGGGGCGATCACCAGGAAACTACAAAGCCTGTGTGTGGCATAGCTATCCTGACGGCGTAATAATATTGCGTGTAATTTATTGATCTAGATCATTGCTATCTCCAGCAATCAATTTCACCCTGTCTCTGCTTTTTTTGCGTGATCACGTATTCGGCTGATCACCTGCAGATCGGGGGACTCATGGCATCAGAGAACTTTGGATACGCTTACCTGATCACCAGCGGCGCGCCTCCGGGGAATGTCACGCTCAGCAACCGCGATGGCGGAAACTACACGCTGACGGAGGCTGATTCAGTCATCGACGGGTCCGTCGCCGTTGGGGATGCCGTTCAGGTCAGTGGCGACTACAACTTCACCGGCGTGTTTCTGGGCTATGCCGTCGATGGGTCGGGCAACCCGGCCTTTCCGCTGATCGAAGCGCCATGGGGCGCAATTCACATGTTCTCGGATAACGGATTTCTGCAGTATCAGACTTGGGCGACGTCAACCTCCTATCCCTACGCCGTCTGCTTTCTGGAGGGGACAGCCATCGCCACTCAAACCGGTGGGACCGCCGTTGAAGAGCTTTCTATTGGTGATCTGATTCTGACTGCCACTGGCAAGGAAGTGCCCATCAAGTGGATCGGGCGACAGACCGTTTCCAAGCGCTTTGGGCCTGCCGAGCGGCTGATGCCGGTCCGCTTTGCCGCCGGGTCTCTGGGGGATGGCCTGCCGACTGCCGACCTGACCGTTACCGCCGACCATGGGATGTTCATCGACGGCGTCATCTGCCATGCCGGGGCCTTGGTGAACGGCACCACAATCACCCAGGTTCCCCTGGAGGAGATGGGGGAGACCTACACGGTTTATCACATCGAGACCGAGGAGCACGAAATCATTCTTGCCTACGGCGCGCCTGCCGAGACGTTCATCGACAATGTCAGCCGCCGCGCCTTCGACAACTTCGCGGAGTTCGACGCGCTCTATGGCGACGTGCCCGAGATGGAAGAACTGCCCTATCCGCGTGCAATGAGCGCAAGGCAGGTGCCTGCTGCGATCCGCGCGCGGCTCGCCGAAAGGGCCGTTGCCTGACCCGCGAAGGTTGACTCAACCGCTATCCGTTTGGACAGTAGTGCTTTCTGATTTCTTCGGAGGGTGAGATGTTCAATTATTTCGAACACGCATTGTTCAGCCTGGCGGGCAGCTTTCTTGGATATTCCGCCGCACTTGGATGGATTCCGGATGAGGACGGAGACGGACAGTTCGAGACGGGGGACACCGACACCGGCGGAAATTGGGGTGGGTTCTCGCCCACGGAATTCGGCGCATTCGTCGGCACCGTCATCATGGTCAACTCGCTGCTTCAAAACGTGGTTCTGCCGGTCTTCCAGGCGGCGAGCGGATACCGTGTCTTAAACCCTTATCCCGAACCGATCACCTTTCCCTCGACCTTGCCTGCGATCAACGCCGGGGCGAGTTTTGCCTTCTGTTTCGCTGAAGGAACCATGATCTCGACCCCGAGCGGGGAGACAGTGGTCGAGGCGCTGCGCATCGGTGAGGACGTGCTGACTGCCGATGGCCGGGCTGTTCAGGTGCGCTGGATCGGGCAGCAGACCCTGTTTCCGCGCTTCGCGCCCGCAGCGCGGCTGCGCCCGGTACGGATCGCGGCGGGGGCTCTTGGAGATGGGCAGCCACGCTCCGACCTGACAGTGACCGCCGATCACGGGATGCTGGTAGATGGCGTCATCTGCCACGCGGGCGCGCTTGTGAATGGCACGACCATCACGCGCGTGCCTCTGGCGGAGATGGGCGACACCTACACCGTCTACCACATCGAGACCGAGGCGCATGAGATCATCCTCTCAAACGGCGCGCCCGCCGAGACCTTCATCGACAATGTCTCGCGGCGGGTGTTCGACAACTTCGCCGAGTTCGACGCGCTTTATGGGGACGTGCCCGAGATGGAGGAACTGCCTTTCCCGCGTGCGATGAGCGCACGGCAGGTACCGGAGCGGCTCAAGCTGAAGCTGGCCGGGCAACGCGCAGCGTAAGGCCTGCCTTTTCGGCTGGCACAAGACCGGGAATGGCGGCACAGTGACCACCATGACCGATCATTCCTTCCGCTTTACTCATGCCCTCTGCCGCCGTCCCGCGCGGTCCTGCACGCAAGGCTTGCGCGCCGTTGACATGGGCGCGCCCGACCCGGACCTCTTCGACGCCGAACATGCCGCCTATATGGACGCCCTGCGCCATGCGGGGGCAATGGTGACGGTGCTGGAACCGCTGGAAGATTACCCCGACAGCTGCTTCATCGAGGATCCTGCCCTGTGCCTGAAGGGCACGGCCATCGTGCTGCGCCCCGGCGCACCCTCCCGGCTTGGCGAGGCGCAGGCGTTGAAACCGGTGCTGGAGGGGATGTTCCCCGAGGTGCGGGACCTGCCCGGCACAGGCTTCGTCGATGGGGGCGATATCCTGTGTTCCGACACGGAGGTGATGGTGGGCCTGTCTGCGCGCACGGACCTGGAGGGGGTCAATGCCCTGCGCCCGCTGGTTGAGGATCTGGGCTACCGCCTGCGGATCGTGGAAACCCCCGCCGATATCCTGCATTTCAAGACCGAAAGCAGTCTTCTGGATGCGGAAACCATCCTGGCCACGCCGAAGCTTGCGGCAACCGGCTGTTTCGACGGCTACCGGGTGATCGAGACGGCGCCGCTTGAGCATGCGGCGGCCAATGCGATCCGCTTCAACGATCATGTCTTTGTCAGCGCCGGTCACCCGCGCACCGTGGAGCGGTTGGACAAGGCGGGCTACACCGTGGTGGAACTGCCGATGACGCAGGCGGCGTTGCTGGATGGCGGTCTGTCCTGCCTGTCGCTGCGGTTCTCGCTGGCCGGCGGGCTGACATGAGGGATACGGGCGGGATCACCGGCTATCACGCCCATGTCTATTTCGATGAGGGCACGGTGGCGCAAGCGCGCGCCCTGTGCGAGGCCGCGCGCGACCGTTTCGGCGTGGTCATGGGGCGGATGCACGAGACCTGCGTGGGGCCGCATCCGCACTGGTCCTGTCAACTGGCCGCGACGCCTGCGCAATTCGCCGAGCTGTTGCCGTGGCTGGCGCTGAACCGGCGGGGCCTGATCGTCTTCGCCCATCCCGAAAGCGGGGATGAGCTGGCCGATCATCGAGATCACGGGATCTGGCTGGGAAGCGGGTTGCCGCAGGACCTGTCGATTTTCGTGAAAGGGTAGGGGCTCAGATGCTAAAGGGCTTCCCCGATTGGCCGCCGATCTGGTTTGCGGGCTTTTGCGCGGCGGCCTGGCTTTTGGCGCGGGAATTGCCGCTTGTTGTGGCCTTCGGCCCGCTGTTCTGGGGGCTTGGACTGCTGCTGATCGCAGGCGGGCTGGCGCTGATCGGCTGGTCGGCGATCTGGTTCTGGCGCAAGAAGACGCCGATCGAGCCGCATCACACGCCCAAGGCGCTGATCGTGGAGGGGCCATACCGCTGGTCGCGCAACCCGATCTACCTTGCCATGGTGGCGATGCTGACGGGCTATGTGCTGTGGCTTGGGGTGCTGAGCCCGATCCTGTTGCCGGGGCTATTCGTGTCGGTCCTGACCCTGCGGTTCATCATCCCGGAGGAGGAAGCGCTGGTCGACACTTTCGGGCTGGAGGCACGGCGCTATCTTCAACAAACCCGGCGTTGGCTGTAACGCGAACTCGCAAAGGCTTGATTGGCGTCCCCGGACCGGGTTCACTACCTATCAGGGGACAAAAGGGAACACTCACGATCATCATGCGGAATATCATCGCCTCACTTGCCCTCGGTCTGCTTTCGCTGACTGCCCCCGCGGCCCGTGCCGACAGCCCGGTCGTGGTGGAGCTTTTCACCTCGCAGGGCTGCTCGGCCTGCCCGCCCGCCGATGCGTTGCTGACGCAGCTGGCCGCGCGGGAAGACGTGATCGCGCTGGCGCTTCATGTGGACTACTGGGATTATATCGGATGGGCCGATACCTTTGCCTCCGGTCAGTTCACCCGGCGCCAGCACGCCTATGCCCGCCATGCCGGACAGCGCATGGTCTATACGCCGCAGATGATCGTGGGGGGCGTGGAACGGGTCGTGGGCTACGAGCCAATGGATGTGGCCGAGTTGATCGCCCAATACAGGGTTGTGGATTACCCGGTGGAGGTCAGCCTGTCGCGCGTCGAGGGAGGCATCGTGCTGCGCGCCGTGGCCTCCATGGCGCTGGAGGAACCCGGCATGATCGTCCAGATCGTGCGCTATATGCCCAGTGAAATGGTGGAGATCCGGCGCGGAGAAAATGCGGGCCGCACCGTGGAATACAGCAATATCGTCACCGAGTGGATGCGGGTCGGAGACTGGTCGGGCGCCGAGCCTTACGAGCTTCAGCTGGTCGATGACTCGGCCCTGCCCATTGCCGCGATCGTACAGATGGCGGGACCGGGCCAGATCCTTGGCGCTGCGCGGCTGGACTGAGCAGCTTGGAGACCTCGCCGCCGTCAGGCGAGGAATACGCCCATCACGACCGACATCAGGCCAAGCGCCGAGATCAGCAGCGCCCCCATATTGAGAAACACGATCCGCTGCAGCCGGGCGCGGGTTTCCACATCGGGCAGGTTTGCCCGGCGCACCCGGACGGCCGAGGCGATGCAATAGGCGATGATGATGAGCCCCACAGACGTGAGCGCCGCGCCGAGCCAAACGAGCCATTCCATGTGCAGATCCCTTCGTTCCGTCCCTGATAGTCGCCTAGCCGAGCCCGGCGCGCTTCGCAAGTCTTGCGGGGGGCGGGCAGGGGGGCTAGACCGGGGCTCTGGTGAGATCCGGCAATGAGAGGCAGGCCCGATGGATGACGTGAATTCCCCCCCCGACAGCTACCGTGTGACCGCAGATGAGCTGCGCCAGTTCATCGAACGGGTGGAGCGGTTGGAAATGGAGAAAAAGGACATCGCCGACCAGATCAAGGAGGTGATGGCCGAGGCCAAGGGCCGTGGCTATGACACCAAGGTTATGCGCAAGGTCATCGCGCTGCGCAAGCGTGAACCCGACGATATCGCCGAGGAAGAGGCGGTGATGGAGATGTACAAGGAAGCGCTTGGCATGCGGTGATGTCGCCGCCTTTGGCGTCGACCCGGGTGCGCCCCTCGTCAGGCGCCTCTGGCGCCCTCCTCGGGCCGCGTTGCCACGGCTGTGTGGCGCGCTCCGGGGGCCGATCAGCCCATTGCGCCTGCTGTAGCGGCAGGATGCCTCCGGCGGGAGTATTTTGGCCAAGAAGAAGGGATCAGGGCGTGATCAGGGTGACGCCGGGGATATGGGCGACCGCGTCCATGTCTTCTTCGTAGGAGGCGGTCATGTCATCGAGCATCTCGGCGGACCATCCGGGGGTGTCCAGGTCTTCCTCCAGCGCGTCGTCAAGCGCGTATTTGTCAAGGAAGGCGGCCACCACCCGTCGGCGCAGCATCTCGTTTTCCGGCGGGTTTTCAGACAGGTAACGTTGCATCCTGCGGAAGCCGGCAGGGTCCATCAGATCCTCGATCAGGTCATCCACACCATCGAGCGGGGCCAGCGCATCGCAGCCGGCCAGTTCGCGCATCACCTCGCCCCAGATCAGCGGCGTGTCTTCGTTGCACCAGACCGAAACCGGGCTGTCGGGCACCGCCACGCGCATGCGCGCCAGCATCTCGGACCAGGCCAGCGCATGCGGCTGCATGTCTTCGGTGAATTCCTCGAACTGGCGGAAGCGAGAGCCCCGGAAGAGGGCCGGGATCAGCGTTGCGGGATCGCGCATCCCGAGCATGAATTCCACCTGTGCCGTGGGAAAGAGGTTGCGCAAGCTGCGCGAGACCCGGTCGATCATCGGCCAGATCTGCGCGCCGATCACCACCAGCCGGTTGATCGAGACCATGCGCGGATCGGAGAAGATGATGCGTTCCGTGCCGTCGGGGATCTTGGCCGAGGTCAGGATATTGCGCTGCAACTCTTCCGGGGCGGGGGCACCGTCAAGCGCGCGCAGCGTGTCCTTCAGAACATCGCGATAAAGCGCCGGGGTGGGCACCGCGATGCCCTGTTTTGCCAGCGTGTCGCGGTTCTTCAGGAGGGACCGGATCAGCCTGTCATCATCGGTGCACGGGGCCCCCATGTGAAACACGACCTGCATGATACCTGCCCCCTCGCAGTCAACCAAACCCGCCTGACCCTAACCGGGGCCGGGGCTGAGGCAAAGCCCCAAGATATCAACGGACCGGGTAGCCCTGCCAGAACTTGATGGGGCGCAGCGCGAAGGTGGTGTGCATGGAGGAGACATCGGGCAGCGCGGCAAGGCAATCGCGGTGGATACGGTCATAGTCGTCCATGTCGCGGGCGACCACGCGCAGGGTGTAGTCGGCCTGACCGCTGGTCAGGTGGCATTCGAGGATATCGGGCGCGGCTCGGACAGCTGCCTCGAACCCGTCCAGCACACTCCGCTCCTGGCTGCGCAGGGTGATCTCGACAAAGACCAGCAGATTGAATCCCATCTTGCGGCGGCTGAGCCGGGCAGAGTAGCCCGCAATGATGCCAGAGACCTCCAGTGACTTGATGCGGCGATGGCAGGCGGAGGCGGAGAGGCCGAGCTCATTGGCGAGATCGGCGACCGGGCGGCTCGAATCGCGTTGAAGCGCATGCAGGATACGGGTGTCGATGCTGTCCATTTTTTCCCGGATTTTGATTATTTCGCGCAAGATTGCTGCGCTGATATCGTCAAAATGCGGGAAGAAATCAAGAAAATTGCGCTCAAGCGCGCGTATTCTGACGGAAAGGAAACGCCGCGATGGAGGAGGTCGTCATGATCGTCGGGTGCCCCAAGGAAATCAAGAACCACGAATACCGTGTTGGCCTGACGCCCGAAAGCGCGGGCGAACTGGTGGCGCATGGCCACAGCGTCCTGATCGAGACCAATGCCGGATCCGGCATCGGCGCAATGGATGAGGATTACGTGGCTGCCGGTGCCACCATCATCGACACCGCGGAAGAAATCTTCGCCACGGCCGACATGATCGTGAAGGTCAAGGAACCGCAGGCCGGTGAGCGCGCCATGCTGCGCGAGGGTCAGATCCTCTACACCTACCTGCATCTCGCCCCCGATCCGGAGCAGACCAAGGACCTCGTCGCCTCGGGCGCGACCTGCATTGCCTATGAAACCGTGACCGGCGCGGGCGGCGGTCTGCCGCTGCTGAAGCCCATGAGCCAGGTGGCCGGCCGGATGTCGATCCAGGCGGGTGCAACGGCGCTGGAGAAATCCCATGGCGGGCGTGGTGTTCTGCTTGGCGGCGTGCCGGGCGTGGTGCCCGCGAAAGTGGCCGTGATCGGTGGCGGCGTCGTGGGCTTCAACGCCGCGCAAATGGCCGTGGGTCTGGGCGCGGACGTGACCATCCTCGACCGCAGCCCCGACGTGTTGGAGCGCCTTGCGATCCATTTTGAATCTTCCGCGAAAACCCGGTTCTCGAACCTCGCCAACCTCGCGGAATGCGTGGCCGAGGCCGATCTGGTCATCGGCGCGGTTCTGGTTCCCGGTGCGGCTGCACCCAAGCTGGTGACCCGCGCGATGCTGTCGACCATGAAGCCCGGCGCGGTGATGGTGGACGTGGCCATCGACCAGGGCGGCTGCTTCGAGACCTCGAAGGCCACCACCCATGCCGATCCGATCTACACCGTGGACGGGATCGTGCATTACTGCGTGGCCAACATGCCCGGCGGCGTTGCGCGCACCTCGACCTATGCGCTGAACAACGTGACCCTGCCGCACGCGCTGCGCATTGCGAACCTGGGATGGAAAGAGGCGCTGGCGCGTGACCCGCACCTGGCGAACGGGCTCAATGTCTGGAACCATCAGGTGACATATGAGGCCGTGGCCCGTGACCTCGGCTACGACTACACGGCTGCCGCTGCCGCGCTGGCCGCCTGATCCAAGCGATCCTCCCCCGCCCGGTCTTGTTGGCCGGAGGGAGTGCACCCCGGACGGTCCACCCTTCCCGTCCGGGGTGCATTTTCATGCGTGTCTGCAGTTCTTGGGAAGACGGAGTTTTCATTCATCTTTAGGAGTTTTCCGCTCCCCCTTCATTCAGGGGAATAATTCTAAAACTGACGCCAGTTTGTTAATAATTGTTAATGTAAAATAGTCTCTTGGCAGGTAACCAATAAACGCATAACATTGTAGTGTAGTTGATTTTGTAACGAGTGGGGCTTGAGATGGCTGCTGAGTCTTTTGCGTTTTCCTATGTTGTGTCATCGGGATCGGTCGGGGGGCCTTTGACGCTTTTGGGTCCCTTCGGAAATACCGCTGACATTTTCGAACAGGACACCAACCCAAACGACGGAACCGTTGCCGTTGGCGATGACGTGTTTTGGGACGGGGGCACCTTCAAGGTTCTTGGTATTACGTCTGCTGGCGAGCCGATCATTCAGCCTGATGGCGGTGGCTTTATCCGCGTGCTGTCAAATAATGGCGCGCTCTCGTCGGTCGGAAGCTCGGTCAGTGCCTATGCTTTGTGCTTTCTGGCAGGAACAGAGATTTCCACTCCTTGCGGTCGCCGCGCGGTGGAAGCCTTGGAGATCGGAGATCCGATTCTGACGGCGTCGGGCGGGACGGTGCCTGTCAAATGGATCGGCCGCCAGACGGTTTTTGCCCGCTTCGGGCCTGCCGAACGGCTGATGCCGGTGCGCTTTGCCGCCGGGTCTCTGGGCGCGGGCCTGCCGCAGTCGGATCTGACCGTGACCGCCGATCACGGGATGCTGGTCGATGGCGTCATCTGCCACGCGGGGGCGCTGGTGAACGGGGCGACGATCACCCGCGTGCCTTTGGAGGAGATGGGAGAGACTTACACCGTTTACCACATCGAAACGGAAGAGCACGAGATCATCCTCGCCAACGGGGCGCCCGCCGAGACCTTCATCGACAATGTATCCCGCCGGGTGTTCGACAATTACGCGGAGTTCGAGGCGCTCTACGGCGACGTTCCCGAGATGGAAGAGCTGCCTTACCCCCGCGCGATGTCCGCGCGGCAGGTGCCAAAAGGTATCTTCATGCGCCTATTGCAACCAGAGGTCGCCTGAGAGCGATCTCGACCCGCCGCGACAACGCAGATTGACCGGCAGTTTGAGCGCGTGATACCGCTGTTGGAATTGGGTTTCTGTTAGCTCTGACCACGGGGGAATTTGGTGCTGGAGATTGTCAACACAGGCACCACCGATCTGGTGCATCTGACCGCTGTTCAGGTGAAGTGGTCCGGCGTTCACATCGGCGGCGGCATCTATTTCAGCGCCAATCACTTCCCTTCGGCAGGCGGGTCCCACACGGCAACACCGCAGCAGGGCCTGCCCGGCGCGGCAGAGAGCCACGCAACGACGGAGTATGACTTTACTCTGCCGTCCGGGGGGGCCCCCTGGACGGCCTACCGGGAAGATCTTGACGGCGACGGCACCCCGGAAACGGTTCTCGCCGGGTTCGACATCAGCCTGCAGGTGGGGGATCCCTTGGTCTCCACGGGGGCATTCTACGACGGTCCCGCCGCGCCGATGCTGATCGCCAACGATCCAAATGACCTGTCCGGCAATGTGGTGATCACCGGCTATCCCGAGGAGGATAACTCGCTCAACAACACCGCGGGCGTCCTGCACCAGACCACCGGCACCCTCGCCGCCGGCGACTATACCGAGCAGAACGTCAGCGGGGATATCGGGGGCTACTACACCGTGGAGGGGGCCGAACCCGTTGGCGGCATGAGCGGCGGAGGCACCTTCCTGAGCTTCGATCCGAGCGGAGCAGGGGCGTCCCAGTCCTACCTGATCGGCGTTGTGGTGCGCGGGGGCGAACATACCAACCCCGGCGGGGTTGTGACCGGCACCTATGCGGAGTCCTCCAGCCTGTCGCCCCATTACGCCGAACTTGCCGCCGCGATCGAGTCCCTGTCCGGGGCGGACGCGCGGACCGCCGACGACTTTGCCCGCATGGTGCTGATGTCCGCACAGTCAGCCGGGTCGTCCCTGACAACCGTCAATGGCCAGTTCTTCCACGAAGACATCTTTGGCGGGGTGAACAACGACACGCTTCTGGGCAATGGCGGCAATGACAGCATCTTCGGGCGGGACGGGGCAGATACGGTCAATGGCGGCGATGGCGACGATACGTTGTCGGGTGGAACTGGCGCTGACCTGTTCAGTGGGTTTGGCGGTGGGGCAACCGACCGGATCACGGATTTCAGTGCCGGTGAAGGGGACATCGTCGATCTGTCATCGCTCTTCAGCGACTTCTCCGAATTGCTTGCAGCCGCCGCTGAGCAAGGGGATGGATCTTTGCTGATCACTTTGCCGGCGGGGAAGGGCGGCGGGTCCCTCGTGATGGAAGGCACCAGCTTGTCGGACCTGACCGCTGCGAACACCAACCTCGTCTGCTTCTGTGCGGGGACACGGATTGCAACGCCGGACGGGCCACGCGCGATCGAAGAGCTTGGGATCGGCGACCGGGTTCTGACCGTTGATGCGCAGTCCATCCCGATCAAATGGATCGGGCGGCAGACGGTCATGACCCGCTTCGGACCTGCCGAACGGCTGATGCCGGTGCGGTTTGCCGCCGGGTCATTGGGCGAGGGCCTGCCGACCGCTGACCTGACCGTCACTGCCGACCACGGAATGCTGGTCGAGAGTGTCATCTGCCATGCCGGGGCACTGGTCAACGGGACGACCATCACCCGCGTGCCTTTGGCCGAGATGGGCGAGACCTACACGGTCTATCACATTGAGACCGAGGAACATGAAATCATCCTGGCCAACGGTGCGCCTGCCGAGACGTTTATCGACAATGTCAGCCGACGGGTGTTCGACAACTACGCCGAGTTCGAGGCGCTTTATGGCGATGTGCCCGAGATGGAAGAACTGCCCTATCCCCGTGCCATGAGCGCACGGCAGGTGCCCGAGGTGATCGTGCGTCGATGCCGGATGTCCCTGGCTTGCTGATTTCTTTTGCAGGCCAAGGTGCCTGTGCCGCCAGTTATCTGCCATAAGCCTAGCGTTAATCATTTTTTGGCGACAGGGGTGGATCTTGTTGCTAACCTCTCCGGACAACAACAAAGCCGGATAAGGCTGCACTGCGGCCTAACAGGAAGATAATAGTTGTGTATTTGGCCATTTCTGCTCGCATCAGGGGGGGGCAGGCCGAAAGAGCGGATAAGGGTAAAGCGTGATTTTATGCGTCGGGCATTGGTCAGGAAAACAGATACCATCGGTTCGGCCCCGTTTGGGTCAATCCGTAAGATCGGACAAGGGCTTGGGGTGCTACGCGCCGTCACTGCCCTTGCGCTGGTGCTCGTGATGTCTGCGCCTTCGTCCCAGGCTTTGCCCGCTGATCCTTTGCGCCCATTCGATGCGGAAACCTGCGACGAAGCAAGGGCGCGCCTGCATGAAGCCCGTCAGGGCAGCCCTCTCATCTCAGAACAGGAAAACGCCGAGGCCCTGCGCCTTGCGCAAGAACAGGTTCTTCGTTTGTGCGGAACAGATGCTGAGCCAACAGAACATCAAGACGCGCCGGCAGGCGAAGACTAATCGGGAGGTTTTTTAGGGCATGTGTATTGCTTGCGATTTTTTTACTGTGAACAACACGCAGGACGGGTGTACTTTTTCAGATCTGACCGGTGGCGGCGATGGTGGCAATTCCTTTGTTCTGGCGCTTGGCAACACGTTTACCGAGGCGGCCGATGCAGCCGCAAGCACCAGTACATCGGCATCGATGGAAGTCGGGGATTACTATCACGGGTCCATTAGTGGGGGTGGTGATATCTCGGACTGGATTGCAGTCGAGCTGACTGCGGGTCAGGAATATACAATCGCCCTCGCTGGAACCGGTGCGCTGACTGACAACCTGCGCGACCCGCTGCTGACCATCCGCGACAGCTCTGGCACCAGCGTGCAGTCGAATGACGACATCTCCAGCCCTAGTGGCTACTACTACAGCACGGTGACTTTCACGGCCGGGTCCACCGACACCTACTACATAGACGTGCAGTCTTTCGACAATCTCTTCGACGGAGATTATGGTGTTTCAGTGGTTGAAGGCGATACCGCCAGCTACGATGCGCAGATGGGTGCGGGAATGCTGCTGTCGCCGAACGCGTCCTGGTCCACCTCTCCCGGCACCGGGGCGACCGTGACCTGGGCCATTCGTGACACACTGGTCGACGATCCTGCAAATCCTGGCAACAATACCTCCGCTGCGGTTTCGGCCAGCCAGGTCGCGGCAATTACCGATGCGATGGACTATATCGAGAGTATCACCGGATTGACCCTGAACCAGATCGACGATGGCAGCGGGACATCTGACAACGCCACGATCTTGTTTGGTGCCTATAATTTCAGTGACGGGCGCGGAGCCTATGCGTCCTATCCTGACGACTGGGGTGATGGCACCCCGGACACCGCGTCGGGGGACGCTGCTGGTGACATCTGGCTGAACAAAGCAGGCGGCATGGATGGAAGCTATGCGTTCGGCAATTTCGCGCATTTCGCACTGCTGCACGAACTTGGCCATGCCCTCGGCCTTGCCCATCCCGGCCCCTATAATGCGGGCGGCGGCGGCTCGATCACCTATGCCAATAATGCGGAGTTCATGCAGGACTCGCATCAATACACGATCATGAGCTATTTCGACGAGACCAATACCGGCGCGTCTGCCGGGTTGGGATATTCCGACACGTTCATGCTCTTCGACTATTTGGCCTTGCATCAGCTTTATGGGGCCGACACCTCGTTCCACGCCGGTGCCACCACCTATGGCTTCAACTCAACTCTCGCCTCGACGGCATATGATTTCCACGCCAACACAACGCCGTTTCTGACAATCTATGATGGTGGTGGGACCGACACGATTGATCTGTCGGGCTACTCTTCGGCCCAGACCCTGAACCTTACGGAGGGGACATTCTCCGATATCGGTGGCTTCGTCGGCAATATGTCGATCGCCTATGGCGCGGTGATCGAGAATGCGATCGGCGGCATTGGCGACGATACGATCACAGGGAACTCGGCGGCCAACACGATCACGGGCGGGACAGGGGCCGACACGATCAACGCCGGCGACGGGGATGACACGATCAACGCTCTGATCGGCGCGGATGAGGTGAATATCACCGCAACTGCAGGGTCCAGCATCACGGCCAATGGCAACGCATTGGCCACGCTGAACATCCACGATCCCGCCGCGACCATCCTGAATGCGACAACGATCCAGACATCCAACGGCGCGACCATCACACATAGCGGATTTACCAGCGTTCAGATCGTTTGTTTTGCAGAGGGCAGCCTGATTGCAACGCCGGACGGGGAAACCCCGGTTGAACAGCTACAGGCAGGTGATCTGGTCGTGACGCTGGAAGGCGACTATGCCCGCGTTAAATGGATGGGTCGGCAAACGGTCGTGACCCGCTTCGGCCCTGCAGAACGGCTGATGCCCGTGCGCTTTGCCGCCGGATCGCTTGGCGATGGCCTGCCGACCGCTGATCTGACCGTCACTGCCGACCACGGCATGCTGATCGAGGGTGTCATCTGCCATGCCGGGGCCTTGGTGAACGGGACGACCATCACCCGCGTGCCACTGTCTGAGATGGGCGAGACCTACACGGTCTATCACATCGAGACCGAGGAACATGAAATCATCCTCGCCAACGGCGCCCCCGCCGAGACCTTCATCGACAACGTCTCCCGTCGCGCCTTCGACAATTACGCCGAGTTCGAGGCTCTCTATGGCGACGTGCCCGAGATGGAGGAACTGCCCTATCCCCGCGCGATGTCCGCAAGGCAGGTTCCGGCCGCGATCCGGGCGCGGCTGTCTGGAAAGGCCGCGGCTTGATCAAAGGGGTGGGCAGAACTGCCCACCCTACGCGCGGTGTCGCAACGCCGTCCCCCGCCCGCGACACCCATCCGCAGGGTTTCACGCTGGACCTTGCCCCGCAGATGCGGCATTAGTCTCTCAACGCGTATCTTGCCGGAGGCACAGCCATGCTCTCTTTCCTCAACCGTCTGGTGACCTGGTGGAACGGGTCGACCATCGGCACCCAGATCTACACCAAACGCAATGGCCAGAAAGTGGGTGAGGACGATCAGGGCAACACCTATTACCAGACACGCGACGGCAAGCGCCGGTGGGTCATGTTCAACGGTGAAGCGGAGGCAAGCCGTGTCAGCCCCGATTGGCATGGTTGGCTGCATCACACCTATGACGAGTCGCCCGCCGACCGCCCGCTGGCCCACAAGGCCTGGGAAAAGCCGCACCAGCCCAACCTGACCGGCACCATGGCCGCTTATGCGCCCTCGGGCTCTCTGCGTCAGGCCCAACCTGCCGAGCGCCGCGACTACGAGGCCTGGAGCCCCGAATAAGCCTGAGGGGCGGGAGGCATCCGATGTCCGAGAATGCGACAGAAGTTCTGGTTGGCGGGGTTGTTCTGGCCGCCGCGATCGGGTTTTTCGTCTATGCCGGGCAGGTGACCGGATTTGAAAACGGCGGCGACAGCTATCCGCTCAGCGCCTCGTTCCGATCTGCCGACGGGATCGGCGTGGGCACCGATGTGCGCCTTGCCGGTGTGCGGGTGGGCTCCGTCACCGGGCTGGAACTGAACCCCGTCACATTCCGCGCCGATGTGGATTTCACCGTGGCGGGTGGTATCGAGATCCCAGACGACACTCAGGCCATCATCGCATCCGAGGGGCTGCTTGGCGGCAATTTCCTCGAGCTGGTGCCGGGTGGGTCAGCCTTCAACCTGGCCCCCGGGGACGAGGTTTACGAGACCCAGAGCGCGGTCAGCCTGACGACGCTGATCCTGCGTGCCGTGGGTGGCGGCGACGAATGATCCTTCGCGCCCTTGCCCTGGCCTTTTTGATGCCCGCAACGGCCTTTGCACAGGAAGGCGTTGAACTCACCATCGAGCCCAATCCGAATGTGGATGCCGGCCCGCCGGTGGTAACCGCCCCCGGCGCGCTGCTGCGCGGGCTGGATAAATCCGTGGGCCGCGCCACGGATATCGAACTGGCCACCGGTCAGACCGTGGTGTTCGGGCGGATCGCCGTGCGCCTGCTGGAATGCCGCTATCCCGAAGGCGCGCCGGGGTCAGAGGCCTATGCCCATGTGCAGATCACCGACCTTGAAGGGCAGGGGCTGTTTGACGGCTGGATGATTGCCACCTCGCCCGCCCTGTCGGCACTGGAACACCCGCGCTATGATGTCTGGGTTCTGCGGTGCAACACGGCCTCGGGCGACACCCAGGACGGCTGAGCCTTGAAATTCGCGTCCCAATGCAGCGCGCGTTCCAGCCGCTTGCGATAGTCGCTGCGCGGGATTTCCACCGCCCCGAGCGAGATCAGGTGATCGGTCACGAATTGGGTATCGAACAGCTGAAACCCGCCATAGCGCAGCCGGTAGACCAGATAGGCCAGAGCGATCTTGGAGGCGTCCCTGCGGCGCGAGAACATGCTTTCCCCGAAAAACGCCGCCCCAAGCGCCACACCATAGACGCCGCCCACCAGATCCGGGCCGTCCCAGACCTCCAGCGAATGGGCAAAGCCTGCCAGGTGAAGTTGTTCATAGAGATCGAAGATGCGCGGGTTGATCCAGGTTTCCGCCCGGTCGGCGCAGCCCGCAACGGTGCCGGTGAAATCACTGTCCACCTTGATCTGATAGGGCTCTCGCCGGATCGTTCGGGCCAGCGAGCGGGAAATGCGAAATCCGTTCAGCGGAATGATCCCCCGCATCTGCGGATCGACCCAGAACACATCCGGATCATCGCGCGATTCCGACATCGGGAAGATCCCAGCCGAATAGGCGCGCAGCAGCAGATCGGGCGTAAGCGTCGGGCGCTGCGGGGTCAGAAGGTCATGGGCCATTGAGGTCGAATTCCGGTGCCGGGTCAGATATTCAGACTAGCGCAGATCGCCGCAAAAATGCCAGAATTGCCTTGCGGACATTGTGTTTCCAAATCGCCCATGCCTTTGGCGTTATTGGCACTTGTGATTTCTGAACGAGGGATTGGAGTGGGATGAGACGGCGGCATTTTTTGCAATGCGCGGGCGGGGCCGCCCTTCTTACGGGCCTGCCGGGGGGCATCATGGCAGACGAGACATTGCTGAACGTCCCGGCGGAAGAGGCGCCCCATCAGCGGACCTTCATGCAATGGCCGAACAGCCGCGAGGTCTATGATGACGCAGGTTTCCTGCGCGTGACGCAAGCCACCATTGCCGAGATTGCCAACACGATTGCCGCGTTCGAGCCGGTCACGATGCTGGCCGCAGAGGAGCATCACCAACGGATCGGGCGGATGGTCTCGGGCGATGTGGAACTGTGGGATATCCCAACCGAGGATCTGTGGTGCCGCGATGCCGGGCCGCTTTTTGCGCGCCGGCCTGGCGGGTCGCTTGTCGTCAGTCACCTGCAATTCAATGGCTGGGGCAACAAGCAGGTCGATACCCAAGACAGCCAGATCGCCACCCGCGTGGCCGAGCGGCTCGGCCTGCCGGTGGTCCCGTCAGGTCTGGTGGGCGAGGCAGGGGGTGTGGACCATGACGGGCACGGGCTGCTCATTGGCCATGAAAGCAGTTGGGTGATCGACAACCGCAATCCCGGCCTGTCCCGCAACGAGATCGAGGCGCGATTGCTGGCGGCCTATGGGGCCACACGGATGATCTGGGCACCGGGTCTGCGCGGGCAGGACATCACTGATTACCACATCGACAGCCTTGCCCGCTTTACCGGGCCCAACCGGGTGTTGATCAACCTGCCCGATGAACCCGATGAGAGCGATCCGTTCCACATGGCCGCGCTCGAAACCCATGACGCGCTGATCGCGGGCGGGGTGGAGGTCGAGGTGATCCCCGAACCTTGGGAACGGCGGGTGGATAGCCTCGATTTCGTGGCCTCCTACGCCAATTACTATGTCTGCAACGGCGCAGTGATCGCGGCGGAGTTCGGCGACGAAGAAACCGACGAGATCGCGCGAGAGGCGCTGGCGCGCCACTATCCGGGCCGCGAGGTGGTGACGCTGAATGTCGATCCTTTGGGCGAGCTAGGCGGTGGCATCCATTGCGCCACGCAGCAGATGCCGGCGTGATGGGCGGCCTGAAGCGCGAAGTCGTCAATCCTGCGCCATGCACGAATCTCTTCTTATCCGCACGCTTTCGGGCCGCGAGACATCCTTGGATCGCTTTGCTAAGCTCCTTTGAGCAATGCGGAGAACTCAATGAACAGGTTTAGAAACGCCCTGCGCACCGATGCGGATATTTGCTTCGAAATTGAGACTTCTGCGTACGAAGGTGACGAAGCTGCGACACACGCCAAGATATGCAAGCGGATCGAGACTTACCCCGAGGGTTTTCTGGTTCTTGAAGTGGGTGGGACGGTTGTTGGCTTCATCAATAGCGGGTGCGCGCATGAGGTCCAGATGTCCGATGAGAACTTCAAGGAGCTTATCGGCCATGATCCTGATGCGCCGAATGTCGTCATTTTGTCCGTAGTCGTGGCGCCTTCTGAACAAGGCAAGGGCTATTCACGAATAATGATGGATGAGTTTGTCCGGCGCATGAAGAAGATGAGCAAGGCGACAATCCATCTAATGTGCAAAAAACATCATGTTCCGCTCTACGAGAAGTTTGGCTACGGCAATCCGAGACCCTCTGCCTCCGATCACGGAGGAATGGCATGGCATGAAATGAGCATGAGTCTTTGAGCCGAAGCTTTTTCACCAGCAGGCCCCTTGATCCTTCAAAGAAAACAACAGCTTGTGTCCCGCAAGGCGGTCACCTGAGCATTTGGGTTGGCCTACGCATTCCCTGTGCTTGACAGGACCAAATCCGTTGATCAACACGTCAAACAAGAAAGGCCGCCCGTTTAGGGGGCGGCCTTTTCTGCAGTCAGAGCGCAGGTGTTACCCCTGCATGTTGGTCTCCAGCCATTTTTCCAGCCAGTGGATGTTGTAATCCCCGGTCAGAACGGCCTCTTCCTCCAGCAGCGCGTGGAAGAGCGGGATGGTGGTGTCCACCCCGTCGATGATCAGCTCGCCTAATGCGCGTTTCAGGCGCGACAGCGCCTCTGGCCGGTCACGACCGTGAACGATGAGCTTGCCGATCAGGCTGTCGTAATAGGGTGGGATCGAATAGCCGGTATAAAGCGCCGAATCCATCCGCACGCCAAGCCCGCCGGGGGCGTGAAACTGGGTGATCTTGCCGGGGCAGGGGGTGAAGTTCGGCAGCTTCTCGGCATTGATCCGAACCTCGATGGAATGGCCCTCGACCTGCAGATCCTCTTGGCTGAAGGACATGGGCAGCCCTTCGGCCACGCGGATCTGTTCGCGCACCAGATCGACGCCAAAGATGCCTTCGGTCACCGGGTGTTCAACCTGCAGGCGGGTGTTCATCTCGATGAAGTAGAACTCGCCGTTTTCATAGAGGAATTCGATCGTGCCCGCGCCCTCATAGCCGATGGCCGCAATGGCGTCGGCACAGGTCTTGCCGATCCGCGCACGGGTTTCAGCGTCGATGGCGGGGCCGGGGGCCTCTTCGAAAACCTTCTGGTGGCGGCGTTGCAGGGAACAATCGCGTTCGCCCAGATGGACCGCGCCACCCTTGCCGTCGCCGAAAACCTGCACCTCGATATGGCGGGGCGCACCGAGATATTTCTCGATATAGACCTCGTCATTGCCAAACGCGGCCTTGCCTTCGGAGCGCGCGGTACGGAAGGCGTTGTCCAGCTCTGCCGCCGATTTCGCCAGCTTCATGCCGCGCCCGCCGCCGCCGGCGGTGGCCTTGATGATGACGGGATAGCCGATCTCCTCGGCCACCTTGCGGGCGGTGTCGAGGTCCGGCACGCCGCCATCGGACCCCGGCACGCAAGGGACGCCCAGGTTCTTCATAGTGTCCTTGGCGGTGATCTTGTCGCCCATGATGCTGATATGTTCAGCCGAGGGGCCGATGAACTTGATGCCGTGATCTTCCACGATCTGCACGAAGTTCTGGTTTTCCGACAGGAAGCCATAGCCGGGATGGATCGCCTCCGCCCCGGTGATTTCACAGGCGGAGATGACCGAGGCGACGTTCAGATAGCTCTGCGCGCCCGAGGGCGGGCCGATGCAGATCGCCTCATCCGCCATGCGCACATGCATCGCGTCGCTGTCGGCGGTGGAATGCACGGCTACGGTCTGGATGCCCATCTCGCGCGCGGCGCGGATCACGCGGAGCGCAATCTCGCCGCGGTTGGCAATGAGAATCTTGGAAAACATGCGCGACCCCATCAGGCGATGATCATCAGGGGTGTGCCGAATTCGACCGGGTCGCCGTCACCCACCAGGATGCGCGTGACCTTGCCAGCACGGGGGGAAGGGATCTGGTTCATCGTCTTCATCGCCTCGACGATCATCAGGGTCTGACCCTCTGCGACCGTGTCACCGACGCTGACAAAGGCGGGGCTGCCGGGTTCGGCCTGAAGGTAGGCGGTGCCGACCATGGGCGAGGTGACCGCGCCGGGGTCTTGCGCCGGGTCGCCAGAGGAGGGTGCGGCGGCAGGGGCAGCGGCTGGCGTGGCGGCGGGGGCAGGGGCGGCAGCGGGCGCGGGGGCCGAAACGGCGACAGGCGCGGGGGCGGCCATGATGCTCTGCTTGCTGACGCGGACATTCAGGCTGTCATTGTCGCCATATTCGCGCATGACCTCCAACTCGGTCAGTTCATTCTGGGCCAGCAGTTCCGCCAGCGCCTTGATGAAGGCCACGTCCCCGTCATGTGTCTTGTTCGCCATCTCTGCCCTCGGATGTTCTGGCGGGGAGGTCCCCGCGCGGATGATCATGTTCGGGGCTATATACGCCTTCCCCAAGGGGCTGAAAAGCCAAACCGGATGCGAAAACGGCCCGGTTCTGTGCAAAGCGGCGTCTCGAATGCCTGGAATTGAAGCCTCTGCGCAGGAAAATGACGAATCTGGCCAGATTTTCGCACTATTCAATTTTTTACCACTTGATCAAAAATCGGACCTGTGTCAGCGTTTCCTCAAAAGAACAAGCCATTCGATCAGGGAGGCACCCATGACGAACAGCCCGTTTACCCCGGGACTCGCGTCCGGCCGTCTAGCGGCCGAAGACTACGCATCCAATTTCGGCGACCTGCATGACCCGCTGGACGATCACGAGGCATTGGTAGCGGCGGATCGCTGTTACTTCTGCCATGACGCGCCCTGCATGACGGCCTGCCCGACGGATATCGACATTCCGCTCTTCATCCGCCAGATCGCCACCGGCACGCCGGAGGCGGCGGCGCGCACGATCCTGTCTCAGAACATCCTGGGCGGCATGTGCGCGCGCGTCTGCCCGACCGAAACGCTGTGCGAGGAGGTCTGCGTGCGCGAAGTGGCTGAAGGCAAGCCGGTCATCATCGGCCAGCTGCAGCGCTACGCCACCGACAAGCTGATGGAGGCAGGCGTTCACCCCTTCACCCGCGAAGCAGCCACCGGCAAGAAAGTGGCCGTTGTGGGGGCTGGCCCCGCGGGCCTGTCCTGTGCGCACCGTCTGGCGATGAAGGGCCATGACGTCGATCTGTTCGACGCGCGGCCCAAGGGCGGCGGGCTCAACGAATACGGCATCGCGGCCTACAAGACGGTGAACGGGTTTGCCAGCGCAGAGGTGGACTGGCTGATGCAGATCGGGGGCATCACGCTCCATACCGGCAAGGCTCTTGGCAAGGATCTGAGCCTCGATGCGCTGAAAGCCGACTATGACGCTGTGTTCCTCGGCATGGGGCTTGGCGGTGTCAATGCCCTGCGCGCCGAAGGTGAGGACAAGAGCGGCGTGTCCGATGCCGTTGATTTCATTTCCGATTTGCGCCAGTCCGAGGATCTCTCCTCCCTCCCTGTCGGGCGCAATGTGGTGGTGATCGGCGGTGGCATGACCGCCGTCGACGCCGCCGTGCAATCGAAGCTTCTGGGCGCGGAAAACGTGACGATCCTCTACCGCCGCAGCCGCGCCGAAATGCCCGCCAGCCGGTTCGAACAGGATCTTGCGGCCTCCAAGGGCGTGCGTCTGGTGTTCAACGCCAAACCCGTGCGCGTCACCGGCAATGGCGCGGCGCAAGCGCTGGAGGCGGAATATACGGTGTCCGGCCCCGACGGGCTGACAGGCACGGGCGAAACCTTCACCATCCCCGCCGACCAGGTGCTGAAAGCCATCGGCCAGACGCTGGAGGGTGCACCGGACGCGCTGACCATCGAGGGCGGCAAGATCGCCGTCACCGGGCCGGGCCGCACCAGCGTGGCCGGGGTCTGGGCCGGGGGCGACTGCGCCTCGGGGGGCGAAGACCTGACGGTGACCGCCGTGGCGGAGGGCCGCGATGCGGCAGAAGACATCCATGCGAGCCTGACGGGCGCATGATGCGGGCGGCGGTCCTCTCCCTGGCCGTCTGGCCCGCTGCCGCCGGGGCGACCGGCGGAGCTGCGCCCGTGGCGGGGATGGGCCCATATTGCGACCCGGAAACGGGGCAGGAGGTGTTCTCACTGACCGCCGAAGGCCTTTTCGAGCCGCCGCAGACCCTCTGCCGCTTTCGTGCGCCGCTGGCCGAAGACCTCACCTATGAGGGCGAGGTGGCGTGCGAAACCCCGCTGTTCATGGACCCCGCCGCTCCCAACACGCCCTCTGACATCATCCAGTCCGGCTACCGATTGTCCCTGCGGCCGGGCGAAGCGACCGGAACGCTGATCTACCGCCACGATGACGCGGCCCCGGTTGAAACCCTGCATTGCCACGCGGTCTGGCCCAACTAGCCGACCGCCCGGCCTGACACCAAGGAGGACGCCAAATGGCTGATCTCACGACGAATTTCATCGGCATCAAAAGCCCTAACCCGTTCTGGCTGGCCTCGGCACCGCCCACGGACAAGGAATACAACGTCCGCCGCGCATTCGAGGCCGGATGGGGCGGCGTGGTCTGGAAGACCCTGGGCGAAGAAGGCCCGCCGGTCGTGAACGTCAACGGCCCCCGCTACGGCGCGATCTGGGGGGCGGATCGGCGTCTGTTGGGGCTCAACAATATCGAGCTGATCACCGACCGCCCGCTTGAGGTGAACCTCGAAGAAATGACCCGCGTGAAGAAGGATTACCCTGACCGCGCGCTCATCGCCTCGCTGATGGTGCCGGTGAACGAGGACAGCTGGAAGGCGATCCTCGACCGGGTGATCGAAACCGGCTGCGACGGGGTGGAGCTGAACTTCGGCTGTCCCCACGGGATGAGCGAACGCGGCATGGGCAGCGCCGTGGGGCAGGTGCCCGAATATGTCGGCCAGGTCACCGAATGGTGCAAGAAGCATTCCGACCTGCCGGTGATCGTGAAGCTGACGCCCAACATCACCGATATCCGCAAACCCGCACAGGCGGCGAAGGATGGCGGCGCGGATGCGGTTTCGCTGATCAACACGATCAACTCGATCACCTCGGTCGATCTCGACCTCTTCGCGCCGGAACCCACCATCGACGGAAAGGGTGCCCATGGCGGCTATTGCGGTCCGGCGGTGAAGCCGATTGCGCTCAATATGGTTGCCGAAATCTCGCGGTCTCCGTCCCTGCAAGGCCTGCCGATCTCCGGCATCGGCGGCGTCACCACATGGCGCGATGCAGCAGAGTTCATGGCGCTTGGTGCGGGCAATGTGCAGGTCTGTACGGCGGCGATGACCTACGGGTTCAAGATCGTTCAGGAAATGATCTCGGGTCTGTCGCAATATATGGACGAAAAGGGCTTCACCTCGACTTCCGAGCTTGTGGGCCGTGCGGTGCCGAACTGTTCCGACTGGCAGCACCTCAACCTCAATTACATCACCAAGGCCCGGATCGACCAGGATGCCTGCATCAAGTGTGGCCGTTGCTATGCGGCCTGCGAGGACACCAGCCATCAGGCGATCACCATGTCCGAGGACCGGGTCTTCGATGTCGATGACAGCGAATGCGTGGCCTGCAACCTGTGCGTGAATGTCTGCCCGGTCGAGGGCTGCATCACCATGGAACAGCTCGCCCCCGGCACGGTGGATGAACGCACCGGCAAGGTCGTTGAAGAGGAATATGCCAACTGGACGACGCATCCGAACAACCCTGGAAGCTGCGCCGCCGAGTAAGGGCATTGTGAGCGGGAAAGGCGTTTCGAAACGCCTTTCTCACGCGGTTTCGAAACCGCGTCACAAGCGCATTCGAATGCGCTTTTCCCAAGCCGCTTCGAAGCGGATTCCCCGCGTGGGCTCAGATGCCGCGAAGAAGCGCCCCGAGCCGGCTCATCCCGTCCTCGATCATCGCGCCATCCGCGCAAGAAAACGCCAGCCGCAGAGTGTTCTCGCCCGATCCATCCGCATGAAACGCGCGTCCCGGCACGAAGGCGAGGTTCTTTTCCTCGATCGCGCGGGCCAGCAGATCGCCCGCATCCATCCCTCGCGGCAGGGTCAGCCAGATGAACATGCCCCCCTCGGGCCGGGTCCATTCCACACCTTCCGGCATATGCCGGGCCAAGGCGTCGAGCATCGCATCGCGCCGCGCCCCGTAGGCATCACGAATTCTGTCCACATGGGTGCCGAAACAGGCCTCCGCCACTTTGTGAATGGCCATCTGGTTGATCGTTGCGCTGTGCAGATCGGCGGCCTGTTTCATCAGCACAAGCTGTTGGATCACCGGGCTCGCCGCTACTACCCAACCCACACGAAGACCGGGCGACAAGGTCTTGGAAAAGCTGCCACAATAGACGGTACGGCAGGCTTCCAGATCGCCTTTCCGGGCCAGTTCCAGCGCCAGGATCGGCGGCACCGGATCGCCATCATAGCGCAAGCTTTGATAGGCGGCGTCCTCCAGCACCATGCAATCCAACTCCTCGGCCAGATCGAGCAGCTTTTCGCGTCCTTCGCGGTCCACGGTTTCGCCCGTGGGATTGGCGAAATCGGGTGAGAGATAGAGAAACTTCACTTTCCCACCTTCAGCCTCCGCCGCTGCGCGATAGTCTTCGGCAGCCCGGTTGGTGCGGATATGCAGCCGGTCATAGCGCGGCTCATAGGCGTTGAACGCCCCGAGCGCGCCCATATAGGTCGGCCAGCCCACAAGGGCGGTATCGCCGGGCGACAGCATCAGCTTGCCGAGGTAGTCCAGGGCCTGCTGCGAGCCGCTGGTGATCAGCACGTTTTCCGGCCCGCACGGAACGCCGATCTTTGCCATTTCCCCTGCAATCCAGCGTCGGAGCGGCAGATAGCCCTCGGACACGGAATATTGCAAGGCCTGGTTGGGGGCCTCGTCCAGCACCTGACCATAGGCGGCGGCGAACTCCGCCTTGGGAAACAGTGCCGCGTCCGGGATGCCGCCCGCAAACGACAGGATGCCGGGCCGGTCGAGCAGCTTGAGCAACTCCCGGATTTCCGAGGCCTTCATGCGGGTTGTGCGGGTGGCGAAGCGCTGCGCGAGACTCATGGGCGGGATCCTCCTCGACGGGGGAGCCTACGCGTGCCGAAAAATAAGTCAACAAGATTGACCTAAGGGGCCGATGCGGACCTATTCGGGCCTGAGCAGCTTGGTAAACAGCGCATCCAGAAAGCTTCCCGCCTCGGAAAGCGGATCGTGGCCGGGGCCAAGCACCGCGCGCACCTGCACGTCGAAATCGGCATAGTGCTGCGTCAGCGCCCAGATGGAAAACAGCAAGTGATGCGGGTCGAGGTCAGCGATCTTTCCGGCGGCGATCCAGTCGCGAATGACGGCGGATTTCTCCTCCACCAACTCCCGCAACTCTCCCTCAAGCGCGCCAATCATCCGGGGGGCACCTTGCAGGATCTCATTGGCAAAGAGGCGGCTTTCGCGGGGGAAATCGCGGCTCATCTCCAGCTTGCGGCGGACATAGTTCATCAGTTCCTCGACCGGCTCGCCCTCCGGGTCCAGATCGCGCAGCGGGTCGAGCCATGTGGTCATCAGTTCGGTCAGCAGGCTGACATGGATGGCCTCCTTGGAGGGGAAATAATACAGCAGGTTCGGTTTCGACAGCCCCGCCTCGGCGGCGATCTGATCCAGCGTCGCGCCGCGAAATCCCTGGCGCGAGAACACCTCCAGCGCCGCGTCGAGAATCGCCTGAGTGTTCTTGCGCTGAATGCGGGTCTTGGGCGGTTGAACTTTCACGGTCATCAGCATCACATTCCTGCGGTTTCGGGCCGAACCCTTGCGATAGACGGTTCCTACAGCGCCGCCAAGACCCGCAAGAAACAGGTTTTTCGCCTATTTGGCCCGCGAATGCCAATCCTTTGGGTGCAAAATCTTGACTGGTCCTATCCCTTTGATAGCGTGTTCTTGACCAGTTGGTCAAAACAGGAATGAAAAGGGCCGGGCACGCATCCGGTCCGCATGACAGGGAGAGCCACCATGTCCGCCCCCGGCGAAAACCTCAAGATCAATGGCGCGCGTCTTTGGGACAGCCTGATGGAGATGGCCAAGATCGGCCCCGGTATCGCGGGCGGCAACAACCGGCAGACCCTGACCGATGACGATGCCAAAGGCCGCGCGCTGTTTCAGAGCTGGTGCGAGGCGGCGGGCTGTTCCATGGGGCTCGATGAGATGGGCAATATGTTCGCCCGGCGTGAGGGCACCGACCCCGACGCGCTGCCGGTCTACATGGGCAGTCACCTCGATACGCAGCCCACGGGCGGCAAATATGACGGGGTTCTGGGTGTGCTCGGCGGGCTGGAAGCACTGCGTACCATGAACGATCTCGGCATCAAGACGAAACACCCGATCGTGCTGGTCAACTGGACCAACGAGGAGGGGACGCGTTTCGCCCCCGCCATGCTCGCCTCGGGCGTCTTTGCCGGCAAGCACACGCAGGATTGGGCCTATGACCGGGTCGATGCGGAGGGCAAACGCTTCGGCGACGAGCTGGAACGCATCGGCTGGAAGGGCGACGAAAAAGTTGGTGACCGCAAGATGCACGCCATGTTCGAGTTGCATATCGAGCAGGGCCCGATTCTGGAGGCCGAGGGCAAGGATATCGGCGTCGTCACCCACGGACAGGGGCTGCGCTGGATCGAATGCACCGTGACCGGCAAGGAAAGCCACACCGGCTCGACCCCCATGCATATGCGCAAGAATGCAGGCCGCGGGCTCGCTCTGATCACCGAGCTGGTGCATGAAATTGCGATGAAAAACCAGCCCAATGCCGTGGGTGCGATCGGTCATATCGACGTCTACCCCAACAGCCGCAACATCATTCCCGGCAAGGTCGTCTTCACCGTCGACATGCGCACCCATCTGCTGGACAAGCTCAACGCAATGGTGGCCGAGCTGATGGAGCGTGCGCCGAAGCTGTGCGAGGAGATCGGCGTGAGCTTCGAGTGCGAGATCGTCGGCCAGTTCGACCCGCCCGCCTTCGACGAGGGCTGCGTGGCTGCCGTGCGCGATGCGGCTGAACGGCTCGGGCTGAGCCATATGGACATTGTCTCGGGCGCGGGCCACGATGCATGCTGGATCAACGACGTGGCCCCCACGGCGATGATCATGTGCCCCTGCGTCGACGGCCTCAGCCATAACGAGGCCGAGGAAATCAGCCCCGAATGGGCCGAGGCCGGCGCCAACGTCCTCTTCCACGCTGTCGTGGAAACCGCGGAGATTGTTGAATGAATTCAAGACTGATCGTTGCCGGAATTGTGGCTTTGACGGCCCTTGGCGGCTGCGTGAATACCGGGGTCACCCCCACCAGCCGGGATCAGGTGCCGCAAGCGGTCTGGAACCGCGTACCGCCCGGAACTCCGGTGCAGGAGATCCAGCAGGGCACCGTCGACGGCTGCTACTGGTACCTGCGCCACGGCCCGCTGGAAACGGTCTGGGTGCCCGTGCGTGACATCGAAAGCGTCCCGATCTGCACCTGATCGGCACGCCAACAGGGAGAAGATAAATGACCACGAAAGTCATCAAGGGCGGCATGGTCTGCACCGCCGACCGCACCTGGAAGGCCGATGTGCTGATCGAGGACGAGAAGATCAAGCAGATCGGCGAGGATCTGAAAGGCGATGAATATATCGACGCCGAGGGGGCCTATGTGATCCCCGGCGGCATCGACCCGCATACCCATCTGGAAATGCCCTTCATGGGCACCACGGCGGCCGAGACCTTTGAGACCGGCACCTGGGCTGCGGCCTGTGGTGGCACCACGATGCTGGTCGATTTCTGCCTGCCCGGTGCGGACGGGTCGATCAAGAACGCGATCCATGAATGGCACCGCAAATCGGCCCCGCAGATCTGCGCCGATATCGGCTATCACATGGCGGTCACGGGCTGGAATGAAAGCGTCTTCAACGAGATGAAGGACGCGGTCGATATGGGCGTGAACTCCTTCAAGCATTTCATGGCCTACAAGGGCGCGCTAATGATCGAGGATGACGAGATGTTCGCCTCGTTCAAGCGCTGCAAGGAACTGGGCGCGCTGCCCATGGTCCATGCGGAAAACGGCGATCTGGTCGCGGATATGCAGGAACAGATGATCGCGCAGGGGATCACCGGGCCGGAAGGCCATGCCTATTCCCGCCCGCCCGAGTTTGAAGGCGAGGCCGCGAACCGTGCCATTACGATCGCCGATGCGGCGGGGGTGCCTCTCTACATCGTTCATGTCTCCTGTGAGCAGGCGCATGAGGCGATCCGCCGGGCGCGGCAGAAGGGCATGCGCGTTTATGGCGAGCCTCTCATACAATTCCTAACACTTGATGAAACCGAGTATTTCAACAAGGACTGGGACCACGCCGCGCGCCGGGTGATGAGCCCGCCGTTCCGGTCGAAGGATCATCAGGACAGCCTCTGGGCCGGGTTGCAGGCCGGGTCGCTACAGGTCGTGGCGACCGATCACGCGGCGTTCAACACCGAACAGAAACGCGCGGGCCGGGACGATTTCCGCATCATTCCCAATGGATCGAACGGGTTGGAGGAACGGCTGGCTGTGCTCTGGACCGAAGGGGTGGAAACCGGCCGTCTGACGCCCAACGAGTTTGTCGCAGCTACTTCAACGAATGTCGCCAAGATATTGAATATCTATCCGAAAAAGGGCGCCATTGTCGAAGGAGCGGATGCCGATATCGTGGTTTGGGATCCCAAGATCACCAAGACGATCAGCGCCTCGAACCATCATTCGATCCTCGATTACAACGTCTTCGAGGGCTTCGAGGTCAAGGCGCAGGCGCGTTATACGCTGAGCCGGGGCGAGGTCATCTGGGCCTGGGGCCAGAACAGCCAGCCGCAGCCCGGCCGGGGCCGGTTCGTGCCGCGCCCGGCCTTCCCCTCGGCGCATGAGGCGCTGTCGAAATGGAAGGCACTGACCGCGCCCAAGCAGATCCAGCGCGATCCGCTGAACATCCCGGCGGGGATCTGATCTGGTCAGGGGACGAGGGAGTCGAGATGAGGAAGCAAGACCACGCTTTCCTGCTCATGCGGGTCGGTTCGGGCGATAACCGCCTGCGCCGGCTCGTTGCCCGGATTGAGCGGAAGGTGCGGGACGTCGGCGGGAATATAAATGAGATCGCCAGCGTTTGTTTCCATGCAGTGTTCGAGCTTTTCGCCCCAATACATGATCGCCGATCCCGAGATCACGTAGATCGCGGTTTCATGGGTCGCGTGTTTGTGCGCCTTGGCGCGGCCACCCGGCGGTACGGTCAGAAGATGCATGCAGATCGACTGGGAACCCGTTGTTTCCCTTGCGATTCCTTCGAAATAGCTAAAGCCCTGCTTGCCCGCGTAGGTCTGGCCCGGGCGCAGCTTGATGCAGGTTTTGGGCATGGTCTGGTCCATTGTGGCCTCTTGGATGAGATGCGCCCGTTCGGCGCAAGGAGAACAAAAGCATAATGACGGCAGAACAGGCAAACGAAACCGCCGCACCGGTAGTCAAGGCCGAGGGCCTCAACCTCGTCTTCGAAACGAATGATGGCCCCGTACATGCGCTGAAGGATGTCGACCTGGAGATCGACAAGGGCGAGTTCGTCAGCTTCATCGGCCCCTCGGGCTGCGGCAAGACCACCTTCCTGCGCTGTATCGCGGCGCTGGAAACGCCCACGGGCGGCAGCCTGAGCGTGAACGGGATGAGCCCGGACGAGGCGCGCCGGAAGCGGGCTTATGGCTATGTGTTCCAGGCTGCGGGTCTTTACCCGTGGCGCACCATCGCGGGCAATATCAAACTGCCGCTGGAGATCATGGGATATAGCCGTGCGGATCAGGATGATCGCGTTAAGAACGTTCTGGAACTTGTTGATCTTGCAGGGTTTGGCAAGAAATACCCCTGGCAGTTGTCGGGCGGGATGCAGCAGCGCGCCAGCATCGCTCGGGCGCTGGCCTTTGATGCCGATATCCTGCTGATGGACGAGCCGTTCGGGGCCTTGGACGAGATCGTGCGCGACCATCTGAACGAGCAGCTTTTGCAGCTTTGGGCCCGCACGAACAAGACCATTGGCTTCGTCACCCATTCGATCCCTGAAGCGGTTTATCTCTCGACCAAGATCGTGGTGATGAGCCCGCGTCCGGGCCGGATCACCGACATCATCGACAGCCCGCTGCCGAAGGAACGCCCCCTCGATATCCGCGACACGCCGGAGTTTCTGGAGATCGCCCACAGGGTGCGGGAGGGGCTGCGTGCCGGTCATGCCTATGACGACTGAGGCCCCGAAAATGGGGGGGTGCCCCCCGTACACCCCCTGTACACCCCCTGTGCACCCCCTGTGCAGACAGATGGCACCGGAGGCAGGTCATGCGTAACCTGCTGCCCATTCTGACCATCGTCGCGGTGATCCTCGGGGTCTGGTACCTGGCGGTCGGGCCGATGAACTTCCGGCTGGCGCTGGATGCCGCGACGCGGGGCGGGGCGGATGTGACGCCCGCCACGCCCGATGAACAGGGGCAGACCGGGCTCATTCGGCTGATGCTGGACAATCCCGGTGTGATGCCAGCCGCCTATGCGTTCGAACGCCCCCGCCTGCCGCAACCTCAGGACGTGGTGGTTGAGATCTATGAGAACACGATCGGGCTGGCCCGGCGCTGTGAATGGCAGGGGTTCGGGGCGGAGCGGGACAACTGGTCACCTCTGTCGGATGGCTGCCTGCGGGTGATCGAGAACCGCCGGTCGCTGATCTTCCACGCCTGGCAGACGCTGGCGCCGACTTTGCTGGGCTTTGCCATTGGCACCGGGTTGGGTGTGCTGCTGGCCGTGGGCATCGTCTATAACCGGACGATGGATCTGAGCGTGATGCCCTGGGCGATTGCGTCTCAGACCATCCCGATCCTTGCGATTGCACCGATGGTGATCGTGGTGCTGAACGCGGTTGGCATCCAGGGGCTGCTGCCGAAATCGCTGATTTCCTCATATCTCAGTTTCTTCCCGGTCGTGGTCGGCATGGTGAAGGGGCTGCGCAGCCCCGGGCCGATGGACCTTGACCTGTTGCGCACCTACTCGGCCAGCGGCGCGCAGGAGTTCTGGAAACTGCGTCTGCCGAGCTCGCTGCCCTATCTCTTTGCCTCGCTGAAGATTGGCGTGGCGGCGGCGCTTGTCGGCACCATCGTGGCGGAGCTGCCCACGGGCGCGCGGTTCGGGCTGGGATCACGGCTGTTGACCGGCAGCTATTACGGGCAGACGGTGCAGATCTGGGCGGCGCTGATCATGGCGGCCATCTGTGCGGCGCTGCTGGTCTGGCTGATCGGGGCGGTCGAGAAGCGGACATTGACACGGTTGGGGTTGGTGCGATGACGGCGTTGGCACAGAAATACGCGGAGTTCTCGCGCTCGATCCTTGCTGGAGTTGCTGCACTACTGGTTGTGAGTTTTGTGATCGACTGGCGGCTTGGGCTTATCTTAAGCGTCTGGCTGGCGGCATGGGGCGTGAATATCGTGCTGACCGAAAGCGGCAGCCCGGCCCGGCGCTTCGTCGTGCCAACCATTTTCGGCATCACGCTGCTGGTGCTGTGGCAAATGTCCGTGCGGCTCTTCGATATCAGCCAGGTCATCCTGCCCGCGCCGACGGATATCTGGGTGGCGCTGACCACATCCGGCCCCGTCCTGTGGGCCGATTTCGTGCAGACCGTCGTGAAAGGCGCGCTGAGCGGATACATTATTGGCGCGGTTCTGGCCATTGCCACGGCCATCGCGGTGGACCGGTCGCAATTCCTGCAACGGGGTCTCTTGCCCGTGGGCAATTTCATCGCCGCGCTGCCCATCGTGGGCACGGCGCCCATTCTGGTCATGTGGTTCGGCTTCGGCTGGCAATCGAAGGCGGCTGTCGTGGTGGTCATGGTGTTCTTCCCGATTCTGGTGAACACGGTGGCGGGGCTGAAGGAAACCGACGCCATGCAGCGCGACCTGATGCGAACCTATGCGGCGAGTTACTGGCAGAGCTTCGCCAAGCTGCGCCTGCCTGCCGCGCTGCCCTTCATCTTCAACGGGCTGAAAGTTTCAACAACGCTGGCGCTGATTGGTGCTATCGTGGCGGAATTCTTCGGCTCGCCCATTGTCGGCATGGGGTTTCGCATCAAGACCTCGTTCGGCACGCTGGAACTGGCTATGGTCTGGGCAGAGATTGCCGTGGCCGCCGTGGCAGGCTCCGGCTTTTACGGTTTGGTGACGCTGGCGGAGAAACGGCTCACCTTCTGGCACCCGTCGCAAAGGACGGGACGATAAACGACAACAGAGATCCAACACTCGGAGGTAAGACAATGAAGAAACTGATGACATCGGCGCTGGCGCTCGGCCTTGCGACCGGCGCGGCTGCGGCCGACGAGGTGACGCTGCAGTTGCAGTGGGTCACGCAGGCGCAGTTCGCGGGCTACTATGTGGCGCTGGAGAACGGCTATTACGAGGAAGAAGGGCTCGACGTGACGATCCAGCCCGGTGGCCCTGATATCGCACCGCCGCAGGTGCTGGCCGGTGGCGGCGCCGACGTGATGCTGAACTGGATGCCCTCGGCGCTGGCGGCGCGGGAACGCGGCCTGCCGGTAGTCAATATCGCGCAGCCCTTTGCGCGGTCTGGCCTGATGCTGACCTGTTGGGCGGATTCGGGCATCACCGAGCCTGCGGATCTTGCCGGTCACACAATCGGCGTCTGGTTCTTCGGCAATGAATACCCGTTCCTGAGCTGGATGAGCCAGCTTGGCATTCCGACCGACGGGTCCGAGGGCGGCGTGACCGTCCTGCAGCAGGGCTTCAACGTCGATCCGCTGTTGCAGCGGCAGGCGGACTGCATCTCGACCATGACCTATAACGAATATGGTCAGGTGCTGGATGCGGGCGTCAGCCCCGATGACCTGATCACCTTCCAGTATGAGGATCAGGGCGTTGCCACGCTGGAAGACGGCATGTGGGTGCTGGAAGAGAACCTGGAAGACCCGGAATTCGTCGACCGTATGGCCCGCTTCGTGCGCGCCTCGATGCGCGGTTGGGACTGGGCCGAGGAAAACCCCGATGAGGCGGCGATGATCGTGCTGGACTATGACGAGACCGGTGCGCAGACCGAGGCGCACCAGATCCGCATGATGGGCGAGATCGCGTTGCTGACCGCCGGGTCCGACGGGCGTCTGGACGAGGCCGCCTATCAGCGCACGGTGGATACGCTGCTGGCCGGTGGCTCTGACCCCGTGATCACGGCAGAGCCCGAGGGTGCCTTTACCCATGTCGTCACCGATATGGCGCTTGGACAGTAACAGCGACCTTTCATCAAATTGTGGCGCGGTCCTCTGACGAGGGCCGCGCCGCTTTATTCTGGTGCCCGTGGTGACGCGATACTTCAGGTCCGGCGAGGCATTGGGTTGAAAGCAATCGGATTTAGGCGTTCAGCCAGAACCATGCTAGGGTGCCCTTCTTTGGGAGGACGAGATAATGGCAATGACAGTTCAGGTGATTTACCCCACCGGTGAGGGCAAGACATTCGACTATGAGTATTACGTCGAGACGCACCTGCCGATGGTGGGCAAGGTGATGGGGCCGCATGGGCTGGCCGATGCCATGGTGACCAAGGGACTGGCCGGTGGACCTGATGCGCCGCCGGGATATTTTGCCGTGGCGACGATGCTGTTTCCCGACGAGGCGACGATGAAAGCGGCGCTTGGGGCGGCGGGGCCGTTGCTGGAGGACATCCCCAACTTTACAAATGTACAACCCGACATGCTGATCGGCACTACATTGTAAAGCGGCTATCAAGGCTTTGCCAATAAACGGGTTTTCTGTTAATCCATCGGTGTGAAACCCGAGGGGAGTGGTCTGATGCGCGACCGGCAGAATCCGGTGCGGCGGCAATCGCTGACCGGCACCCGTATCCGTGAACGGCGCATGGCGCTGAAGATGCGGCAGAGCGATCTGGCGCAGGCGGTGGATATTTCGGCGAGCTATCTGAACCTCATCGAACACAACAAACGCAAGATCGGCGGCAAGCTGGTTCTGGACCTCGCGCGGGCGCTGAAGGTGGAGCCGTCGCGCCTGACCGAAGGCATGGACGCCACCCTGTCGGACATGTTGCAGGCCGCCGCGCGGGACACGGCACGCAGTTTCGGCCCGCCTGCGGAAACCGACCGGATCGACGAACTGGCGGGGCGGTTTCCCGGCTGGACCGGTCTGATCGGGGAACAACAGAAACGCATCGCGGCGCTGGAGGCGGCGGTCGAGGGCCTGCAGGATCGGCTGAGCCATGACCCGGTGCTGGCGGAATCCATGCATGAGGTGCTGTCGACGGTGGCCGCCATCCGCTCGACCTCGGACATTCTGGTGCGCGAACCGGATCTGGATGCGCAATGGCGCGGGCGGTTCCATCGCAACCTGCATGAAGAGGCGGAGCGCCTGTCGGCCAGCGCCACGGCACTGCTTGCGCATTTCGAGGGGCAGGGGGCGCGGGCCGAAACGCTATCGACCCCGCAGGAACAGGTGGAGGCGGTGTTTGAACTGGCAGGCCACCATTTCCCCGAGATCGAGGCAGGCGGCGCGGCGGCGATTCCCGAGGTTCTGGGACGGATGGGCGCGCTGGCCGATGACGATGCCCGCGATCTGGCCGCGCGTCTTCTGGCCCGATACGCCGCTGATGCGGCGCGATTGCCTCTGGACGAGGTTCTGGCCGCCGCCGCCGAGGTGGATTTCGAACCGCAAGCCCTGTTGCCGCTGGCAGGGGGCGATGCGGCGCTACTGTTGCGGCGGCTGGCGGCCCTGCCGCAAGGGGGCGCGCAGGCGGTGCCGGGTTTTGGGCTGGCCACCTGCGATGCCTCGGGCGCGCTGATTTTCCGCCGCCGGATCAATGCCTTCTCGATCCCGCGCTACGGGTCGGGCTGCCCGCTCTGGCCGCTTTACCGGGCGCTTGGGCGGCCCATGGTGCCTGACAGCGCGGTGCTGGACCTGCCAGATGGCAGCCGCTTCCGGGCCTGGGCCGTGTGCCAGCCGATTGGCCCGGCGGGCTTCGGCGCGGAACCGGTGATGGAGGCCACGATGCTGCTGCGCGCATTGCCCGATGATGCGCCCGAAAGTCCCGGTGCGGTGCCGGTCGGGCCGGGCTGTGCGCTTTGCCCGCGAGAGAGCTGTTCCGCGCGCCGGGTTGGGGGCAGCTTCGGCTAGGGTCACCTACGGCAGGTCCAACAAGTGTTTGACAATGGCCGGGGCATCGGCAAGCTAGGCGTCCAATCCAAACGGGGCAGGGAGGGTCCAGCTTGGGGCGCCGCGTTCTTCTCGTCGAGGACGAGATCAACATATTCGAGGCGATCAGCTTCCTGCTGTCCCGTGACGGGTGGGAGGTGTCCGGCCATGGCAATGGTGCGACCGCGCTGGACGAGATTGCACGGCTCGACCCCGATGTGCTGGTGCTCGACGTGATGCTGCCCGGACGGTCCGGTCTGGATATCCTGCGCGATCTGCGCAAGCAGCCCGAAACCGCTGATCTGCCGGTGCTGATGCTGACCGCAAAGGGCCAGTCCAAGGATCGCGATCTTGCGCTGGCGCTTGGGGCCAATGCCTATCTGACCAAGCCCTTTTCCAATTCCGAGATGGTGGAGACCCTGAACAGGGTGGCGACGGGCGGGCAAAAGGCCGGAACATGAGCCGCCGCCTGTTTCTCGAACGCCGCACCTATCGGCGCAATCGCCTGCAGGACGCGGCGCGGCTGGCCCCGGTTCTGGGGGCGTTCCTGTTCTTCGGGCCGGTCTTCATCCTGACATCCGACACCGGGGTCAGCGGTGGCACCTCCGGCTGGCTGGTCTATTTCCTGGGCGTGTGGTTCGGGCTGGTGATCCTGTCGGCGGCCCTGTCCTATGCCATTGGCCGGGTGTTCCCCGGCGAGGACGGCGCCTGGCCCCCGTCTGACGGGTCGGAGGGCGGCTGATGCTGTCGCTCGACGGTCTGGTTGCCATTTGCATTCTCTATGTGGTGGCGCTGTTTGGCATCGCCTTTCTGGCCGAGAAGAAAGCGACCGAGGGCAATGCCCGCTGGCTGAATTCGCCCTTCGTCTACACTCTGTCACTGTCGATCTACACCACCGCCTGGACGTTCTACGGCGCGGTCGGGTCGGCGGCGCGGTCGGGGCTGGAGTTCATGACGATCTACCTTGGCCCGACGCTGGTTTTCATCGGCTGGTTCTGGCTGCTGCGCAAAATGGTGCGGATCGGGCGGGCGCAGCGGATCACCTCGATCGCCGACATGATTTCCAGCCGCTACGGCAAATCGGGCGCGCTGGCGGCTCTGGTCACGGTGCTGGCGGTGATCGGCACCACGCCCTATGTGGCGCTGCAATTGCAGTCGGTGACGCTGTCCTTCTCGGTCTTTGCCGATCCGGGCGAGTTTGCGGCCCTTGGCACCGACACCACGGCGGTCTGGGTTGCGGGGGGGTTGGCGCTGTTCACGATCATCTTCGGCACCCGCAGCCTCGATGTGAACGAACGCCACCCCGGCCTTGTGTCCGCCATCGCGCTGGAGGCCATCGTGAAGCTGGCGGCACTGCTGGCCGTGGGGGTCTTCGTGGTCTGGGGCGTGGCGGAGGGGCCTGCGGATATCCTCGCGCGGATCGACGAGAGCCCGATTTCGGAATGGAGCTCGAACGGTGCCAGATGGGTGGGGCTGACCACGCTTTCCGCCGCCGCCATCCTGTGCCTGCCGCGCATGTTCCAGGTGCTGGTGGTGGAAAACGCCAATGAGGGGCATTTGGCCACCGCGTCATGGGCGTTCCCGCTCTACCTTTTGCTCATGTCGCTCTTCGTGCTGCCGATTGCGGTGGTGGGGTTGCAGGTGCTGCCCGATGGCGCGAACCCGGACCTTTACGTTCTGACGCTGCCCTTGGCCTTCGATCAGGACATGCTGGCCCTTCTGGTCTTTCTGGGCGGTTTTTCCTCGGCCACCTCGATGGTGATCGTGGCGGCGTTGGCGCTCAGCACCATGCTGTCGAACCATATCATTGTGCCGATCTGGCTGTGGGTCACCAAGGGCGAGGACCCGATGTCGGGGGACATGAGGCGGGTGGCCCTTATGGCGCGGCGTCTGTCGATTATCGGGGTGCTGTTCCTGGGGCTGATCTATTATCGCAGTTCCGGCGGGTCGGTGGCGCTGGCCTCGATAGGGCTGATTGCGTTTCTGGGCGTGGCGCAGGTTCTGCCGGCGCTTCTGGGCGGTATCTTCTGGCGCGGGGCGACGCGGGCGGGGGCCATGTCCGGGATCGGCGCGGGCTTTGCCATCTGGGCCTGGGTTCTGCTGATGCCCAATGCGGCGACCTCCGGGCTGATGCAGGGGATGCTGGAAAGCGGGCCCTTCGGGATCGAGTGGTTGAGGCCCTCCACCCCGCTTGGCATCCGGGGCGCGGACCCGCTGCTCACGGCGATGGTGCTGTCGCTCGGGGTAAATACCTTCCTCTTCACCTTCGTATCGCTGATCACCTTCCCCTCACCGATGGAACGGCTGCAAGGCGCGCAATTCGTCAATGTCTTCGACCATTCCGCCCCCACGCCGGGCTGGCAGGGGGGCGCGGCTGCCGCCGATGACCTGTTGATCATGGCGCAGCGGATTTTGGGCACGGGACGCGCCGGGCGGCTGTTTCAGCAGGCGGCGGCGGCGCAGGGCCGGGCGGCGAGCCTGCCGGACCCGAATCCCGATTTCCTGAAGATGCTGGAACGCGAACTGGCGGGGTCGGTGGGGGCCGCAACGGCCCATGCGATGGTCTACCAGATCACCGGGGGTGCGACCGTGTCGGTGCGGGATCTGCTGGCGGTGGCCGATGAAACCGCGCAGATGATGGAATATTCCAGCCAGCTGGAACGGCAATCCTCCGAACTGACCCGCACGGCCGCGCGGCTGCGCGAAGCGAACCAGAAACTGACGGAACTGGCCGAGCAGAAGGACACGTTCCTGAGCCAGATCAGCCACGAGCTGCGCACGCCGATGACCTCGATCCGGGCGTTTTCGGAGTTGCTGATGCAGGGCGAAGATCTGGAAGAAGAAACGCGGCAGAAATTCTCCCGTATCATCCACACCGAAAGCATGCGGCTCACGCGGTTGCTGGATGATCTGCTGGACCTGTCGGTGCTGGAACATGGCCGCGTCACGCTGAATGAAAGCCCCGCGACACTGGCTGAGGTGCTGGACAAGGCAGAGGCGGCGACCGGCGTGATGGAATCGGGCGGGCGTATCCGTATCCGGCGGGATCGGGAGGCCGAGCAGATCGACCTGATGACCGATGGCGACCGGCTGGCGCAGGTCTTTATCAACCTCATCTCCAACGCCCAGAAATACTGCGATGCCGAAGAGCCCGAGCTGCGCATTCGCGTCCAGCGCCAGCCGGGGCGCGTGGATGTGGAGTTTTCCGACAATGGCTCGGGCATCCCGGAACGTCAGCAATCGCTGATTTTCGAGAAATTCACCCGGCTGGAAACCACCCGCGACGCGCAGGGGGCGGGACTGGGGCTGGCGATCAGCCGCGAGATCATGCAGCGCCTTGGCGGGCGGCTGAGCTATGTGCCGGGGCAGGGCGGGGCGGCCTTCCGGGTGCGCTTGCCGGGCCGGGCGCTGCGCGCTGCTTGACGCTTTCTTAACCTCTTTCATGGGAGAAAGATGCGGGCCGTTCTGCCCGCCAAAGGGAATGTCATGCCATCAGACGGGTTCAATCCGGGCCTCAGGCTGAAAATCCGGTCGCCCAAAGGGGAAGACCCGGATCAGCGCGCGCGTGCAGAGGGCGTGGACCCGGCCCTGACCCGCGCCTTGGGCAAGGCGGGTGCCCCCTATGAGGGGCTGTCGCTGGCCGCCACGCCCGACGCCCCGAAATGGGATCTGCCCCTTGCCGATGTGATTGCCGCGCTGCCGGAGGGCGGGCTGGTCTGCCTGCTGGAGGCCGGGCAGGACCGCCGCGCCATCTGTGCGCTGGATCATGGCGCGGTCGATGCGCTGATCGAGGTTCAAACCACGGGCCGCGTCGACAAGGGGCCGGGCCTGCCGCGCGCGCCCACCATGATCGACGCGGCGTTGACGCGGGATTTCATCGGACTCTTCCTCAGTGCCTTTGCGGGCGAGATGACAGGGGCGGCCGGCGTGGACTGGCCGCTTGGCCTGACCTACGGCACCCATCTACCCGATCCGCGCGGGCTGGAGCTGTTGCTGCCCGATCATCCCTGCCACCTGTTCAGCGCCACGCTCGATCTGGGCGAGGGGGCAAAGAAAGGCAGGATCCTGCTGGCAGTGCCCGTGACAGGCACGGACAGTCCCGCGCCAAAGGGCACGTCCCCCGCACCGGGATGGGGCCAGCCATGGCATGAGATCGTGATGGCCGCCCCCGCGATGCTGGAGGCGGTCCTGCTGCGCCAGACCCTGCCGCTGTCGAAGGTGGAGAGGTTGCAAGCGGGTGACGTGCTGCCCTTCGACCGGTCCGATCTGGCCTCGGTCGCCATCTGTGACGTCGCGGGGCGGCGGCTGTTCAGCGCGCGGCTTGGCAAGGCCGGGTCAAGGCGCGCGATCAACCTCACTGCGGGAGACGGCTTGCGACCGGCCCCTGCGCCACCCCCGCCACCGCAAACGGCACCGGCACCGCCTCAGCCCCCGCAGGCCGCACCGCCAGTGCCGGAAGAGGCTCCGCCTGCCACTTGACCTTGTCCGTTGCTTGGGCCTTTCTGGGCGCGAAAAGTACCAAAGGGGGACGGGCGATGAAATTCCTGCGCTACGGCGAGAAGGGACAAGAGAAACCGGGCGTTCTGGATGCCAAGGGCAATCTGCGCGACCTGTCCGGCCAGATCGCGGACCTCTCGGGCGACGTTCTGGGGCGGTTGGCAGACCTGACCGCCGATGGCCCGCTGGTCGAAGGCTCCCCCCGGATCGGCACCCCCGTTGCGGGCGTGGGCAAGATGGTCTGCATCGGGCTCAACTATTCCGACCACGCGGCAGAGGCCAACATGACCCCGCCGGACGAGCCGATGATCTTCATGAAGGCGACCTCCGCGATTTCCGGCCCCTATGATCCGATCGAACTGCCGCGCGGCTCGGTCAGCACCGATTGGGAGGTTGAACTGGGCGTCGTCATCGGCAAGCCCGCCAAGTACATCACCGCCGATCAGGTGATGGACCATGTGGCGGGCTTCGTGGCCGTCAATGACGTGTCAGAGCGTGATTTCCAGATCCGCCGGTCGGGCCAGTTCACCAAGGGTAAAAGCTGCGACACGTTCGGCCCGGTCGGCCCCTGGCTGGTAACCCCCGACGAGATCGCCGACCCACAGAATGTCGCCCTGCGCCTGAGCGTAAACGGCGAGACCATGCAGAACGGCAACACGCGCGACATGATCTTCCCCATGGCCGAGGCCATCGCGCATCTGAGCCATTTCATGAGTTTCCAGCCCGGCGATATTATCGCAACCGGCACTCCCGCTGGCGTCGGCATGGGAATGACACCGCCGCGCTACCTGCGCGCGGGCGATGAGGTTGTGCTGGAGGTCGCAGGGCTTGGCCAGCAACGCATGCAGGTGGTACAGGGCTGAGACGCGGAGAGCCTGCCAGAACTAATTTGACGAAAACCTGTCGATAAATGAAAAAATGCCTTTGCAAAGTTGCAAGGGCATCACGTTTCTGCCCAGTTTCGGCGTCATCTTCTGCCCATGACCAAAAGAAGGACACGGGAATCAGTCCCGGAGATCCTGGCAGGAGAAGACGCATGAAACGTATTTTACTCGCATTTCTGGGCCTCGCCGCAATGGGCGTGTCGGCCTGTTCCACTGTCCCGCATGTGGACGTGACGCAAAACATTACCGTGCCGACGGGGCTCGCCGCTCAGGCAGAGGCCGCCGACTGGCAGGTGGAGGCCATCAATATCGCCGTGCCCGAGAGCCTGACGGTGTCCGAGGCCAACACGATCAAGCCGCGCTCGGACATTGTGTGGCGTGAAGACCCGGTGTCCGGCGACCGCCACCAGCAGGTGCAGGCGCTGATCCATGAAGCCATGGAGTTCGCCCTGCGCCCCCTGACCGAAGAGGGCGCGACCCCGGTCATCGTCGAGATGGAGGTCACCCGCTTCCATGCGCTGACCGAACGCGCCCGTTACACCATCGGCGGCGAGCATGAGATCGAGTTCATGTTCACCGTCCGCGATGCCGAAACCGGCGCGGCGCTCACGGGCCCGATCCCGGTGGACCTGACCTTCCGCGCATTGGGTGGCAGCCGCGCCATCGCGGCGGAACGCGACGGCATCTATCAGCGCGACCGCATCCAGAGCCAGATCATCGGGTGGGCGCGGCAGGAATTCGGGCTTGACGCGCAGGGCACCGAATACGTGTTCTGACCGTTCCCAAGACCAGAGAATCCCGATATGGGGGGCGTATGACAACGCCCCCCATTTCCGTTTTGCGCCTGAAACCCAAGGCCGACGCCCGCCGCATCCGCCATGGCCACCCCTGGGCCTGGGCCGATGAGATCGTTCTCGACCGCCGCTCCCGCGGCGTGCCTGCGGGCGCGCTGTGCCTGCTGGAAGATGGCGATCGTCAGCCGCTGGCCGTTGGCATCGCTACCACGGGCGCCAAGATCGCCTTTCGTGTGCTGGACCGCGACCCCTCTACCGTGATCGACGCCGACTGGCTGCGGGGCAAGGTGACTGCCGCGCTCGACCTGCGTGACAGGCTTTTCGATGCGCCCTACTACCGGCTTGTCCATGCCGAGGGCGACGCGCTGCCCGGCCTCATCATCGACCGCTTCGGGGATGTGCTGGTGGTCCAGCCCAATGCGATCTGGATCGAAGAGAGGCTGGAGGATCTGACCGCGATCCTGGCCGATCTGACCGGGGCCACCACCATCATCAAGAACGGATCGGGCCGCGCCCGCGCGCAGGAGGGGCTGGAGGAGGACAGCGGCCTGCTGCTCGGGACCGCGCCCGATGCGGCCCTGCCGGTCCAGATGAACGGCGCCACCTATCTGGCGGATGTGATGGGCGGTCAGAAAACCGGGCTCTTCTACGACCAGCGCCCCAACCACGCCTTTGCCCGGTCGATGGCCAAGGGCGCGCGGGTGCTCGATGTCTTCTCCCATGTGGGCGGCTTCGCATTGGCGGCACTGGCAGGCGGCGCAACACAAGCACTCTCCGTCGATGCCTCCGCCCCGGCGCTGGAGCTGGCCACAGAGGGCGCGTCCCGGATGGGCATGGCTGAGCGTTTCGCCACCCGCCAGGGCGATGCTTTTGCGGTGATGGAGGATCTGGCGGCAGCGGGCGAGCGCTTCGACCTTGTCATCGCCGACCCGCCCGCCTTCGCCCCCTCGAAACAGGCGCTGACCCAGGGGTTGCGGGCCTATGAACGGGTCGCGCGTCTGGCGGCTCCTCTGGTGGCCCCTGGCGGCACGCTCATCCTGTGCAGCTGCTCCCACGCCGCCGATCTGGGCAAGTTCCGACAGGCCTGCCTGCGCGGTATCGGCCGGGCCGGGCGTGACCCGCGCCTGATCCACACCGGCTTTGCCGGGCCCGACCATCCGCAGCATCCAGCCTTGTCAGAGACCGGCTATCTCAAGGCGCTCGCCTTCCGCCTGCTTCCATGAGGCTCTGCCTCGACGCCTGCGTGCTCTACCCGACGGTGCTGCGCGAAATCCTGATGGGGGTGGCGGGTCAGGGGCACTTCACCCCGCTCTGGTCCGCGCGCATCGCCGAGGAATGGCGGCGCACGGCAGAGCGGCAAAGCCCAGGCGACGGGGTCATTGCCGAAGGGGAAATCGCGCTGCTCAATGCGCGCTGGCCAGGGGCTGAAATCCCTGCCGATCCCGATCTCGAACAGCAGCTCTGGCTGCCCGACCCCGCCGATATCCATGTGCTCGCCACGGCGATCAAGGGGCAGGCACAAGGCATCGTCACCCTCAACCTGCGCGATTTCCCGGTGCGAGAGCTTCAGCCCCACAATCTGCAAACCCACCATCCCGATGCGCTGCTCTACCAGCTCTGGCAGGACAGCCCGGATGCCGTCACCGACGTGGTCACACGCGTCCACGCCACCGCCCAATCCCTGGCAGGCGAACCGCTCGACCTGCGCAAGCTTATGAAACGCGCCCGGCTGCCGCGTCTTGGCAAGGCGCTCTCTTCTTCTTGGTGACAAATACTCTCGCCGAAGGCTGTCCACCGCTGCAACCAGCACCATCCGGCGGGCAACGCACAGATCTCCCCACGCATCCATGGCAATGCGGGCCGAGGAGGCCCCCGCGAAAGCGGGGGTTGACGAGGCGCGCTCCCGGGTCGACGCCGAAGGCGGCGAAACCCCGTTACCCCCGCGCCTCCTCCCATCGGGCTTCCAGCGCCTCGATGGCGGCAATCCGGTCGGGCGTCTTGGGATGGCTCATCAGCCAGGCCGGCGCCCCGCGCCCCGCCATGCCGGTCAACCCCTCCAGCTTCGAAAGCAGCGCCTTTTGCGGCCCGGTGCCGAAGCCCGCCTTGACCATCAGCGCGGCGGCATAGGCATCAGCCTCATACTCATCGCCGCGCGAAATCCGTGCCACGACAAGCGAGGTCAGCACCCCCGCCAGCCACGGGCCAAGCCCCGGCAGAAACCGCCCCAGGACCGAAGCCAGAATAGTGCGCACCGCGTTCTGGCCGGAAAAGTCGATCATCCGCCGCCGCGTATGGCCAAGCGCCACGTGCCCCAGCTCATGGGCGACGACGCTGGCCAGTTCCTCGCCCGTGACCTCGCCCGCCCGGTAGCGATTATAGAAGCCGCGTGTGAGAAAAATCCGCCCATCCGGCGCGGCCAGACCGTTCACCGGCTCCACCTCGTACAGATTGACCCGAATGCGCGGCAGCTCCAGCGCCGCGGCCAGCCGGTCCATGATGCCTTTTAGCGCCGGATCGGCCAGTTCGGTCGAGCGTTCATCCAGCTCGCGCCGGGTGCGCCAGGCCGAGAAATGGTACATCACCAGCCCGTAGGCGATGGCAAGCAGGATGGGGGTCAGGCGCAGGATCATGGGGCAGATATGGGGCGTGGCGCGCGATTGGGCAAGGGATCAGAGCGGCAGGGCCGGGCTGCGTCCCGCATCTTCGAATTCCCACTCCGCCGACCAGTCTTCGCCGCTGCGCTCCAGCACCAGGTAATTGCGCTCGGCAATATAGCGCTGCGCCTGTCCGGGGATGCGCGCCATGCGGATCTTGTGGCCTTTCAGAGGCGACTCCCCGAAGGCCGCCAGCGCGCCCAACACCTTAGCCCAGGCCTTGGGCGGTGCCCGGTGCGAAATGCCCGAAGCCACCAGCTGGTGCAGCGTGTCGCCGCTTGGCAGGCTCATCTCGCCCCGCGCCGCCAGGTGAATCTCGCCCGACAGCACCGTGACCTGCTGATCCGCGTGATCGGCGATCCGGGCCATCAGCTCCAGCATATGCGTCCAGCTTTCGCGATGCGCGCGGCTTTGCCATTGGTCGCGCAGGTCGTCCTCGTATTTCTGCATGCGCGGCGTCAGCACCATCAGCAGTTCCAGCAGCGACAAGCGCGGGCCGAGCAGAGGGACGCTCGACATCACCAGCGTGCGGCCGGGGCAGGGGCTGCGGGTCTCGTCCTCCATCATCTGCCAGCCGCCCTTGCCCATAACCTCGCGCCGGGTGCGTTCGCTGCGCAGATCGGGGCCGAGGAGGCGCAGGCCGGGGGCGCTGACGGACCAACCCAGATGCAGGCCGCTTGGGTCGCGGAACCGGGCGGGCAGATCGCCCTCCACCGTGCCATGCTGGAACAAAAGCGCCGCTTCGCGCGCCATCTCGAACAGCGCCTGACCGACCGGCGAATAGGTGCGGCTGCGTTGCAGCGACCCCCAGCCATCGCAGATGTCATGGTCGTCCCACTGCATCAGCGCTGGCACGCGCGCGGCCAGATAGGCGAACTCGGGTGCCTTGTAGAGCGTGAAGTAACGATCTGCGAAGCGCGCGCGCAGGTGGTCGCGCAAACTCGCCAGATCGGCGCGGGAGGGATCACGCGGGATGCGGTCGGGCCAATCCTCGGACAGTGGGTGCCCATGGGTCGCCTCATCCGCATAGACTTGGTCGCCGCCATGCAGGATCAGCGAAAAGGGTTTTTCGTCATGCTCCGCACCCAACCGCGCCCACATGGCATTCCGCTCCGCCCCGTCGCGGTCCAGATCGCCATGCTCCTCTCCGTTGCAGGATACGAAGGCGAGCCGCCCGCCATCCTCCGGCAGACCCGCCAGCGCATAGTCGCTGCCGTTCCAGTGGTAAGAGGACGGCCGGTCGAGCGGCACGGAGAACCGCGCGCGGTGCACGGTCATACCGGCCAGATCGGCAAGTCGCGTCATCTCTGCCGGGCCGTCCCCGGTGTCCGGGGCAGGCACGTCCCGTCCCTCGGGCGCGATCAGCAGCGCGGCCAGATGCATCCGCCCGTCGCGGATATCGTCAAGGATGAGGATCGGGCCGAGAATCCGGTCGGGACTGGTCATGGTCCCGATTTAGAGTCCGGCGCGTCAGGGTTCAACCGCGCGCCGCGCCTTCTGGGCCTTCAGCGCCCCGCGAATCCAGACCACCATCGCACCCGCCACCGCCAGCGCCGCCAGCAGCCCGACCGCATTGCCCAGAATGTCGGACACCGCCTCGATCTGGCTGGCAAAGGCAAAGCCGAGGCCGACATAGACCGTCACCCAGATGGTCTCGCCCAACACGTCCCAGATTGTGAAGCGCAGCCAGCCAAGCCCGGTGGTCCCTGCGATGAAATTCACCCACGGTCCAAGCGGTGCAAAGAGCCAGGTGGACAGGAAGACCCCAAGCCCGCCGCGCTTGTCCACCAGCCTCCGCGCCCGGTTCAGCACCGCGCTGCGGGCCGGGGTGCGGGCAATGCGTTCGACCAGTGGCGCGCCGCCGTGGCGGCCAATCAGGTATCCGGTCTGATCTCCCAATACGGCCCCGCCCCAGGCCCCGGCGATGACCTGCCACAGCGCCAGATCGCCAGCCGCCACGAAGGCCCCGCCCGACAACATCATCAGCGAGGTTGGGATGGGCAGCGCCAGGCAGGACAGGAAGGACGAGGCGAAGATCACCAGCGCGCCCCAGCTGGTGACGAGGGCAAAGATCGTATCGGTCATGGGCGCGGCCCCTGTTCGGCCCGGAAGGCGTTAATCGCGGTTTGCACCTGCGCGGCCAGCACATCCACCGATACGCCACGTTCTTCCGCAAGCTCCTGCAGCGACAGCGGCCTGCCGGGGGCGGGCGGCAGATTGAGCGCCTCGAAGGCCACCTCGCGCGGGACGTCCCAGGAATGGGCCACGTAGCCCGGTGTCATCCAGGGCTCGATCGCCTGATCGCGATGCGCGGGATCGGCCCAGTAAATCCAGAACGCGACCAGCCGCACGGCAAAGAACAAGCTCACCACCAACGCGCCCCCGAGGATCACGGTGGCAACCGGCGCAGCCTGCCAGATGCGGCGAAGAAAGGTGAACATGGGCGGTCCTTCATAGGGCGTCAGGGGATGACACGGACCATGGCGCGATTTCCGTCGAAGGGGAAGGGCATGCCCCGCCGATCACGTCGCCGGCAGGGCAGGGTGTCTGTCAGCCGCGCATATTCGCGCCATTCGCGTCATAGCTGGGGCCGTCCAGCACGCGGGCCTTGTACATCTCGCCCAGGATCTCGACCTCCAGCTCCGATCCGGGTGTGGCATGGGCAGCGTCGACATAGCCCATGGCGAGCGACTGGCCCGTTCTGTGGCCGTAGCCCCCCGACGACACATAGCCCACGGCTTCGCCATCCTTCAGCACCGCCTCGTCATTGGTGACGTCGATCCCCTCGGCCGCGATCGCCATGGTGACCAGCCGCCGTTTCGGCCCGGCCTCACGCGCTGCCAAAGTCGCCTCCTTGCCCACGAAGTCCTTCTTCCAGTTGATGAAAGCCTCCATGCCGCTTTCCACGGCATCGAAATCGGGTCGGAATTCCAGCGTCCAGACGCCCCAGCCTTTCTCCAGCCGCATGGACATCAGCGCCCGCGCGCCGTACCAGCGATAGCCCAGATCGGCCCCGGCCTCCTCGATGGCCTCGGCAAGCCGCAGCAGGTATTGCGGTTTGCAGTAGATCTCGTAGCCCAGTTCACCGCTGAACGAAATCCGGTTCAGGATCACCGGCACGCCGCCCACGAAGGTCTGGCGCAGATCGCGGAACCTGAAGGCTTCGGCGCTCATGTCGTCGCGGGTGATCCGCTGCAAAAGCTCCCGAGATTTGGGGCCAGACAGGGCTATCCCGTGCCAGTCATCGGAGACATTGGCATAGCTCACGTCAGCGGGCAGGTCCTTTTCGAACCATCGGCGATGCGCCTCCTGCATGGCGCCGGAGCCGAAGAGCATGAAGTGATCCTCGGCCAGACAGGCCACGGTCAGATCGCCGTAAAGCCGCCCCTTGGGGGTCAGCATCGGTGTCAGGGTCAGGCGACCGGGTTTCGGCACATATCCCGCAAGGATACGGTCCAGCCAGGCCCGCGCGCCCGCGCCCTTGATCTCATGCTTGGCGAAGTTGGCGATCTCGATGCCGCCCACGGCCTCCTGCACCGCTTTCACTTCGCGCGCCACGTAGTCATGCGACCGGTTGCGTTCGAAGGTGGGTTCCTCATGGGCGTCTTCCGGCCCATCCGCGAACCATAGCGCATTTTCAAGGCCAAAGCCCTGACCCATCCGCGCGCCCTTGGCGACCAGCCGGTCATAAAGCGCGGTGGTTTTCTGCAAACGGCCCTTGGGCAGGGTTTCGTTCGGGAAGGTCATGACGAAGCGGCGTTCGTAATTCTCGGTCGATTTCACCGTTCCCCAGTCGGGCGTCGCCCAATCGCCAAAGCGCGCCACATCCATGGCCCAAACGTCGATCGAGGGTTCCCCGTCGATCATCCATTCCGCCATGGTCAGCCCGACGCCGCCGCCCTGGCAGAAGCCCGCCATCACGCCCACGGCGCACCAATAGTTGGTCATGCCCGGCACCGGCCCGATCATCGGGTTGCCATCGGGGCCGAAGGTGAAGGGGCCGTTGATTGCGTCCTTGATCCCGGCATTTGCCAGCGCCGGGATGCGTTCGAAGCCCAGTTCCAGGCGGTCGGCGATGCGGTCCAGATCGGGTTGCAGCAGTTCGTGCCCGAAGGTCCAGGGCGTGCCCTCCACCTTCCACGGTGTGCCCTTGGGCTCATAGGTGCCAAGCAGCATCCCCTGCCGTTCCTGCCGGAAGTAGATATTCGCCTCGTAGTCGATGCCGCAGGGCAGGCGGCCCGCACCGCCGGGCTGCATCCGCTCGACGATCTCGGGGATCGCCTCAGTGATCAGGTAATGGTGTTCCATCGGCTGCACGGGGATGTGCAGCCCCTGCATATGCCCAACTTCCCGTGCCCAGAGACCCCCGCAATTGACGATGATCTCGGCATTGATGACGCCCTTGGGCGTGGTCACATCCCAGCTTCCGTCGGGGCGCTGCGTGGTGGCGGTGACGCCGCAATGGGTGAAATATTGCGCGCCGTGCACGCGGGCGGCCTTGGCAAAGGCATAGGTCGCGCCCGAGGGATCAAGGTCGCCATCCTGATCGTCCCAGAGCGCCGCGTAATACTGGCTGGTGTCAATGAGCGGGTGCCGCTCGGCCAGTTCCTTGGGGCTGATAAACTCCTGGTTCAGCCCCATGTAGCGCGCCTTGGACCGTTCGCGTTTCAGATAGTCGTACCATTCCTTGGTCGAGGCCGCGTAGAAGCCGCCGGTCATGTGCAGGCCTACGGAATGGCCGCTGGTTTCCTCGATCTCTTTATAGAGATCAATGGTATAGCCCTGGAGGCGGCTGATATTGGGGTCTGAGCTGATGGTGTGAATCTGCCCCGCCGCGTGCCAGCTGGAGCCGGAGGTCAGCTCGTCGCGTTCCAGCAGGACAACGTCCTTCCAGCCGAATTTCGCAAGGTGGAACAGGATCGAGCAGCCAACAACGCCGCCGCCGATCACCACAACCTTGGCGTGGGAGGGTAGGGGCTTGCCGGTGGCGGTGTCGTCTTTTTGAATCTCGGGCATGTCAGTGCTCCTCTATCAGATGTCGAGACCGCATTTGCGGCCCTCGTAAAAGGCCCATGGCGCCTGGCGCGGGGCCTGCGCGTCGCCGATGAGAATGGGGGTGAGGTCGGACAGCTCCTCCGACAGCGGGTCGAAGGCGCGGTTCGTGGTGGCCATGACAAGGGCGGAACTGGCGATCTCCCGCTCGGACCCATCCAGCAGGTTGCGCAGCAGCGCCCCGTTGCCGCGCCATTCCAACAGGCCATGCTCCGTCAGCATCTCGACCCCAAGCCGCGCCAGCCGCGCGCGGATCGGGATGTCGGCACTTGTGCGGGCCAGTTCCTTGCCCACGAAGGGGTCGGGCGTGACCAACGTGACCTGCTTGCCCGCCTCGGCCAGATGCCACGCCGTGCCGACGCCGCGCATATTGCCGCCTTCGTCCAGCACGATCACGTGATCGCCAAGGCGTGCATCGCGGCGCATCACGTCCTCGGCAGCATAGACATTGCCATTCGCCAGCCCCGGCAGGGCGCCAAGCTGCGGCAGCCAGCGTTGCGTCGCCTCCTCATCCGGCAGCGATCCGGAGGCCAGTACCACCTGATCCGCGCCAATCGCCCGCACGTCCTCCGCATCGAGGAAGCTGTTCAGATGCAGCCGCACCCCCAATTGCGCGAACTGCCGTTCGTACCAATCGAGCAACTCCGTGATCTGTCCCCGCCGTGGCTGTTCCCCTGCCAGCCGAAACTGCCCGCCAATCACTGCCGCCGCCTCGTGAATCTCGACCGAATGCCCCCGCTCGGCGGCCACCCGCGCGGCCTCCAGCCCCGCCGGGCCCGCGCCCACGACCAGCACCTTTTTCGGCGTCTCGGCAGGCGCAAACCTGTCGCCGCCCCACTGGTATTCGCGCCCCACGGAGGGGTTCACGAGGCAGGAAATCCAGTAATCCCGCGAGCGCCGCCCCCAGCACATCTGGTTGCAGGAAATGCAGCCGCGAATGTCCTCCGGTCTGCCCTCAACAACCTTCCGCGCCAGATGCGGATCGGCGATCTGCCCGCGCACGATGGAGACCAGATCGGCCTGGCCCGAGCCGATCACGCTTTCCGCATTGTCGGGCGTCCTGATCCCACTTTCGGCCTGCACCTTCGCGTGTTTGAGGTCGCGCTTGAAGACCTCGGTCGCGGGCACGGTCAGTTTCTCACCCAGGACGAAAGTCGGCATCAGCTTTTCGAAATCGAGATAGCCACCAGAGCCGCAGCTGACATAGTCCAGATGTCCCGTTGCATCATGCAGCGCGAGGATTTCGGTCAGCTCGTCAATCCCGAGGCTCACCGCGTAGCTGTCGGAGTAGCTCACCGACATACCAACGATGAAATCCTCACCGCAAGCCGCACGGATGCCCTCCAGAATCCGCATCGACATCCGCGTGCGGTTTTCCAACGACCCGCCCCAATTATCATCCCGCCGGTTGCTCCAAGGTGTCCAGAACTGATCCAACAGCGAATGATAGGCGGCCCAGATTTCCACCCCGTCAAAGCCTGCCTGCTGGCACCGCCGGGCGGCCGCAACGAAAGCTGCGATCATCTCCTCGATCTCGGCCCCGGTCATGGCATGGCTGCCGTCGCTGTCGTGGTAACTGGGTCGCCCCGACGGGCCCAAGTGCGGCTGATAGCTGAGGTCGGAATCGCCGTGCTGGCCCACGTGGTAAAGCTGCTGCAGCACCACCGCGCCCGCGTCCTTTACCGGCTCCAGTATGCGGCGGAACGCGGGGATCACCGCGTCATCCTCCGCCAGGAAATTGCCCCGCGTCAGCACGCCGGTGCGATGCACCGGAACAGGCTCCGCCACGATCATCCCCGCGCCGCCCAAGGCGCGTTCCAGCAGGTAGGCGCCGAACTGGTCGCCCGGCAATCCGTTCACTGACATGTTCGCCGTGTGGGCTCCAAAAGTGATGCGGTTGCGCAGGGTCTTGTGACGCAGATCGAGCGGGCTGGTGAGGCGGGGAAAGGCGGTCATGGGCGGTTTCGTCTGCACGAGGGGTGCACGGGGGGTATACAGGGGGTGTACAGGGGGCACCCCCCTATTTTCCGCGCATTCAAATCAGTTGAACTTATGCGTAAACAAAGGGTTAACCTAGTACCACGCATCGGGCAGCTCCTCCTTGCGCCTGGCCACGAAGCTCTCTAGCTCCTCGCGCATCGCGTCATCCATCGGCGGGGCCTCGTAGCTCTCCAGCATCCCGGTCCAACGCGCATGGGCACGGGCGCGCATGTCGTTCGATCCGGCTTCCTCCCAGCTTTCCACATTCTCGCTGTCGCTCAGCTTCGGTTCATAAAACGCGGTCTGATAATTGCGCATCGTGTGCCCGCAGCCAAGGAAATGGCCCCCGGCCTCGACCTCGTCATAGGCGTCCCGCGCCATGGCTTCGTCCGAGACATCAAGTCCCTGGGATAGCACTTTCTGATAGCTCCCAAGCCGGTCCGCATCCATGATCAGTTTCTCGAACCCGGTGCACAGCCCGCCCTCCAGCCAGCCCGCGGAATGCAGCACGAAATTGGCCCCGGCGAGCATGGTGGAATGCATGGAATCGGCGCTTTCATAAGCCGCCTGCGCGTCCTCGATTTTTGACGCCGTCAGCGACCCGCCACAGCGCAAGGGCAGCCCCGCGCGGCGCGCAAGCTGGCCGATGGCGTAGTTCGACATCACCGGTTCCGGCATCCCGAAAGTGGGCGCGCCGGACTTGAGCGACATGGAAGACAGGAAGTTCCCCAAGACGAAGGGCGCGCCGGGGCGGACCAGTTGCGCATAGGCGCAGACCATCATCGCCTCGGCCATGGCCTGCGCGACACTCGCGGCGGTGCTGACTGGTCCCATGGCGCCGGACAGGATGAAGGGCACCACCACAATCCCTTGATTTCGCCCGCAATAAACGCGGATCGCCTCGGTCACCACCTTGTCGACCAAAAGCGGCGAGTTGGTGTTGACGTTGCCCATGATGACGCAATTCTGCTCCATCACATCGGCGCCGAAAACGATCTCGGCCATGTCGACGCTGTCCTGCGCGCGGCTCATTTCCGTGATCGCGCCAAGGTGCGGCTTGTCCGACAGAGTCATATGCGCCAGCAGCATGTCGAGGTGGCGTTTGCTGACCGGCACGTCGCAGGGTTCGCAGGTGACGAAGCCGCCATGATGCAGGTTCGGGTGCATGTAGGTCAGCCGCACCAGATCGCGGAACGCGGCCATGTCGCCATAGCGCCGCCCGCCTTCCAGATCGCGCACGAAAGGGGCACCGTAGATCGGCGCGAAGACCTGATTTGCGCCGCCGATGATGACGGACCTTTCGGGGTTGCGGGCCAACTGCGTGAACTCGCTCGGGGCCTTCGCACAGAGAGCGCGAATCCAGTCCGCCGGGGCGCGGACAATGTCGCCCTCGACCCGCGCGTCTTCGCGTTTCCACAGCGCGATCGCCTCGGGATCGTCACGGAACGCGATGCCCACATCCTGCAGGATCCAGTCGACCTGTGCCTCCAGCTTCTCGATCTGGTCCTCGTCCAGAACATCGAAAAACGGCAGCACCCGCCGGATATGCGGCGAGGCGGGGGAGGTGCCGGAACCGGCGCTTTGGTTGCGGGTCGGGCGAGAGCGTCTGGCCATGGCGGGCCCCTCTGAAATCGTTTCAGATGTAGGCTAGCGATGGCGAGACCCTTTGTGACGCTTGAAAATAGTGATGTTTTGGATAAACTCAGTTTATGCGAAATCTCTGGAATCAGCTTTGTTCGCCGCGTCACCTCATGGTGTTCGAAGCCGCCGCCCGCAGCGCGTCATTCACCCGTGCGGCAGAGGAGTTGAACGTTCAGCAACCTGCCGTCAGCGCCACGATCCGGGCGCTTGAGGATCGGCTTGGCGTCGCCTTGTTCCTGCGCGGGCATCGCAGGGTCACCTTGACGGCGGCAGGGGAACGGCTGTTCTCGGATGTTTCGCGCGCGTTTGAACAGCTGGCGCATTCGGCAACGGCGATCCAACACTTATCACGCCGGGATTACGTGACCCTTAACGCCTCGACCGCGTTCAACAACCATTGGACAATGCCCCGCCTGGCAGCCCTGAAATCGGCCCATCCGCAGATCGACCTGCGCCTTCAGACCAGCGACCGCGAACCGGATCTTTATGCCGAGAATATCAGCCTCGCCGTGCGTCGCGGGGACGGCAACTGGCCCGATTGCGAAAGCGTTCTGATTGCCAAGGAACGTATCTATCCTGTCGCGTCGCCGCGTGTCATGGCGGCGGCGGTCAACCTCAAGGGCATCCCGGGCCTGCTGCACCAGCGTCTGATCCATTTGGAGGAACCGATCCGGGAACGCCCTGTCTGGAGCGACTGGTTCGCCCATTTCGGCATCCGGGCGGAGGTGCCGTCCAGCGGATTGCGCCTGAACGACTACGCCCTTGTCCTTCAGGCGGCGATGGCGGGCGAGGGCTTTGCCTTCGGTTGGCATCACATCGTCACAGGGCTGGTTGATCAGGGCCTTCTGGCCGCGCGCCCGGAGTGGAGCTGGTGCTCGGGCACCGGGTTCTACCTGGTGTGGTCCAGGCTGCGCCCCCTGTCGGACGACGCGAAGCTTGTCCGCGACTGGATATTGGCGCAGACACGATCACCAGAGTAGGCGGGTCTGGATCCCCGGGGGGAACGGTTGGTGAAAACTCTGCATGAGCGTGGTCAGACGAACCGTTCCTTCTGAACCGCCATATCCGCCTCTGACGTGCTTTCCAAATACTCTCGAAATGCCTTGCTGAATCCCAATCGCCGCTCTCTCCACCAGCGTTGCGTACCGGGGCGGTGATAGAACCACAGCAGGTTGTCGCGGTGACCGTCCCAGAAGGCATCGTCGATCATGCCCGAGCGGTACTGGAAATAGGCGTTTTCATATTTCCGGAACAGGCTGATGCCGAGATAAGCGAATTGCAGATACTCGTCCTCGTCCAGCGCGTCCGGGTCGGCCATACCAACCGCGTAGAGGCGGGATTTCTCTTTGCTTTCCGCGACGATGGCCGCCATGTCGCCCAGGGCAGCCACGGCCGTCTGGTAGGTTTGCGAGTAGGTGGCGCGCGTGCTGGCGCGGACCTGAATGGCCAGATAGACCACGGTCAGCGCCACCGCGACCGAACCGATGACGCTGGAGATGATCTGGATGATCTCCAAAGTGTTTCCGGTCATTTTAAAAATCACCCTCCGATGTTTGGCGGAGTTTAGGTGAAAGGCGCGCTTGTTGTCATTTCACTACCGGGTATACTTGGCGGTATGGGCGGGAAGCGATCCGATACACGGCAGGCCATACTGGAGGCGGCCTATGCGCTGTTCTTCCGGCGGGGCTTCGCGCGCGTCAGTGTGGATGCCATCGCCGAGAAAGCAGGGGTGACCAAGCGCACGGTCTATTTTCATTTCACCAGCAAAGACGATATCACAGCGGCAGCGCTCGAAGTGCAGCACCTGTCCCTGATGGCGCAATACCGGTCGTGGATGCGCCCCGATGCGGGAACCGTGCAGGCCTTTCTCGCGCATCTGTTCGACAGTTTGCGCAACTGGGCAGAGCGACCGGGATGGGTCGGCTCAGGTTATTCGCGTATCAGCGTCGAGCTGGCGGATATGCGTGGCCATCCGGCGCGGAAGGCGGCGCATCGGCACAAAGCCGAGGTGGAACGCTGGTTGTGCGAACAGTTGCAGGGATTTGGAAGCCAAGAGCCAGCACGACTGGCGCAGCAGGTTCTGATCCAGATCGAGGGCGGAATGGGGTTGGCTCTGATCCACGGCGATCCGAGCTATCTTATCGCGGCACGGGATGCAGCGCTTCGGCTTGCAGAGGGCGACGCCGCTTAGCGCCCCAGCTCCCGCATCCCCCGGTCGATGCCTTCCAGCGTCATCGGCACCATGCGGCCCTCGAAAATGTCATGGATCATCTTGATGGATTGGGTGTAGCGCCAATGGGGTTCGGGGGTGGGGTTGATCCACATGTGGTTGGGCCATTGGGCGCGGGCCCGGTCCAGCCAGACCTGTCCGGCTTCCTTGTTCCAATGCTCGTTCGCGCCGCCGGGCATGGCGATTTCATAGGGTGACATCGCCGCATCGCCCACGAAAATGCATTTGTAATCAGACCCGTAGGTGTTCAGGATTTCCTGCGTCGGGATCTGTTCGGTCCAGCGGCGGGCGTTGTCCTTCCACACGCCCTCATAGAGGCAGTTGTGGAAATAGTAGTGTTCGAGATGCTTGAATTCGGACCGCGCGGCGCTGAACAGCTCCTCCACCACGCGGATGTGGGGGTCCATGGAGCCGCCAACGTCGAGGAAGAGGATGACCTTGACGGCATTGTGCCGTTCGGGCCGGGTTTTCACGTCGAGATAGCCATGCTCGGCAGTCGCCCGGATGGTACCGTCGAGGTCAAGCTCCTCATCCGCCCCGGTGCGCGCCCATTGGCGCAGGCGTTTGAGCGCCACCTTGATGTTACGGGTGCCCAGTTCGATCGTGTCGTCGAGATTGCGGAATTCGCGCTTGTCCCAGACCTTGACCGCGCGGCGGTGGCGGCTTTCCTTCTGGCCGATGCGCACGCCCTCGGGATTGTAGCCATAGGCCCCGAAGGGCGAGGTGCCAGCGGTTCCGATCCACTTGTTACCGCCCTGGTGGCGGCCCTCCTGTTCCTTCAGCCGTTCGCGCAGGGTGTCCATAAGCTTCTCGAACCCGCCAAGGGCCTCGATCTCGGCCATTTCCTCGGCGCTCAGGTGCTTTTCAGCGAGCTTTTGCAGCCATTCAGCGGGAATTTCGGCAGCTTCCATGACCTGCTGCGGAGTGATCTGTTCCAACCCACCGAAGGCATGGGCGAAGGCGCGGTCGAACCGGTCGAGGTGGCGTTCATCCTTCACCATCGCAGCGCGGGCGAGGTAATAGAACCCGTCGAGGTCATAGGTCACCATGCCGGTGCCCACGGCCTCCAGAAAGGTCAGGTATTCGCGGACGGAGACCGGGATGCGGGCGGCGCGGAGCGTGTCGAAGAAGGGCAGGAACATGCGCCGCGCCCCGTCAGCTTCCGCCGCGCAGCAGGAAGACACCTACGAAGGTGCCGACGATCAGCCCCATCAGGCCAAGCACGCCCGCGTAATGCAGGATGTCCATGCGGTCGCCCTTGCGTCGCCAGGCGATGAACGCGCCAAGCGCGGCCCCGATGACGAGCCCCAGAAGATTTACCAAGTCGCTCTCCTCAGCTTCGGTTCTGCGGGGACAGGGCGGCGACCTCGGTTAGCCGGGCGCGCACATCCTGATCCCGTCCGAAGCCATAGCGCGCCCATCCAAGCGAGTCGAGGCGCACCGATGCCGCTTCCGACATGCGGCCCTCGATCTCCAGCGCTTCGGCCTTGATCATCAGAAGCGTCGCCAGAAGCGAGGCGTTCTCGGCCCGCGTGGCGGCGGGCAGGGCCTCGTTGACCAGCGTCAGCGCCCGCGCCCCGTCGCCTGCCGACAGGGCAAAGGCGGCAAGCTGCATATGCACATGCGCGGTCTGGATGCTGTCGGGGTCGATGCTGCGGAAATTGTTCCCTGCGGCGATGAAGGCGGTCACGGAGGTCTCTGCATCGCGCGACAGGGCCAGCCGCCCGAGCGCGAAATAGGAAAAGCCAAGCCGCGTGTCGGTCCAGCCATGGTTGGTGGCGATGGCCACGGCGCGTTGCGCGGCGGCGATGCGGGCGGGGACCGGCTGCCGCCCGCCAAGCGCCTCTTCGATGGCCAGGATCCAGTCCCGGTCGATGGGGCGGGGGGCGATTGCCGTGGCACTGTTGCCTGCGGGATTGAGCCGCGACAGGATCGCGGGCAGGCGTGCGGCGACCTCTTCCCGCGTCATGCCGGATCGCAGCGACCCGTCGTAATAGGCCCGCAGGATCAGCATGTCGAAGCCGGTCAGGACCGCGTTGAAATTGTCATCGTTGAAGATGGAATCGGGCAGCCGGTAAAGATCGTTCAAGGGACCAAGCGCCTGACCGATTTCCTCGTGCAGGCAATCGCGCACCTCTTGTGGGCTGACATCGTTGGGAATGAAGACCGTGGCATGTTCCCGGGTGGTCAGCGTCGTCCAGTCCAGCGTGCGGGAATTGCCCCGCGCGGCGCGGAACTCGTCCCAGGAGGAGACGCGCGGCACCACGAAACAGGCCGCCTGCGGCACGGCGCGCTGCATCCGGGCGCGCGGCAGGGTCTCGATGGTGATCGAGGCGGCGGTGCTGCCATGGGGCACGCGGGAGATGTCGATCCGTGCTTCGCCGCGCAGTCTCTGAATCAGCCGGTCCAGATCGCGCGACAGGGTCGGCGGTGCGCCAGGGGCGACGGCCACGGTCACAGGCCCTTCGAAGCGTGACAGGACCGGGATCAGCCGCCCGCTTTCCATCTGGAAACTCAGATCGAGGAAATCGCGCGCAATCGCGGCGTTGGATCGGGTCGGCGGTGTCGGGTTGGGCGCGCCGAACATCGACATGGGCGGCAACGCATTGGGAATCGTGGTTTCAAGTCGACCCGGCACATCCGACAGGCTACTCGGCTCACAGGCGGAGAGGACGACGGCAGCGGACAGGAGGAGAGCGGTTTTCTTGAACATCATCTCACCCCGTCGCGCGCCGATAGACCATGAAATCGGTCGCCGTCGCGATCTTGTCATAAAGCGCACGGGCGGTGGCATTGCCGGTTTGTGTCAGCCAGTAGACAGCGGGGCGTCCTTCGGCATCCGCATCCGCACAGACCGTCTCGATCAGCGCCCGCGCCACGCCCTGTCCGCGTGCGGCGGGGGTGGTGAACAGGTCTTGCAGATATGTCACCGGTTCAGGCCGCCAGCCATGGGCATGGGCGATGGCATGGACGAGACCCACAGGCGTATCACCCAACCAAGCGATCCAGCCGCGCATGTCGGTGACTGCGGGGTCCGAATAGCGCGCAAAGGTCGCGTCGTAGGTGCTGTCGGGAAGCTCGGTCTTGTAGAAGGCCAGGTAGTCCCGCCAGAGCGGGGCCCAGTGGGCACGATCCTCTTTCCGGATCATGCGGATCTTCAGGTTTGTGCTCACCCTCGACGCCTCTTTTTCGGTCTCTTTGTTGTTACCAGAGCTAGGGGGCGATTGTGGCACAAATCGGGAGCGGTGCAAGCGAAGTCGGGGAAAGCTGCGGGCAATCCCCGGTCGCGGGATCAGCGCCGTTGCTGCCTTGCCATGAAGGCCAGCCGCTCAAACAACGCCACATCCTGTTCGTTCTTCAACAGCGCACCGTGCAGTTTAGGTAGCGCGCTGGCCCCGTCACGTTTCAGATCCTCCGGGTCCAGATCCTCCGCCAAGAGCAGTTTCAACCAGTCCAGTACCTCGGAGGTGGAGGGCTTTTTCTTCAAGCCCTGCTGCTCGCGGATTTCATAGAACTGGGTCAGTGCCTCGGTCAGCAGGCGCGGCTTGATCCCGGGGTGGTGGACCTCGACGATCTGTTTCAGCGTGTCCAGATCTGGGAAGCGGATATAGTGGAAGAAACAGCGCCGCAGGAAGGCATCGGGCAGTTCCTTTTCGTTGTTCGAGGTGATTATGACGATAGGCCGGGTCCTGGCCTTGATCGTTTCACCGGTCTCGTAGACGAAGAACTCCATCCGGTCGAGTTCCTGCAAGAGGTCGTTCGGAAACTCGATATCGGCCTTGTCGATCTCGTCGATCAGCAGCAAGCATTTGCCTTCTGTTTCAAAGGCCTGCCACAGCTTGCCCTTGCGGATATAGTTCGCAACATCGTGAACGCGCTCATCCCCCAGTTGAGAATCGCGCAAGCGGCTGACCGCGTCATATTCATAGAGACCCTGCTGCGCGCGGGTCGTGGATTTCACGTGCCATTCGATGATCGGCAGGCCAAGCGCGCCCGCAACCTGCCGTGCCAATTCGGTTTTTCCCGTTCCGGGCTCGCCCTTTACCAGCAGCGGACGCTCCAGCGTCACCGCCGCGTTCACGGCTACGGTCAGGTCTTCGGTTGCCACATAGGTGGCCGTTCCGTCGAATTTCATTGAAACGCCTCAATAGCTTGCCCGGATGCGGGCGCGACCATAACACGCCCTTCCGGGGCGGCAAGCGGGCATTACATGGGGTGACAAGGGGGGCGCGTTCTTGTAATCGGGCGGCAATGCGACCGGGGGGTTTGCCCCATTGTGAGTCGGACACGCCCGCCCCGGTCCCTTTTAGGGGAGCACAATGAAAGCCGAAGTCTTTCTGCCTGAAGATTACCGTCCCGCCGAGGACGAGCCCTTCATGAATGAGCGCCAGCTCGAATATTTCCGCCGCAAATTGCTGACCTGGAAAAACGAGCTGCTGGACGAAAGCCGTGGCACCGTCGCCGTGTTGCAGGACGATACCCGCAACATTCCCGACGTGGCCGACCGCGCATCCGAGGAGACCGACCGGGCGCTGGAACTGCGCACGCGCGACCGTCAGCGCAAGCTGATAGCCAAGATCGACTCGGCCCTGCGCCGCATCGAGGAAGGCGAATACGGCTATTGCGAAGAGACCGGGGAACCGATCTCGCTCAAGCGTCTGGATGCCCGCCCGATTGCCACCCTGAGCCTGGAGGCCCAGGAACGCCACGAGCGGCGCGAAAAGGTCCATCGCGACGACTGAACGCTGCCGCGCCCATCCGGGCGCGACGGTCATGGATCGGCCCCTTGGGGCCGCCAGCACCGGGGCCGCATCGCCCCGGTGTTTTTCTTGGAAAGGGCAGTTCATGCTGATCGGGCAGGAGATCACGGTTCTGGGGGCAGGCATCGGCGGGCTGGCCGTGGCCACGGCACTGGCGCAGCGCGGCGCACATGTGCGGGTGCTGGAACAGGCCGATGCGATCCGCGAAGTCGGTGCCGGACTGCAAGTCAGCCCCAATGGCGCGGTGGTGATGAAGGCGCTTGGGCTGGGAGAGGCGCTCGCCGCGGCGGCCCCGCGTGCCCGCGCCGTCGTCCTGCGCGATTTCCGGCGCGGTGATCCCGTCTTCCGACTGGACCTGACCCGCGAAAACCGCCCCTATCACCTCACACACCGGGCCGACCTGATCGAGATCCTGCGTCAAGCTGCGACAGATGCAGGCGTGACGGTCGAACTTGGCCGCAAGGTCGAAGCCGTCACAACGGATGACAGCGCCACCACCCTGCGTTTCGCGGGCGGTGCAGAAGAGAGCCTGCCGCTTGTCATCGGCGCCGACGGGCTGCAGTCGCAGGCCCGCGCCGCGCTCAACCCCGCGACGCGGCCTTTCTTCACTGGCCAGGTCGCCTGGCGCTGCACGATCCCGCTCGACGCGGCTGAAACAGCGCCAGAGGCCACCGTTCACATGGGGCCGGGCCGCCATATCGTGACCTACCCTCTGCGCGGTGGCGAGCTGATGAATGTGGTCGCGGTCGAGGAACGCGACGGATGGGCCGCCGAGGGCTGGAACCACAAGGACCGTCCCGAGATCCTGCGTGCCGCCTTCGCCGATTTCGCGCCCGAGATCCGCGATCTGCTGTTCCGTGCCGATCAGGTCTATCTTTGGGGGCTCTTTCGCCACCCGGTGGCCAAGGTCTGGGGGCAGGGGCGTCTGGCGCTGCTTGGCGATGCCGCCCACCCGACGCTGCCCTTTCTGGCGCAGGGGGCCAACATGGCGCTGGAAGATGCCTGGGTGCTGGCCGATGCGCTGGATCAGGAAGACCATATCGCCACCGCCTTCACCCGTTACCAGACGCTGCGTAAGACCCGCTGTGCGCGGATCGTCGATGCCGCATCGCGCAATGCCGAGAACTACCACCTGCGCCCGGGCCCCTATCGGGCCGCTGCCCATCTGGCTCTCAGACTGGGCGCGCGGCTGGCCCCGACACTGGCGGCGAACCGCTTTGACTGGCTCTACGGCCACGACGTCACCGCCCGGCGCTGACGCCACCCTGCGGCCTTCCGCTTGGCGCTTGTGCGTATTCCGACGCTGCGACTCGGCGGTTTCGATCTGCGCGATTTGTGCAGGGCCTTTCAGCCGCGGCCGCATCCGCCCAAAGACCGCAACAGGGGGGGGAAGAGGTAAATCACTGACTTCGGCGTGAAATCTGTTCCCATTTGCGCGAGTTCACGCCCATGTGACCGGAAATGCAGAGGCATTGGTTGATTGACTCCGGCTTCGGGCAAATATCTTCTGTCATCAGAGGGCAGGGACAGCCTAAACTGGTTTGACCGGAGGAAATCGAGAGTGACCATGCAAACCACACATCGCCAGGCCGTCGCGCGGGCTCTACCGCAAAGCCGTTCCGCGGCACTTCCCATGACGACCCTTCTACTGATCATTGCCTTGGCGCTGGCCGCCATTGCCTCGTCCACGCTGCCGGGCCGCGCCCAGGTGGCGGGCCCGTCCAGCTTTGCCGATCTGGTCGACGAAGTGGGCGACGCGGTGGTCAACATCACCACCACCAGCCTTGTCGCCTCCGGCACCGGTCCGGGGCCGCAGGTGCCCCCCGGGTCGCCGCTGGAGGATTTCTTCAATGACTTCCTCGATCGCCAGATGCCTGGCATGCCCAATGGCCCCGCGCCGCGTCGTCCCAATGCGCTTGGCTCGGGCTTCGTGATCTCCGAGGATGGCTTCATCGTGACCAACAATCACGTGATCGAAGGCGCAGACGAGATCATGGTGGAATTCCGCGATGGCAGCGAACTGCCCGCCACCGTCATCGGCACCGACCCCAACACCGATATCGCGGTGCTGAAGGTCGACCCCGAAACCCCGCTGACCTTCGTGCCCTTCGGCGACAGCGACGTGATGCGCGTGGGCGATTGGGTGATGGCCGTGGGCAACCCGCTTGGCCAGGGCTTCTCGGTCTCCGTCGGCATCGTGTCGGCGCGGGAACGGGCGCTGTCCGGCACCTATGACGACTTCATCCAGACCGATGCGGCGATCAACCGGGGCAACTCGGGCGGGCCGCTCTTTAACATGGCCGGTGAGGTCGTGGGCGTGAACACCGCAATCCTCAGCCCCAATGGCGGTTCGATTGGCATCGGCTTCTCGATGGCTTCCAATGTCGTGGCCGGGGTCGTGAACCAGTTGCAGGAATTCGGGGAAACCCGCCGCGGCTGGCTCGGCGTCCGCATTCAGGACGTTACGGCGGAAATCGCGGAAGGGCTCGGGCTCGACGTGGTGACCGGCGCTTTGGTCACGGATGTCCCCGAAGGCCCCGCGCGTGCGGCCGGGATGGAAGTGGGTGACGTGATCACCACCTTCGATGGCGTCGAAGTGGACGACACCCGCGAACTGGTGCGTGTGGTCGGTGCCTCTGGCGTCGGTGAAACCGTGCGTGTCGTGGTCTACCGCGATGGTGCGACGCAGACCCTGCTGGTGACGCTTGGCCGCCGCGAAACTGCAGAATCCGAGGCTTTCCCGGATGCGCCCGGTGCCGAAGTGATGCCATCGTCCGAGATCCTCGGCCTGACGCTGGCCCCCCTGACCGACGAAGCCCGAGAGGCCAATGGCGTTCAGGATGGCCTGCTGGTCGAGGCGGTGGACCCGGAGTCCGAGGCCGCGGAGCGTGGGCTGGAACCCGGTGACGTAATCACCGAGGTGGGCCAGCAACCGGTCAGCGACGTGGCTGGTTTCCAGGCTCGCGTGGATGAGGCCGACGAAGCAGGTCAGAACTCGATCCTGCTGCTCATCCGCCGCGACGGCACCCCGCGTTTCGTGGCGCTGCCGATCGACAAGTAAGCGAAAGACCCTGTGTCATGCCAGGGCAGGCCCCGCCGGAATGCATCCGGCGGGGCCTTTCTTGTGCATGGCTTTGCAGTTGGACTGTCGGCTCCGACCATGCCACCATAGGTTGATGATCTACCAATGGGGAGTGGGACGATGATTGATCCAAAGGCTGTGGCCGAGATGGCCGCACACTACACGGCGGCCTGGAATTCCAAATCAGCAGAGGCGGTGGCGTCATTCTACGCGGAAGATGGTGAGATCATCATCAATCGCGGCGAGCCGTGGAACGGGCGGTCCCGTGTTCAGGACATGGCAGCCGGCTTCTACGCGGATGTGCCGGACCTGACCCTGACCTGCGATGATCTGCGCGTCTCCGGCACGCATGCAATATTCGTCTGGAGCTTTACCGGCCATGACGCGGGCACGGGCAACCCTTTGCACGTCAGGGGCTGGGAAGAATGGGAATTGACCGAGAATCTGAAGGTCGCCGCCTCTCGCGGTTGGTTCGACGCGGATGACTATGCTCGCCAAGCAGCGGGATAGGGCGCGCTTCCGAGATGCGTTCTAGGGGGTCAGCCGGGCCACCAAAGCGTCAACAAGCATGTTTTGACTGTGTTTGAGCGGGTCGTTCAACCCCTCGGCCAGCCCTGACATCAGGGCCAGCCCAAGGACCGCCGAATGCACCGCGAAGGCCTGTTGGCGGGCGGTTATGGCATCCGGGCCGAGATGGGCGGCTAGCGCAGAATAAAGCCGGTCCGTGATCGCGTGCACCTTGTCCAGAACCGCCCGGTCACGCGGGTCTTCTGCGCTGCGCGTCAGAGTCTGGGGCAGCAGGTACATCGCCCGGAACCGGGTCAGGTCGGACAGGTGAAACCCCGCAACGGCCCTCACGAAGCGGGCAACCGCGTCGGTTCCGTCAGTCGCATTCCGCAGCGCGGTTTCGGCCAGCGCGGCTTCCTCCTCCAGCCATGGCAGGAACAGAGCTGCCAGCAGGTCCGGCTTGGTCGGATACCAGTAGAGCACCGCCTGTTTCGACCGCCCGAGCCGCGCAGCAATCGTGTCGAAAGTCACCGCCCCGAGCCCGCCCTCGGCCAGCAGGTCGCGGGCAATCTCCAGGATCTGGTCGCCGGTTCTGGAACGGGTCATGGGCATCCTGCTTGCAAACTTACCATTGGTAGGTAAACTGCGGGACGCTGCACGGTACGTCAAGCCAGGACAGGGGGATCACCGAAGATGACCAGCATTCAGGAGCTTCTAACCTGGGAAAACCCGGTCTTTACCTCTTATGTGATCGCCGCCGCCGTGACGGCGCTGAAGGTGATGGGGCAGGGCTGGATGACGGTCTGGAGGATGATGCGCTCGGGCCGCGGGCTGGCCAGCCCCGAAGACGCGGCGAAGGGGCTATTGAACCCCACCCCCGATCCCTCGCAGCTGGAGCGTGACGACTATGTTGACCGCTCTCGCCGGATGCACCGCAACGACCTCGAAAACATCCCGGCCTTCTGGATGGCCGGGTTTCTCTTTGTCCTGATCGACCCCGCGCCATGGCTGGCCTTCGCGCTGTTCTACGTCTTTCTGTTCGCGCGGGCGGGGCATTTCTGGGCCTATGCGACAGCGCAGTCCCATGAAATCCGGGCCGCGTTCTACACCATCGGATCGCTCATCGTGATCTGGATGGGGGCGCAGGTTCTGTGGGTGGCGCTGACCTAGAAATCCTTGAGCAGTCGCGTGGTTTCGGGGTCGAGAAAACCTGCAACCGTCGCCTCGGTTTCCAGCGCCAGCGCCCGGTGCAGGTCGGGCACGGCGGCGGCGTAGAGCACCCGTTTCATGGCGCGCGTGGACAGGACCGGCAGGGCGGCCAGCTTTCGGGCCATGGTCAGCGCCTCGCCCGCCAGTGCCTCATCGGCCACCACGCGCCAGGCAACCCCTAGCTCTTGCAGCTCTGCCGCGCCATAGCGCTCGCCAAACATCAGCATCTCGCGCGCCTTCACCAGCCCCACGAGGTTGGGCAAGAGCGTCGTAACGGCCCCTGTGACGAAGAGGTTGAGCGAGACCTCGGGGAAGAACCCCTTCGCGCTTTCGCCCCAGATCGGGAAGTCGCAGTTGATCGCCCACTCGAACCCGCCGCCCACGGCCCATCCGTTAATCGCGCCCACGACGGGTTTCGGCCCGAGGCAAATGGCCCGCGTCGCGGCCTGAATGAGGTCGACCAGCGCCCGCGCCTCGGCCTCGCTTTCGGGGTGGGAATGGTCCTGCCGGTCGTCGCCCGCACAAAAGGCGCGGCCCTCGCCGGTTAAGATGATCGCGCGGGTATCGGGGCAGGCATTGGCATCGTCGAAGGCCCGCGTCACGTCACGGATCAGCGCCGGGTTCATGGCATTCAGCCGCTCTGGGCGATTGAGGGCAATCCGCCGGACGCCATCTTCTACAAGATCGCTCAGCACAGTGTCATAGGTGAAACCGGTCATCTCAATACTCCCTCAAAACGCGTTTCGTCTTGCCTTCCGTCACAGGGAAGGTGCCATGGGGCACCAGCGTGACACGCGCCGTGGCCCCGAGGTTGCGCTTCATGGCGGCCTCGACCCCGGCCCGCAGCGCGTCGCTCGCATCACGCCCCTTCGCCAGTTCCACCGTGATCGGCAGCGCGTCATAGGGCGGCGGGGCGTCCAGCACGATCCGATAGTCGCCTGACAGGGCCTCCATTCCGCTTAGAACCGCCGCGACCATGGTGGGGAAGAGGTTGAGCCCCCGCACCACCACCATATCATCGCTGCGCCCCACCACGCGGAAGCGGAACCCGTGGCGCCCGCATTGGCAAGGCTCAGTCGTGTCGATGGCGATAATGTCGCCGGTGCGGAAGCGCACCAGCGGCTGACAGTCACGCGCCAGATGGGTCAGCACCAGCTCGCCCTCCACCCCAGCCTTGATCGGCAGCGGTTCCCCGGTTTCGGGATCGATGAGTTCGGGCCAGAGCACATCGGCCGCCATGTAGTGCAGCCGCGTGTCATGCTCACATTGCGCGGCGAAGTTGGAAAACACGTCCGACACGCCGTAATTGGCGTTTCGCGGCTCCATCCCCCATGTCTCTCGGATGCGATCCCTCAGGGCAGGGTCGTCAAGCCCCGGCTCACCCCCGAAGAGCCCCAGTTTCAGCCCAAGATTGTGGGGTTTCATCCCCATGCCCTCCAGCACCCGTTCCAGAACGGCGGGGTAAGAAGGCGTGCAGGAAATCGCGTTGATGCCGACCTCCTGAATGGTGCGGATCAAGAGTTCGGTGGACCCCACGCCGAAGGGCACCACCAAAGCGCCGGTGGCTTCCAGCGTCATGTGATCGGTCACACCGCCCATCCACATCTGGTAGTTCAGGCAGTGCACCACCGTGTGATCGGGCGTCAGCCCGGCAGAGGACTGGCAGCGCCCGCCGACGGTGCCGGTTATGGCGCTGTCCCGCGCCGACATGGCGAGGTTCATGGCCTGCCCTGTGGTGCCCGAGGTCCGGTGCAGCCGGTTGGCGGCGCTGCGCGGGGCAGCAAGGTAGTCGCCAAAGGGCGGATGCGCGGCCTGTGACAAGCGCAGCCCGGCCTTATCAGAGAGGGGCAGCGCGGGAAGGTCGCGCAGGTCGGCGGGCGGTGCGGCCCCGTTCCAGAGCGCCTTGTAGAACGCTGAGTTTGCGGCCACATGCGCGCGCTGTGCTGTCCACGCTTCCTGTTGTGCGGGCAGCAATGCCTCTGCCGGTTGGAATTCGGCCCCATCGATCAGGCTCATCCGCTCATTCCTTGTTGCCAGATATGGGAAAGGGTCTCAATCACCGCTGCCCGGTCCCGGCTGATGCGGGCCAGGTCGGGGTCGGATCCGAAATGCAGCATGATCAGGTATTGATCGACCATCCCGCCAAGGGCATGGGCCCGGCGCAACAGCTCATCGCGCGGGGTGTCGCTGCGCCGGACCCAAGCGGCGACCACGGTCTCGGTCCATTCGCGGTTAAGGCGTTCAAAGGCGGCACTCGCCTCGGGGAAGGCCTCCATCCGCGTCACCAGGCAGCGCATAAGACCCCGGTTTTCCTCGAACAGCTGGACATAGGCCGCCGTCGCCTGCCGCGCCCGGTCCTGCGGCCTGTCCCCGGCCCGTGCAGCGTCGCGCATCCGGACCTGAAGGAACCCGACAAAGCCGGTCAGCGTCTCGGCCAGCGCGGCCCGGATATCGGGAAAATAGGTGTAGAAGGTGCCATGGGCGCTGCCCGCCGCGCGGGCGATATCGGCCACTTTCAGATCGGCGGGCGCGGTGTCGTCCAGAAGCAGGCAAATCGCGGATTGTAGCCTGGCGCGGGTGCGGTCAGCCTTCGGCGCCGCGCGCGTTCCATGGATCAGCGCATCCCCGAAACGGGCGCTGTCTGGGGGGCGGTTGGGGGCAGGGGCAGTCCGTGTCATTTATGAAAATGATATCATAATCAAAAATGAGTCAAGCGATTCGATCCTGCATCGAGCCGCCTAGCTTTCAGGCCGTTCCGCCGCCACCGGATCCCAGACCGCCAGCCCCAACAGCCGCGCGCCTGCAAGCGACAGGACACCCGAATCCAGCCCCTGCGGCTCCTGAAACTCCCGGATCGCCCGTTCGGTACGCCGGTCCATCACGCCTGTCACCGGCCCATGATAGTGCCCCCGTGCGGCCAGCGCCCGTTGCAGCGTGGCGATGAAGTCCGGGTCCGATTGCGCCTCACACGGGGTTTCGAACCAGATCTCCTGTCGTTCCTGCACGATGCGCTGGCGGGTGTCGGTGCGGAAGATCGCCGGGGCGCGCACGGTGCCGTCGGTCGCAATCTCGGGCGGTTGGACGATCACCTGTTCGGTAACGGTCTCGATCACGGCAGGCGTCACGTCCTGCGCGTAACAGGCATCCGGGCGGGCATCCTCCGGCCCTTCGCCCCGCGTCACGATGGTGCCGTCCCGTTCCAGCAGGCGGGCCACTTCGGCCCCCGGCATTGGGCCGCAGGCAGCCAGAACCAGAAGGCCCAGGGTCAGGGGAAGGGTCGGTTTCATCAAGGTGCCTGTCTCTGCTCTGGCCCTGTTTCGGGCCTTGTTCGGTTCAGGATACAGGGTTTTTGCGCTCAGGCAAAGCGCTCAGGCGTCGCGCGTCTCGGGCCGCTCCAGCAGCGCATCCAGCATGGGCGAGATATCCTCGACCTCCTCGGCGATCACATTGACCACCCCATGGCCATGCTGCACCCGCCCCGTGACCCGCAACAGCCGGCCCGAGATCACCGCGCGGCGGAATCGTTCATAGATCTTGCGCCAGACCACCACGTTGCAGGTCCCCGTCTCATCCTCCAGCGTCAGGAAGATCACCCCGTTCGCGGTGCCGGGCCGCTGGCGGATCAGCACCAGCCCGGCCACCGTGACCCGCGCGCCCTGCGGCGGCCGGGTCAGCCAGGCATGCGGCAGCGCCACGGGCGGGCGTGGCCAGTCAGGGGGGCGGACATTGGGCTCCATGGGAACAAATATAGAACATCCACACGTCGCGGCAAGCTGACGGATTCCCCTCGTAAAAGTGACGCATTCAGACTGGCAAAGCCGGGATGGGATCGCTACGTAATGGCCCGACAAGTGAATGAGGACAGGCTGACCATGGCTAAGATCACCTATATCGAGTTCGGCGGCACCGAGCATGTCGTCGATGTTCCCAACGGGCTGACCGTGATGGAAGGCGCGCGCGACAACAACATCCCCGGCATCGAGGCCGATTGCGGCGGCGCCTGTGCCTGCTCGACCTGCCACGTGCACGTCGACCCGTCCTGGAAGGACAGGCTGCCCGCGATGGACGCGATGGAAGAGGACATGCTGGAATTTGCCTATGAACCGGACGAGAATTCCCGCCTGACCTGCCAGCTGAAGGTGACGGACGAGCTCGACGGGCTGATCGTGCGGATGCCCGAAAAGCAGATCTGATGATCCGGGGGCTGGCATATGGGCTGGCCCTTGCGGTCTGGGCCTTCGGGGCAGGGGCCTGCACGGTCGATCCCGCCAGCACCACCGCCTATCCCGGCAGCGTGACCATAGACGGCACGACACAAGGTGCCATCGCGCGCGCCTGGTATGATGACCCGGTCACGCGCTATCGCCATTTCGTGCTGGGACGAAACCATGAGCCCGAAACGCTGTGGGTGGATGCCATCGGCAACCAGGGGCTCTGCGGTCATGCGCTGACGCTTGATGCCAATCACGTCTTCGAGGATGTGGCCCCCCGCCTCGCCGATCTCGACGGCGACGGCACCAATGAGGTCATCGTCGCCCGCAGCCATCACAGGCTCGGCGCACAGCTTGCCGTCTACCGCTGGACCGGCACGGACCTGAGTCTCGCGGCCACCACCCCCTATATCGGCCGCAGCAATCGCTGGCTGGCTATTATCGGCGCCGCCGATCTCGATGGCGACGGGGCGATGGAGATTGCCTATATCGACCGCCCGCATCTGGCCCGCACCCTGCGCGTCTGGCGCTACGCGGATGAAACCCTCACCGAAGTGGTGGCAGCCACCGGCCTCACCAATCACCGCATCGGCGAAGGCCACATATCCTCCGGTATCCGCGCGTGCAATGGCGGCTCGGAAATCCTGACCGCAGACACAGGCTGGACCCGCCTCATCGCCACCCGCTTAATCGGCCAGCGCCTCACCGCCCGCGATCTCGGCCCCTGGTCACCACAGGCGCTCGACGCTGCCCTGACCTGCTCCTGATCCTTTCATCTTGGCAACAAATACCTCCGCCGGAGGCATCCCGCCCGAGCCACAGCACCAGAAACCGAGAGTTATGTCCTGCGCTCGCCACAACTCCGTGGCAACGCGGCATGTCGAGGCTCCCCGCGTCAGCGGAGGGGTGAGACGGGCCGCTCCCGGGTCGACGCCGGCAGGCGGCGAAACCGCGCTTTCGTCCGTACAGGGGGTGTATGGGGGGTGTACGGGGGGTGTACACATGGCGACAGGCTCAAAACGCGACACAGGCCCGCCTGCGGCCGCGCGGGTCGGCGTGGCGAAGCCACGGCGACATCCCTCAGTCCGTCAGTGCCCGCCAGCCGATATCGGTGCGGTTGAACCCTTCGGGCCAGTCCACGCGCTCGACCAGCGCATAGGCCCTGTCGCGCGCCTCTTGCAGGCTCTCGCCGCGTGCCGTCAGTGCCAGAACCCGGCCGCCAACAGCGGTCACGACCCCGGCTTCCCGCCGTGTTCCGGCATGGAAACACATCTCGAAGCTGGTTTCGGGAAGCGCCTCCAGCCCTCGGATCACACTGCCTTTCTCATAGCTTCCGGGATAGCCTTCTGCGGCCATCACCACGGTCATCGCATGGTCATCGGCCCAGTTGACGGCCATCTGGTCCAGCCGCCCCTCGGAGGCAGCCAGCATCAGGTCCAGCGCCTGCGCACCAAGGCGCAGCATCAAGCACTGGCATTCGGGATCGCCAAAGCGCACGTTATATTCGATCAGCTTGGGCTGACCGTCCTTGATCATCAGCCCCGCGAACAGCACGCCCTGGAACGGCATCCCCCGCCGCGTCATTTCCGCCATTGACGGCTTGATGATGTCTTCCATCGTTTTCAACACGATAGCATCCGACATCACCGGTGCCGGACTATAGGCGCCCATGCCGCCGGTATTGGGCCCGGTATCGCCGTCCCCCACCCGCTTGTGATCCTGCGCGGTGCCAACGGGAAGAACGCTCTTGCCGTCCGACAGAACAAAGAAAGAGGCTTCCTCGCCCTCCAGAAATTCCTCGATGACCACTTCCGTTCCCGCGTCCCCGAAGGCACCGCCGAACATGTCGTCGATGGCGGCCAGTGCCTCGTCCTCGGTCATCGCCACGATCACGCCCTTGCCCGCGGCCAGCCCGTCGGCCTTGATCACGATCGGGGCACCCTGTGCGCGGATATAGTCCTTGGCCGGGTCCGCGTCGGCAAACCGCGCATAGGCCGCTGTCGGCGCGCCGGAGGCGTCGCAGATCTCCTTGGTAAACGCCTTGGACGCCTCCAGCGCCGCCGCCGCCTTGGATGGTCCGAAGGTCAGGATCCCCGCCTCGCGCAGCGCATCCGCCACGCCCGCCGCAAGCGGCGCTTCCGGGCCGATGATGACGAAATCCACCGCTTCCTCGGCGCACAGGTCCAGCACCGCGCCTGCGTCCTCGGGGTCAATCGCGGCACAATCGGCAATCTGGCCGATGCCGCCATTGCCCGGTGCCACGATCAGCTTGTCGCATTTGGGGTTCTGCAGAACCGCCCAGGCCAGCGCATGTTCCCGCCCGCCGCTGCCAAGGATCAGAATGTTCACGTGGCACTCCCCGCCTGATAGGTTTGGGCGGGGAATACCCAAGCCCGGACGTGGATACAAGAAGAGGGGATGCCGCAGCATGAAGGATCAGGCGCTTTGGGAACGGATCGACGCTCATCCGATGCCGAAGGGGTTTATTGACGCCCTGACAGCGCAAAGCGGCTGGACGCGTGACCGGGCTGAGGAAACGGTCCGGGAATACAAGCGCCTGGCCTACCTGGTGGCGCTCGTAAAAACCGCCCGCCGGGTGCCGTCCACGGCAGTCGAACAGGTCTGGCGCCTGCATGGCGAAGATCGTTCAGCCTATCAAAGCTTCTGTTCCGAGGCACTCGGGCGGGACTGGCATCTGCCCGATGGCCCCGTGCCCCGGCGCGGTGGCCGCGACATGGAACTGACGCTCAAGGCCTATGCACGAGAGTTCGGCGAGACTGCGCCCGCGCGAATCTGGCCCGATCCGAACCGGCGCGTGCGCCTTGGAATTGCGGGTGGCTTTGCAGCGGCAGGCGCGGCAGGCTCGGTCGCGGCATCCTCGGTCGGACCGGTTCTGGCCGGGGGTGCGCTGGCCGCGCTCATTCTGTGGCTCGGAAATCGCGGCAGCGTCGAGGCGGGCGATCACTGGTGGTACTTGCCCGGGGGGGATGTCGGGTTTGATGGCAGCGACGGAGGCGGGGGAGATGGCGGTGGAGGCGGGGATTGATCTGGTGCGCCCGCGCCGGGGCCGCTAGTGTCGCGCCATGACTGATTTGCTGGAAGATGACGCCCCGGGCAACGCGCCGGAATTCACGGTTTCCGAGATCTCGGGGGCGGTCAAACGCACGATTGAGGGGAGTTTCTCGCATGTGCGGGTGCGGGGCGAGGTCGGGCGGCTCTCGCGGCCGCGGTCGGGGCATGTCTATCTGGATCTCAAGGATGACCGCAGCGTGCTGGCCAGCGTCATCTGGAAGGGCGTCTCGGCGCGTCTGGCAACGCAGCCCGAGGAGGGGATGGAGGTCATCGCCACCGGGCGGCTCACCACGTTTCCGGGGCAATCCAAATACCAGTTGGTGATCGAGGATATCCGGCCCGCCGGCATGGGCGCGCTGATGGCGATGCTGGAAAAGCGCCGCGCGGCGCTGGCCGCCGAGGGGCTTTTTGCCGAGGAGCGCAAGCAGAAGCTGCCGTTTCTGCCAGAGGTGATTGGGGTTGTGACGTCACCTTCCGGCGCGGTGATCCGCGATATCCTGCACCGGCTGCGCGACCGCTTCCCGCGCAAGGTGCTGATCTGGCCGGTTGCCGTGCAGGGTGCCAAATGCGCCCCGGAAGTGGCGGCGGCAATCCGGGGCTTCAACGCGTTTCCGGTGGGGCGCCTGCCACGGCCCGACCTGCTGATCGTGGCGCGCGGTGGTGGCTCGCTGGAGGATCTGTGGGGGTTCAACGAGGAAGAGGTTGTAAGGGCGGCGGCCGAAAGTGCGATCCCGCTGATCTCTGCCGTGGGGCACGAGACCGACACGACGCTGATCGACTACGCCTCCGACCGGCGCGCACCCACGCCCACGGCGGCGGCGGAAATGGCGGTGCCGGTGCGGCTGGACCTTTTGAACTGGGTGGGCGATCAGGGCGCGCGGGCCACGCGGGCGGCGACGCAGGCCGTGGCGCTCAGGCGGCAGCGGCTTGGCGATCTGGCGCGCGGGTTGCCCCGGCCCGAGGCACTGCTCGAAGCGGCGCGGCAGCGGTTGGATTATCTGGGCGCAGGGCTCGACCCGGCCTTGCGGGCGCTGACGCGGGAAAAGCGGATGCGCCTAGAGGCGCAGGCCGCGCGGCTGGCCCCGGCGCTGGACCGCGGCGTGGCGGCGCGACGCGTTCAACTGGGCCGGGCGGAGGCGGGGCTGTCGCCCGCGCGGCTCGGGGCCGGGGTGCGACAACGGCGCGAGGCTCTGGACCGGCTGTCTGCACGGATGTCGCCGGAGCGGCTGGCCGATCGCACGGCCCGCGACCGGCAGAGGTTCGAGGACCTTTCCGCCCGGTTTGCCCGTGTGGCGGAGCAGGGTGTCACTCAGAAGCGGGACCGGCTGGCGGCGCTGGAACGGTTGCGCCAGACGCTCGGCTATACCGAGACGCTGAAACGCGGCTATGCGGTGGTGCGGGCCGGGGCCGGGGTGGTCACGACGCGCGAGGCCGCGAAGGGCCATGCGCGGTTGGAGGTAGAGTTCGCGGATGGCAGGCTTTCGGTGATGACCGAAAGCGGGCCGGCGCGGGCGAGGCGCGGCGGCGGTAAGGATGAGCCGGATCAGGGCAGCCTGTTCTGACCGGGATTGCGCTGCCTGCGGCATCGCCCGGGGAACGCCCCTCCTCAGGCCCCTCCGGGGCCTTCGTCGGTGCGTGTTGCCACGGACAAGTTGTCAGGTCAGGTCTGTGGGTCATTCGCCGGGCGCGGGTTGAGAGGGGCGGCGCGTTCCATGGCGCGGGCAGCGCGTTTGTCCATGATCCGGCGCCAGTGGCGTGGCATGGTCGCGAGCACCGCCATGATCGGCATCGACCAGGGTAGGACTGGCGCACCGCCGGGCACGATCAGCGCGTCATAGGGCGTGTCTGGATGCATGTGGTGGTCGGAATGGGCCGGGGCATTGACCATCAAATAGGAGGTGAAGCCCCGCGGCGCGTTCCAGCTGTGATGGGGCGCGACCGGTTCCCACCTGCCATCGGGCAGGCGGCGGCGGGAAAGGCCGTAGTGCTGGATGTAGTCCGAGAGAAGGATTTGCAGATGGGCGAGGGCTGCGAGGGCGAGGAACCCGGCCAGCCCGGAAATGCCGCCGATCCACAGAGCCAGAGCCGCGCAAGCGACAGCGCCCGCCACATACCAGAGATAGGGGTTCACCCCGCGCCTGCGCGCATCCCGGCGGCGTTCGGCGGCAAGACCCGCGCGGAACGATCCGATCCAGGCGCGGGGCAGGAAGGCCCAGAAGCTTTCACCCGGCCTTGGCGTGTTGGGATCCTCGAGCGTGCCCACATGGGCGTGATGCACCAGCCGGTGCGCCGAGACATGGTGGCCGAACAGCATCGACACATAGACCGTGGCCCCAAGCCGCCGCAGGGCGCGGGGGGCGCGGTGAATGAGCTCATGGGCGTTTGGGTGGCTGATCTGGCCCAGGAATGAACCACTGGCCAGCAGGAGCGTAATGGTCTCGCCCGTGCTGCGGGTCGGATCGCCAAAGGCGCGGGTGGCAAGCACCATCAGGGCCAGATGGCCGACGGCAAGGACCACGGAAAGAGGATCGGCGGCGCCCGAATGCCGGGCCGCCTGACGTGGCGGGGTCAGCAGTTGGTCGAGCCCCGCCGCGATCAGCGTCAGCCAGAATAGCGCCAGCGCCGCCCACCATCCGCCCAAAACCGCGCCTGCCAGCAACAGCGCAAGCGGCGGCAAAGTGGCCATGGCATAGCGCCAGATCGGCATTCGGGGTCCTCGTGACTGGTTTACCAAGATTACCAATGGTCAAGCGGGCGTCGGAAGGCAATGCGCCTCTTGCCGCGCCCAGTGTGCCGCGTGCAGGTTGAGATCAGGTTGACGGAGGAACGATGATGACAGCGGCGATGCTTGTGGCCGGGGCCGGGGCGGTTATCGCCTTGATCTATCAGGCCCGCGTGAACGACGATGTAAGCACCCTGCGCTCGGTGATGAAAACCGCCCCAGTGGCGCTGTTTTCGCTGGCGGCGCTTCTGTCGGGCGCGCCATGGCTGCTGGCGCTCGGGCTGGCTTTGGGCGCAGTCGGGGATTTCGCGCTCTCCCGCAAGGGGGAGGCCGCCTTCATGGCCGGGCTTGGCAGCTTTGCTTTGGCGCATCTGGCCTATGCGGTGGTCTTCGTGACCGTCGAGGGGCGGCTTGCTCCCTTCGATCTGACGGCCCTGAGGTGGGTCGGCTTCGCGGCTCTGGTCATCATGGCGCAATCGACGGTGTTCTGGCTCTTGCCCCATACCGGCGGAATGAAACGCCCCGTGGCGGCCTATGTGGCGATCATCACGGCCATGGGGCTGGCTGCGCTGCATCTGCCTGCCGCGCAGGGGGTGGCAATGCTTGGGGCGGGGCTCTTCGTGGCCTCGGACCTTGTGCTGTCGGTGGAGCTCTTCCGGATGGAAGAAGACAGCCCCGCCACTCGGGTCGCCTCGCACCTTGTCTGGCCGCTTTATTGGGTTGGGCAGGGGTTGATCCTTGTAGGGATTGCCTGGGCCTAACGGCCGCCGCGCCAGGCCATCTTCATATAGACATCGCCCGCGCGCAGTTCATCCAGCATCTGGGCAAGGCGCTTTTCCCGCGTTTCCGGTCGCTTGGCCCGCGCGATCCAGCCGAGATAGTCGTTCCGCTGATAAGGCGGGCGCGCATCATAGGCGGCGCGAAGGCCGGCTGCGTCCAGTCGGGTCGCTATATCGCCGGGCATGGGCTGGATCGGGCGGGTGAGGGACATGAGACGCAAGATACGCTCAATCGCCCCCCGCGTCGACATGCGGTGCTTCCATCCGGCGCGCGCCCGTATTAGGTGACTGTTAAGCGCTATTCCCCGGGAGGCCTCATGTCGTTCTTCAAGAAACTCAAGGACCGGATGTTCAAATCCTCGTCGAAACTCGATGAGGGGCTCGATGCGATCATCGAGGAAGGCGCGGTCGAGGAAGAGGACCAGATCGAGGAACCGACCCCGAAGCCTGTTTCAGAACCGGAGCCTTCGCCTGCGCCAATCGCGGAAGACCCTGCGCCGAGGCAGGCGGACGTCATGCCGATGCCCGAACCGGAATCGGTTGTGAAAACGCCGACGCCCGCACCGGCCCCGCAGCCTCAGCCAGCCGCCGCCAAGCCCGGTCTTCTGGGCCGGATCATGGGCCGCAGCAGCGCCCCGCGCCGGGCGCTTGACGACGACATGCTGGAGGAGCTGGAAGAGCTGCTGATTACCGCCGATATGGGCGTGGAAACCGCCATGCGCGTCACCGCCAACATGGCTGAGGGGCGGTTTGGCAAGCTGATGACGGCCGCCGATATCAAGGCGCTTCTGGCGCAGGAAATCGGGCGGATCATGGAACCGGTCGCGCGTCCCCTGCCGATCTATCCGAAGAAACCGCAGGTGGTTCTGGTGGTGGGCGTCAACGGCTCTGGCAAGACCACGACTATCGGCAAGCTCGCCAGCCAGTTCAAGGCGGCGGGCAAATCGGTGGTCATCGCGGCGGGCGATACGTTCCGCGCGGCGGCGGTGGAACAGTTGCAGGTCTGGGGCGACCGGGCAGGCGTGCCGGTGCTGACGGCGCCGGAAGGGTCAGACCCTGCCGCGCTGGCCTTTGACGCCATGACCAAGGCCGAGGCCGAGGGCGCGGACCTTCTGATGATCGACACCGCAGGCCGCTTGCAGAACCGCGCCGACCTGATGGAGGAACTGGCCAAGATCGTCCGCGTGATCCGCAAGAAAGACCCCGATGCGCCGCATAACACGCTGCTGGTACTCGATGCCACCACCGGTCAGAACGCGCTGAGCCAGGTGGAAACCTTCCAGAAAATGGCCGATGTCTCTGGCCTCGTGATGACCAAGCTTGACGGCACCGCCAAGGGGGGCGTGCTGGTGGCGCTTGCCGACAAGTTCGGGTTGCCGATCCATGCCATCGGCGTGGGCGAACAGATCGACGATCTGGCCCCCTTCGACCCGGAGGAGTTCGCCAAGGCGCTGACGGGGGCGGAGTGAACCGGGACGTGCCCCAAGGCGACCCACAAGGGTTGAGTAAACCTTTGAGGGAGTCCGCCTGTACAATGAAACGCATCATCCTCGCCGCGATGACCGGGCTTGCCCTGTCGGCCCCTGTCCATGCCCAGATGACCGAGTCCAGCTGTGCCGTCAGTTGGGGAATGGTCAGTGCCCCGCTTGGCCTGCCGCCGGATCTGGCCACCGCTCAGTTGGAGGGAGAAACCTGCGTTGCCCGCGATCTGGAGATCGTGACCGGGCGCATCCGGGTTCTTGTCGATGAATTCCGCTGGCAACTGGACGGGCTGGAGGCGCTGTTGATCAGTGGGGCGCTGCTGGACCGGGTAGAGGTGACTGCGCGCGGGGTCTATGTGCTGGCCGCGACCGGGATGCCTGATTTCGACTATGTAATGGAGGCGCAGGCGCGGGCTAGTGAGGGCATATCGGTCGATCTGCTGGCTACCCATGCGGACGGTGAGGTCATGCTAGACCGCCTGCATGTGGATTTCCCGGGCGAGAATGCCATCGACGCCACCCTGCACCTGACCGGTGTGGACCCGCGCGCGCCCGATCAGACCGTGATCCGCGCCCTCCGGCTGGAGGTGCTGACGCACGGGCTGTTCGAAACATATGCGTTGATGCCGCTGGCCAATCTGCTGCTAGGCTCGTCCGACGAACCAGAGGCCGAGGTTGCCCGGTTACAGGCACAGACCATCGCCGCCATCGAGACATTGCCTGAGCCGTTGTTCGACCGCAGCACTCGGGCCGCTTTGGTGACGCTGGTTCAGGATATGCCCAACCCGGCAGGGCGGGTGATCTTTGATCTTCAGGCCGAGGATGGGTTGCCTGTTGCCCAACTGACAGAAGATGCCGGGATGCTGGGGCGCTTGCCCGCGTCCGACCCTCTTGCTGCTTTGGCCGGGGCCGATCTGCAAGTCAGTTACCACAGATACGGGGCGGAATGAGCGATTGGGTCGTCTCTCTGGCGGGCACACCCGCAGGGGCGACCCTTGCCACCTTTCTGGCGCTGCTGGCCGCGATCCTGCACGCGGTCTTCGGAGCGCTGCAAAAGGGCCGACATTCGCCGCTTTTGTCGCGGGGTGTCATCGACGCGAGCTATGGGCTGATGGCTGCGCCCGTCGCGCTATTCGTCGTGCCGTGGCCCGCGCCGCATATGTGGCCCATCTTCGGGGTCATGATGCTGATCCATCTGGGCTACAAGGCCGCACAGGTGGCCAGCTATCAGCGCGGGGCCTATACGGTCGTTTACCCGGTCATGCGCGGAACCGGGCCGCTGTTCACCGTGATCGGGGCCACGATCTTCTTCGGCGAGCATTTCTCCCTGACCCAGTGGTTGGGCGTGCTGACCCTGCTGACGGGCATCTATGGGCTTGCCTTCTACAACCTGCGCACCATCACCGTGGACCGCGAAACGCTGGTACCGGCCCTGTGGCTGGCGGTTCTGACCGGGCTTTTCGTCGCCGCCTACACCACCTATGACGCCTACGGCATCCGCGCCGCGAACGATCCGTTCACCTTCCTCGCCTGGTTCTTCTTTCTCGACGGCCTGACCATGCCGCCCGTGGCCTGGTACGCCTGGCGGCGCATGGCAGACCCGCCTGCTTTCGGTCCACTCGCCTTGCGCGGGCTCATTGGCGGGCTGGTGGCGATGGCGAGTTTCGGGTCGATCCTGATGGCCACACGGCTCGATCAGGTGGGGCAGGCGGCGGTCCTGCGCGAAACCTCGACCGTCTTTGCCGCCCTCATCGGCTGGCTGATGCTGGGGGAACGGGTCGGCCCGCGCCGTCTGGCGCTTATGGGGTTGATCGCAGCGGGCGCAGTGATAGTTGAGATGGGCGGATAATTTGAGGCGCGATTGATGGAAGAACGCAAGATCAACCCCTATGTGAAAAGCGCGCTGGAGCTTGGGCCGCCGATCCTGTTCTTCGTGGTCTATCTGTGGATCAAGGACCGGACATTCATCCTCGCGGGTCATGAGTATTCCGGCTTCATCGTCGCCACAGCGGGGTTCATCCCGCTGCTTCTGGCTTCCATCGCGGCGCTCTGGTGGCTGACCGGCAAACTGTCCCGAATGCAGATCTTCACCGCCATTCTGGTCGTGGTCTTCGGTGGCCTGACGGTCTGGTTCGACAACGAGGCCTTCTTCAAGATGAAGACCTCCATCGTCTATGCGTTCTTCGCGGTGGTTCTGGGCATCGGCCTCTTGCGCGGCGAAAGCTGGCTGCAATTCGTCATGGGGGAAATGATGCCCATGGAGAAAGAGGGCTGGATGATCCTGACCAAGCGGCTGGTCGCGGCCTTCGCGTTGATGGCGCTGGCCAACGAGATCGTCTGGCGTACCCAGACCACCGAATTCTGGGTCACGTTCGAGACCTTCGTGCTGCCCGGCTTCCTCTTCGTTGTCTTCATGTTCCAGGCCAAGCTGTTCGAGCGTCACATGATCGAGAAGGACGAGGGGTAAGGCCCCCTTGACCCAGATCAGGGGTCTTCTGTTTCCGGTCTGCTAGACTGGCAGCAGGAAAGAGGAGGACCCAATATGACATCTCGCATTCTGGTGCCGGTCGATCTGGACCACATCGAAAAACTCGACAAAGCTCTCGACATTGCCGGGAAAGCCGCGAAGGAGCATGGGGCCACGGTCACCTATGTCAACGTGATCGACCCGGTGCCAACCGCCTCGAAACGGCTGGAAGGGCACGAAGCGCAGAAGCAACTCGATGCCTTTGCCGATGCCCAGGCCGATGCCCATGGGATCCGCACGGATGACCACGTGGTCCTGCGCGGCGACCTGCACCTTCATGTGGGGCGGGAGATCATCCGGGCCGCCGAGGATGCCGATTGCGACCTGATCGTGATGGCCAGCCATGTGCCCGGCTTCAAGGATCATTTCCTGACCTCGAATGCGGGCTATGTCGCCACCTACGCGCCGGTTTCGGTCCACGTGGTGCGCTAGGTTCTGCGTTTGTTGCCTATGGGGCCCCTGGGTCCTTTGGGCGGTGCCTTGCGGGGTTTCTTCGGGCCGGGCCGCATTGGTTTCGCCTTTGCTTCGGCGTGGCCCTCGGGCAGGGCGATTCCCAACTGGTCGCGCAGCACCTTGGGCTTGATCTCTTCCACTTCGCCGGGCTTCAGCTCGTTCAGCCGGAAGGGGCCATAGCTGACCCGGATCAGCCGGTTCACATCGAGCCCGAATTCTCCCATGGCGCGGCGGATTTCGCGGTTCTTGCCCTCTCGCAAGCCAACGGTCAGCCAGGCATTCGCTCCCTGCTGGCGGTCGAGCGTCACATCCATCGGCTGAAAGCGTTCCCCCTCGATGGTCACGCCCTCGCGCAGTGGCGCAAGGTCCTCGTCCTTCGGCGCGCCTTTGACCCGCACGCGATACTTGCGCAGCCAACCCGTAGAGGGCAGCTCCAGCTTGCGCTTGATGCCGCCGTCATTAGTCAGCAGCAGCAGCCCCTCGGAATTGAGGTCGAGCCGACCCACGCTCATCACCCGTGGCATCTCCTCAGGCAGCTTGTCGAAGACCGTCTCGCGGCCCTTCTCGTCGCTTGTTGTCGTCACAAGGCCCTGCGGCTTGTGATAGAGCCACAGGCGCGGGCGCTCGGGCTCGCCCACCTCCTTGCCATCCACGGTGATCTTGTCAGACGCCGTGACATTCAGCGCCGGGCTGTCGATGCGCTTGCCATTGACGGTGACGCGGCCCGCCTCGATCATGCGTTCCGCTTCCCGCCTGCTGGCGATGCCGGCGCGGGACAGGACCTTGGCGATGCGGTCGCCCTCTGGGGTGTTGGTGCTCATGGCTTTGGACTAGCGGTTTGACAGCGGCTTGGAAAGCGGCAAAGGAAAGCCATGACCGGTTTCATCAGCCATATGGAGACCGCGCTTGATCAGGCGCGGGCCGCCGCCGCAGCGGGCGAGGTGCCCGTGGGTGCCGTCATCGTCGGCCCCGACGGCACGGTTCTGGCACAGACCCGCAACCGGATGCGCGAGCTGAAGGACCCCACGGCCCATGCCGAGATGCTGGCGATTCGTGCCGCCTGCGCGGCACTGGGGTCCGAACGCCTGACAGGCTGCGATCTTTACGTCACGCTGGAACCCTGCCCGGCCTGCGCGGGGGCCATTTCTGCGGCCCGCATCGCGCGGCTCTACTACGGCGCGGCGGACCCCAAATCGGGCGGCGTGGCGCAAGGCCCGCGCGTCTTCGATCACCCGCAGGCCCACCACAAGCCCGAGGTCTATTGCGGGATCGGCGAGCAAGAGGCGGCGGATCTGCTCAAGACCTTCTTTGCAACGCGCCGCTGATCCTTTCATCTTGGCAAAAATACCTCAGGGGGTGCGGGGGGAGGATCCCCCCGCGGATCGGATGGCCGAAAGCCATTCGATATCCCTTACAGCGCGATCGCCTCCATCACCTCCGGTTCGATCACATCGACACCGGGCAGGGCGGCGGCCAGAACCTCTGCCGATTGTTCAAGGATCGGGAAGGTGCGGTAGTGGCAGGGGATCACCGTCTTGAAATCGAAGAATTTTTTCGCCGCATAGGCCGCGCGCTTCATATCCATGGTGAAGTGTCCGCCAGCCGCCAAAATGCCGATATCGGGCGCGTGCAGGTCCGCGAACACCCCCATATCCGCCATCACATCCGTATCGCCCGAGAAATAGATGGTTCGGCCCTCGCCCGCGATCATGAAGCCGCATTCGGTGCCGCCCCATTTCGGGCCATCGGGTGTGCCAAAGCTCGACGAATGCACCGCGTTGACCATCGTCACCGCCACATCCCCCAACATCACCGTGCCACCCTTGTTGAAGCCCACGGTCTCGATGCCTTCGTTTTCGGCCCAATGCCCCATCAGGTCATACTGGCCCACGACCGGCACGCCCAGATCTTTCGCAAGGTCCAGCACATCGACGACGTGGTCGAAGTGGCAATGCGTCAGCAGGATGTGGGTGGCCCCGGCAATCGCCTCCGCCTTGCGGTCCTCGGGGAAGACCGGATTGCCGGTGAACCACGGATCGACCAGCAGGACCTGTCCCGCGATCTCGATCCGGAAACTGCCATGCCCGAGCCAGATGATGTTCATGTGTCCTCTCCCTTCTGTTTGACTTGAAGATACCTCAGACGCAGCGCGTGTCACGTGCCGACTGGAAAAGTGGATCGTGACAGGGGAAGGTTGTGTTAACCTACGACCCGCACTGAAGGAGGAATTCATGGCAGATAATGGAAATGCAGGGTGCCTGTGTGGTGCGATCCGGCTGCGGGTGGAGGGAACCCCCATCACGGTGATGCAGTGCCATTGCAGCGATTGCCAGAAATCCTCTGGCGGCGGGCCGGTTCTGATTGCCCTGATGCGTCGCGGTGATGTCACTCTGCATGGCGGTAAGCCCGAGGGATATTCCGTCACCGGTGCCTCCGGCGGCGACGTGCGTCGCTGCTTCTGTCCACGCTGTGGGACGCCGATTTATTCTGAGCTCGGTAAATATCCGCAGCTTCTGGCACTGAAGGCCGGAATCTGGGACGAGGATCCCGACCTCTCGGCAGATTGCGCAATCTGGACCGCGTCCGCGCCCGACTGGCATGTCATTCCCGACGATATCCCAGGCTTTCCGCAGGCTCGTCCCACTGCCTGATCCCGGAATTCTTCAACGGAGCTTGGCAGAGGCGCTTGCGGCCCTGCTTGTGGCCCGGTAAACCCGTGCCCGATCCAGATTGCTCAAGTCCGAAGGTGCACCGCCCCATGTCCATCGACATCGAAACCGCCGCCCGCGTCGCGAAACTCGCGCGGATCAAGGTGGAAGAGGAAGACCTGCCTGCGCTGGCAGGCGAGTTCAACGCGATCCTGGGCTTCATCGAGCAATTGCAGGAACTGAATGTGGATGATGTGGAACCGATGACCTCGGTCACGCCGATGCGCCTGAAACGGCGTGAAGATGTGGTGACCGACGGCAACCAGCAGGCCAAGGTTTTGGCCAATGCGCCTGATGCACGGGAAGGGTTTTTCGCGGTTCCGAAGGTGGTGGAATGATGACCGATCTCAACAAGCTGACCATTGCTGACGCACGCGACGCGCTGCGCAAGGGAGACACCACCTCTGTCGCACTGACCGAGGCTTGTCTGGCCGCCATAGACGGGGCAGGGGCGCTTGGCGCCTTCGTGCACAAGACGCCCGACTTGGCGCTGGAGCGGGCCAAGGCCGCTGACGCCCGTATCGCGGCGGGCGACGCGCCCGATATGTGCGGTATCCCAGTGGGCATCAAGGATCTGTTCTGCACCGAGGGCGTGCCGTCGCAGGCCGCCTCGCGCATCCTCGAAGGGTTCAAACCGGAATATGAATCGACCGTTTCAGGCCAGTTGAAAGATGCGGGCGCGGTCATGCTCGGCAAGCTCAACATGGACGAATTCGCCATGGGCTCGTCGAACGAAACCTCGTTCTATGGCAATGCCGTGAACCCTTGGAAAGCGGGCAATGGTGAAGACCTGCTGACCCCCGGCGGCTCGTCTGGTGGCTCGGCTGCTGCCGTGGCGGCTGACCTCTGCCTTGCCGCGACCGGCACCGACACCGGCGGCTCGATCCGTCAGCCTGCCGCCTTCACCGGCACCGTGGGCCTCAAACCCACCTACGGGCGTTGTTCCCGTTGGGGCATTGTGGCCTTCGCAAGCTCGCTAGACCAGGCGGGCCCGATGACCAAAACCGTGCGCGACGCAGCCATCATGGGCCGCGCGATGATGGGGCATGACCCCAAGGACAGCACCTCGGCCGATCTGGCCGTGCCGGATTTCGAGGCGATGCTGTCCGGCGACATTCGCGGTAAGGTCATCGGTATCCCCAAGGAATACCGCATGGACGGGATGCCCGAGGAGATCGAGAAGCTCTGGCATCAGGGCGCCGAGATGCTGAAGGACGCGGGCGCCGAGATCCGCGACATCAGCCTGCCCCATACCAAATACGCGCTGCCCACCTATTACGTGATCGCGCCCGCCGAAGCCTCGTCGAACCTTGCCCGTTATGACGGGGTGCGCTTTGGCCACCGGGCGAAGCTGGCGCAGGGTGATGGCATCACCGAGATGTATGAAAAGACCCGCGCGGAAGGTTTCGGCGACGAGGTCAAGCGCCGCGTGATGGTGGGCACCTATGTGCTGTCGGCGGGCTTCTATGACGCCTATTACAACCGCGCCCGTAAGGTGCGTGCGCTGATCAAGAAGGACTTCGATGATGTCTTCGCCGCGGGTGTCGACAGCATCCTGACCCCCGCGACTCCCTCTGCCGCGTTCGAGCTTGGCAAGGAGGTCTCGGACCCGGTCGAGATGTATCTCAACGACGTCTTCACCGTGACCGTGAACCTTGCCGGACTGCCCGGCGTGGCTGTTCCCACCGGATTGGACAGGCAGGGCCTGCCGCTTGGGCTGCAACTCATCGGCCGCCCGTGGGAGGAAGGCGATCTGCTGAACACCGCTTATGCGCTGGAGACGGCTGCCGGTTTTGTGGCGAAACCCGCCAAATGGTGGTAAAAGCCTGACAAAACACGATCGAGGGTGGGCAGATGCAGAAACTTGCGATGACGGGGCTGACGCTCCTGCTGCTTGGGGCCTGTGCGTCCCAGCCCGAGGATGCGCGCGGCGTCGGTTTCGGCGACTACAACCAGCATCTCGCGCAGGAACGGGCCGAGCGCGAGGCCGCTCTTGCGGGTCGCCAGCCACAGGCCGTTCTGCCCCCGGCGCGCGAGGAGGGCACTGATATCGCAGCCGTTGCGGCAGGGGCGATTGACGAGGCCGAAGGCGCGACGCCCACGCCTGCACAGCGGGTTGGCGGCAATACCAGCATCTCGGACGAGCAGGATTTCGAGGCCGTCGCGGGCCGTGAATCCATCGAAAGCGACGCCGAGCGCCTGCAACGCATGCAGGAACAGCGGGTCGAGATCGCCCCCACGGCTGTGCCCGACCGCCCCGGCGCAACCGGCCCCAACATCATCGAATACGCGCTAACAACTTCGAATCCCGTGGGCAATCAGGTTTTCCGCCGCTCTCCATTCGGACAGGGGCGGCATGAACGGAATTGTCTCGCCTACCGGTCTGACGATCTGGCGCAGGAGGCGTTCCTGTCCATGGGCGGGCCGCAGCGGGACCGGCAGGCGCTCGACCCCGATGGCGACGGCTATGCCTGCGGATGGGACCCGACCGTTTATCGTGACGCCGCCGCGGCTGCCCGGAACCAGTGATCCGCTCGCCCAATTTCGGCCCCCGCCGCGACGGGCTGAGGCCGGAACTGGTCGTCCTGCATTACACCGCCATGGAAAGCTGCGAGGCCGCAGCCCGCGCACTCTGTGACCCTGCGCGCGAGGTGTCGGCCCATTACCTGATTTCCGAGGCGGGAGAGGTGATGGCGCTGGTCGAGGAAGACATGCGCGCCTGGCATGCAGGTGCGGGGGCCTGGGCCGGTCGCCGGGATGTCAATTCCCGGTCCATCGGGATCGAGCTGTCCAATACCGGCTTTGTCCCTTTCGCCGCACGCCAGATGGCGGCGCTTGAGGCGCTGTTGCCGGGTATTCTCTCGCGTTGGATGATACCCCCCGAGGGCGTCATCGCCCATTCCGACATGGCGCCGGGCCGCAAGATCGACCCCGGCCCGCGCTTTGACTGGCAAAGGCTCGCCCGGCATGGGATGTCGATCTGGCCTGATCCCGTGCCGAACCTGCCCCCGGATTGGGCGCGTTTTCGTGCCGATGCGGAGCGGTTCGGCTACCCCAAGAAGGCGGACGACTTGCTGCTGTCCACCGTCCGGTTGCGGTTCCGCCCGCGCCACGCAGGGCCGCTCGATGCCCATGACATGGGGATCATGGCCGATCTCGCCGAGCGTTTCCCTGCCGGACGGGCTTGACCTTCCCCCCGCGCGCCCCTAGGTCGCGATGGCGCGGAGGGCTGGATGACCGCGAGGGGAAACCTTCGAGGAAAGTCCGGACTCCCTGAAGCAACGGTGCCGGGTAACGCCCGGGCGGAGAAGGGCGGGGAAACCCACCCGAATCCGACGGAAAGCGCCACAGAAATGAAACCGCCTCCGGGCCGGTCGGGCAACCGATACCGCCGGCGGTAAGGGTGAAACGGTGGAGTAAGAGACCACCGCGGGACTGGCAACAGGACCGGCACGGCAAGCCCCACCGGGAGCAACGCCAAATAGGGACCTCGCGTGCCTGTCACAGGGTCGCTTCAGCCCGAGAGGTCCGGGTTGGCAGCTGGAGCCTGCGCGCAAGTGCAGGCCTAGAGGAATGGTCATCCATCCGCAGGGAAACCTGTGGGGGACAGAATCCGGCTTACAGGCCCTCCGCGCAAATCTGTCACCAATGGTGTCGCCGCCTGTCGGTGTCGATCCGGGTGCGGACCCAATGGGTCTAAGTTCCTGCCAACAGCCACCAAGAAGCCCGAAACAGGTGCCGAGAGTTTCGTTGCCGGTTGGCTTCCTTCCGGCCCGGACCGTTCAGCGCCAGCCAGATGACAGGGTGCAACCGACCTCCGCCTAGCCGCCCGCCAGTTTCTGCAACAGGAAGATCTCGCTATCGGGCTTGACCGGGTGATTGCGGCTATTGGGCACGATCTGCCCGTCCACCGCAACCGAGACGCCGCGTTTCAGCGCCGGTTCCAGCCCAGGATAGGCCGCGACCAGCCCATCCAGAACCTGGCCCACGGTCGCGCCCTCGATTTCCACCATCTCTTTCCCGTCGGCCAGGGCGCGCAGCCCTGACCACAGGTGCAGCTCTGCCATCAGACCTCCTTGCCCTGGATCGCGGCCAGAACACGCGACGGGCGCAAGGGCAGCTTGCAGATGCGCTTGCCGGTGGCGTCGCGCACGGCATTGGCGACGGCGGGCAGGGGGGGCGTGATGCCGGTCTCGCCCACGCCGCGCACGCCGTAGGGGTGGCCGGGGTTCGGCACCTCGACGATCACCGTGTCGATCATCGGCAGGTCCGAGGCGACGGGAACGCGGTAGTCGAGGAAGACCGGGTTTTGCAGCCGTCCATCCTCGCCATAGATATATTCCTCGTTCAGCGCCCATCCGATGCCCTGTGCGGCACCTCCCTGGAACTGGCCTTCCACATAGGCGGGGTGGATGGCCTTGCCCGCGTCCTGCACCACCAGATAGCGCAGGATGGTTGTGCGCCCGGTGTCCGGGTCCACTTCCACATCCACCACATGGGTGCCGAAACTGCCGGAAAAGCCCGCGGGGCTGTCTTCATAGTGGCCCGAGATCGGCCCGCCAGTGCCACCCATTTCACCTGCGATTTCGGCGATGGTCATCGGCGGGAATTCCCCGGCATTGGGGCCCGAGGGCTTGGCGCAGCCGTCTTCCCAGACCACGGCCTCCGGGTCGATGCCCCATTTGTCGGCGGCGCGCTTGCACATCTTGCCGATGCATTCCTCTGCCGCGCGGATGGTGGCCAGCCCCGATGCATAGGTCGCGCGGCTGCCATGGGTGGGTTCATTGACGCCGAGCGCGCCGGTGTCCGAGATGTTCACCCGCACGTTTTCGTAAGGAATGCCAAAGGCTTCCGCCGCCATCAGCGCCATGGACGCACGGCTTCCTCCGATATCGGGGGTGCCGACGGACACGGTCACCGACCCATCTTCGGAGATCGCAACCGAGGCTGAGGTTTCACCGCCCCAGTTCATCCAGTAGCCCGAGGCCACCCCGCGCCCCTGATTGGGGCCGAGCGGCTCAGCATAGTTCGGATGCGCCTTGGCGGCCTCCAGCGTTTCCACAAAGCCAATCGGCCCGTATTTCGGCCCGAAGGTTGCCCGCGTGCCTTCCTTGGCGGCGTTCTTCAGGCGCGTGTCGATCGGGTCGAGCCGCAGTTCGCGGCACAGTTCGTCAATCACGCTTTCGGTGGCGAAAGCCGCCATCGGGGCCCCCGGCGCGCGGTAGGCGGCTTGACGGGGGCGGTTGGTGATCACGTCATAGCCGATGTGATGCACATGCTCGATGTCGTAATTGGCGAAGGCGAGCATGGTGGTCACATCGACCGGTGCACCGGCAAAGGCCCCGCCCTGCATGCGGAATGTACCATGGGCGGCGGTGATCCTCCCGTCCTTGGTCATACCGATCTTGACGTCCATCGAGGCCGATGCGGTCGGCCCGGTAGCGCGCAGAACTTCGTTGCGGCTCATCACCATCTTCACCGGCTTGCCGCCTGCCTTGCGGCTCAGCGCCAGTGACAGGGGTTCGATGAAGATCGTGGTCTTGCCGCCGAAGCCGCCGCCGATCTCGGACGGGGTGACGCGGATATTGGTGGTCTCGATTCCCAGAACCGCGGTGGACATACGCCGCATGAACCAATGACCTTGGGTGCAGACCCAAAGCTCGCCGCGGCCATCCGCCCCCATCTGGCCAAGGCAGGCATGGGGTTCGATATAGCCCTGATGCGCGGCCTCGGTGGTGAAGCTGCGCTCGATGATCAGGTCGGCCTCGGCAAAGCCCTTCTCAAGGTCGCCGCGGCCGCTGTCGAAATAGCGCACAACGTTCGGGTGCATGCCCTCGGGCACCGAGAAATCAGCGGCCCCTTCGCGGATGACCGGCGCGCCGTCCTTCATCGCCTCGTCCACATCGGTGACATGGGGCAGGATTTCGTAGGTCACCTCGATGAGCTTCGCTGCATCGCGGGCCAGCAGGGGCGTGGTGGCGGCGACGGCAGCAACGGCGTGACCGTCATAGAGCGCCTTTTCACCGGCCATGCAGTTTTCCTGCAAGTCCCAGTCCTCGCCTTCCAGCCCCTCGGGGAAATCGGCGCGGGTGATGACGGCCTTCACGCCCTCCATCGACAGGGCCTTCGTCGCGTCGATCTTGACGATCTTCGCATGGGCATGGGGGCTGCGCACCACCGCGCCGTGCAGCATGCCGGGCACAGAGATATCCGCGCCGTAGCGCGCCCGGCCCGTGACCTTGTCCAGCCCGTCGGGGCGGTTGGGGGTGGTGCCGATATATTTGTAAGCGGTCTTTTGTCCGTCCAGAGCCATTACGATGCCTCCCGCATTTCCGCCGCCGCATCCATCACGGCGCGAATGATCTTGTCATAACCGGTACAGCGGCACAGATTGCCCGCCAGCCAATAGCGCAGCTCGGTTTCTGTCGGATCGGGGTTCCGCTCCAGCAGGTTCTTGGCCGCGACCAGAATGCCCGGCGTGCAGATCCCGCATTGCAGGGCCGCATGTTCGATGAACTTGCGTTGCAGCGGGTGCAGGGTTTCGCCATCAGCCATACCTTCGACGGTTCCGACCTCTTTGCCCTCGGCTTCGACACCCAGAACAAGGCAGGAGCAGACCAGCCGCCCATCCAGCGTGACGCTACAAGCGCCACAATCGCCAGTGCCGCAGCCCTCTTTCACGCCCATCACACCCAGATGATCGCGCAGGCAGTCGAGCAGGGTTTCGCGCGGGTCGCAGAGGAAATCGGCCTCGTCGCCGTTCACCTTGGTGCTGACATGGATACGCTTGCTCATGCGCTTTCTCCTTTCGCGCGGGCGTAGGCGATTTTCGCGGCCCGTTTGGCCAGCACGCCGGCCACATGGGTGCGGAACTCGATGGTGCCGCGCTTGTCGTCAATTGGGTTGCAGGCGGCGGAGGCCGCCGCTGCCAGCGCGTCGAGCGCCGCGTCATCCAGTGTGGTGCCGATGATCGCCTTTGCAGCATCTTCTACAAGAAGGGCCACAGGGGCGACTGCGCCAAGCGAGACGCGCGCCTCAGATACGGTATCGCCATCCAGCCGCAGGTTCACCGCGCAGCCGACAACGGCAATGTCCATCTCGGTGCGCGGGATAAAGCGCAGATAGGCGTCGCCGCCGTTCTGCCCTCGCGCCGGGATCGTCACGGCCGAAATCAGCTCGCCCTTGGCAAGCGACGTCTTGCCGGGGCCTGTGGGGATGTCCTCCACAGCCACTTCGCGGCTGCCATCAGGGCCGGTCACAGTGACGGTGCAGCCTGCCGCGATCATGCCGGGCACGCTGTCCGCTGCGGGCGAGCCGTTGCACAGGTTCCCAACCAGCGTCGCGCGGCCCTGCACCTGGGTGGAGCCGATCAGGTCCATCCCCTCGACCAGACCCGGCCAGTCGGCGCACAGATCGGCGCACTCCGTCATCTCGGCCCCCGCCACGGCCGCGCCAATTCGCCAGCCGCCATCCTCGGTGCGCGAAATCTCTTTCACGCCGGGGATGTGCTTGATGTCGATAAGGTCGTCGGGCGTCACGATGTCGGCGCGCAGTTGCACCAGCACATCCGTTCCACCGGCCAGGAACCGCGTGGTCCCGCTTGCGCCCGCGGCAATGGCCGAAGCTTCTTCGAAACTCGAAGGACTATGATAGTTCATGTCATCTCCCTGATCTTCGCGCCGGGGCCTTGGCCGTTTCGGCGTCTTGGGGCCAGACTAGCGAAGCATTTCGGAATGTCGATCCACCGCGCGCGACTTTTCCGGGTCGCAAGCAGATAATTGCGCGTGGATTGAGGAAAACTTGGAGCGGATAGGCGGCGCTCAGTTGCCTTCCAACCCCTGTAGAATCGGACAATCAGGTCGGTCATCGCCTGCGCATTCCCGCACCAGATGGGACAGGGTTTCGCGCATCGCGGCCAGATCGGCGATCTTTTGGTCGATCCGCGTCAGGTGCCCCTGCGCGATCCGCTTTACATCGCTGCTGGCGCGGGTCTCATCCTCGTAGAGTGCCAGCAAAGCCCGGCAATCCTCGATGGAAAACCCGAGCGAGCGGGCATGGCCCAGAAAGGTCAGCTTATGCAGGTCGCTGTCCCGAAAGCTGCGATAGCCGTTGGCGGCGCGCTGAGGGGTCACAAGACCGATATCCTCGTAGTACCGGATCGTCTTGGGGGGCAGGCCGGACCGTTCGGCCACATCTCCGATATTCATGGGGTGGCTCCTTATTCGGCGGGGGCAGGGATGGGAGAGCGGGCGGGCGTTACGGGATCAAGAGGGGCGTCATGCGCCGCGCTGACCCATCTTAGCCTGAGGGCGTTGGACAGAACGAAGACCGAGGACAGAGCCATCGCACCTGCCGCCAGCGCAGGCGACAGAAGCATACCCGTCAGCGGGTAAAGCACACCGGCCGCGACGGGGATCAGCAGAACGTTATAGCCAAAGGCCCAGAACAGGTTCTGCCTTATATTGGCAATCGTGCGCTGGCTGATCCGCATGGCATTGGCCACGCCTAGCAGGTCGCCCGAGATCAGCACCACATCCGCCGCCTCAATGGCGATATCGGTGCCGGTCCCGATGGCGATGCCCACATCGGCCGAGGCCAGTGCGGGTGCGTCGTTGATCCCGTCGCCCACAAAGGCTACCGGGCCGCGGCTGCGCAAGCGATCGACGGCCTCAACCTTGCCATCGGGAAGAACGTCCGCAACCACGTGGTCGATCCCCAGATCACGGGCGATGGCCTCTGCCGTGGCGGGGTTGTCGCCGGTGATCATCGCGGTTTGCAACCCCATGTCGCGCAGCATGGTCAGGGCCAGCGGGGTTGAGTGCTTGATCGGGTCGGCCACGGCAATCAGCGCCGCAAGCTGGCCATCCACGGCAGCAAAGAGCGCGGTTTTACCATCGCTGGCCAGTCGGTCGGCCTCCGCCGCCAGCGGGGCGGTGTCGATGTTTTCACGCTCCATATAGCGGGTGGCGCCGACAAGGACCGTGCGTCCTTCAACCACCGCCATTGCCCCGAACCCGGTAACCGATTGGAACCCCTCGGGTTCCGGCACCTCCAGCCCGCGTGTCTTTGCGGCCCGCAGGATGGCGGCGGCAATGGGATGCTCGGACTTGCTTTCGACGCTGGCGACCAGCCGCAGAACCTCGTCTTCTGACAGGCCCACAGGCGTCAGGGCGACCAGTTCCGGGCGGCCCTCGGTCAACGTGCCGGTCTTGTCGAAGGCAACGACCTGCGCCCCTTGCAGGCTTTGCAGCGCATCGCCCTTGCGGAAGAGAACGCCCATTTCAGCGGCGCGACCTGTGCCCACCATGATCGAGGTGGGCGTGGCCAGCCCCATGGCACAGGGGCAAGCAATGATCATGACGGAAACGCCCGCGACCAGTGCGAGGCTGAGCGCCGGATCGGGGCCGAAGATCAGCCAGGTCAGTACGGTCAGCAGGCTAGCGCCGATGACGGCGGGCACGAACCAGGCGGTGATGCGATCCACCATGCCCTGAATGGGCAGTTTCGCGCCCTGCGCTTCCTCGACCATGGCGATGATCTGCGCCAGCATCGTGTCGCGGCCTACTTTCTCGGCCCGGAAGGTCAGCGCACCCGCGCCGTTCACCGTGCCGCCTACGACCTGCGATGTGCGTGCCTTCAGAACCGGGATCGGCTCGCCGGTCAGCATCGATTCGTCCACGTGGCTTTCACCCGAGATCACACGGCCATCCACGGCGATCTTCTCTCCGGGACGGACATGCAGGATGTCGCCTGCGACCACCTCTTCGATGGCGAGGTCCACAACCTCGCCGCCCCGTTCCACGCGCGCGGTTTTTGCCTGCAAGGACAAGAGCTTGCGGATTGCCTCGCCGGTGCGGCCCTTGGCGCGCGCCTCCAGCAGACGGCCCAGAAGGATCAGCACGACGATGACGCCCGCTGCTTCGAAATAGACATGCGCGGTGCCCTGGGGCAGCAGCGCGGGGGCGAAGGTGGACACAGTGGAATAACCGAACGCCGCAAGGGTGCCGAGCGCGACGAGCGAGTTCATATCGGGCGCACTCTTCAGCAGCGCCGGAATGCCCTTGGTGTAAAAGCCGCGACCGGGGCCGATGAGGGTGATCGCGATCAGCAGGAATTGCAGAACCCGGCTGGTCTGTTCGCCAATGGACATCGCCACGTAATGATGCAGGGCAGGGAAGACATGCCCGCCCATCTCGACGATGAAAACCGGCAGAACAAGCGCGGTGGCAAGCAGTGTTTTTCGCGCAAGGTTTTGAATTTCCTGCGCTTTACGTTCATCTTTGTTGTCGGCGTCCGTGCCCTTGATCGTCGCCTTGTAGCCCGCAGCCGTGGCCGCGCCCGCGATTTGCGAGGGGCTGGATTGCCCCAGCAGATAGTGCACCTGCGCCGTTTCCGTGGCGAGGTTGACCGAGGCCGACAAGACCCCCGGCGCGGCCTGCAACGCCTTTTCCACGCGCCCCACGCAGGAGGCGCAGGTCATGCCTTCGATCGACAGGGTGACATCCGCCTGCGCTGCCGGGTATCCCGCTGTTTCCAAAGCTTTTGTCAGCTCGTCCACCCCGACGGAAGGGTCGTGCAGAACCCGCGCGCTTTCGCTGGCAAAGCTGACCTCGGCGCTGCTGACACCGGGCACAGCGGCCAGCGCGGTTTCCGCGCGACGCACGCATCCGGCGCAGCTGAGGCCGGTGATTTGCAGATGGGTCTTGGCTTGTTCGGACATGGAGGAACCTTCGGGCCGAATCTTCGGTCAGCACGGTAGATAGGGGTTCCAGTCTCTGGAAGGTCAAGGGCGCGGGAGACAAAAAATGCCCATCACCCCCCGTACACCGGGCGTACACCCCCCGTGCACCCCCCGTACAGACGTTTGACGGATTACTCAGTCGGGAAGGTGAAATCCGGCAATTCCCGGAACGCATTTTTCAAGGCCACGCCCCAGCCGGTCGATATCTCTTCGAAATAGGGATTATCCGCCTTGATCCGCATTTCCCTGCCTCGCTTCATGCTGTCCGCGTCATAGGCGTGCAGATCCAGAGGCAGGCTGACCGAGAGATTGGCCTTGATGGTTGAATCGAACGAGACGAGCAGCAGCTTGATGGCGTCTTCGAAGCTCATGTCCGGTTCGAACGCGCGGACAAGGATTGGGCGGCCATATTTGGTCTCGCCGATCTGGAAGAAGGGTGTATCCTCGCTCGCTTCGATGAAATTGCCTTCCGGGTAGATCATGAACAGGCGCGCATCTCCGTCGCCGACCTGACCGCCGACGATGATCGTGGCCGAGAACATCGCGTCGGCCTGCTGGCCGGTATCGGCATGGCTGGCGATGACCTCTTTCAGCGTGTTGCCGATCAGTGTCGCGACCTGGAACATCGACCTGGCCTTGTAGATGCCGGGGCTGCGGTCATCGGGCGCCTTGCCGCGTTCTTCCAGCAGGCTGATCACCGATTGCGTGGTGGCCAGATTGCCCGCCGTCATGATGGTGATGCAGCGTTCACCCGGTTCTTCGAAGATGAACATCTTGCGGAAGGTGGAGATATTGTCGATGCCGGAATTGGTCCGCGTGTCCGACATGAACACCAGTCCCCGGTTCAGTTTCAGCCCCACGCAATAAGTCACGGCCGTCGTCCTCTTTTATTCCGATGCCTAGAAATCAGGCTATTGCTGGACTTGCAAGCTGACTTGAAGATGCTCATCGCCGGGGCCCTGGCGGATGCCCATGATCGGGGCGGCATCTCGGTAGTCGCGGCCGGTGGCAACGCGCACATAGCGGGCATCCGGCGAAATACCGTTCGACACGTCGAAGCCGACCCATCCGAGCGTCTCGGTCCAGACCTCGCACCAGGCGTGGCTGGCATCCTGATCGACGCGATCGTTCATCATCAGATAGCCCGAGATATAGCGCGCGGGATGGCCCAACAGCCGCGCGGCCGCGATCATGATATGGGCGTGGTCCTGACAGACGCCATGGCCCGCGGTCAGGGCGGATTCAGCGGTCGTGTCACTGTTGGTGCGCCCGGTTTCATAGCTGACCTGCGACAGGATCATCGCGGACAACGCGTGTAGCTGCGCCAGCGTATCGGCCCCGTCCTGTTCGACCCTGAGCTGGCGTGCAAGCGCCCGGATGGCGGGGCCGGGGGAGGTGGTTGGGGTGGGATTCTCGAACAGCCAGAGGGGGGCAAAGCCCTTGTGCGTGCCGATGATGCCGTGATTGTCCTCGACCTCGACCGTGCCTTCGCTGCGAATCTCGATCCGGGTGGCGCCTGCATCGACCTTGACCAGTTCCGTGTGGTTGACGAACTGGTCGGAAAAACTGGCCTGCTTGGTGCCGCCGGTGATCGTCGATGACCAGTCAAGCACGGTCTGCCCATGTCCCGACCGGGGCACCAGGCGCAGTTGCTGCAACGCGTAATGCACCGGCTGGTCATAGCTGTAGGTGGTCACATGGGTGATGGCGAGGCGGATCGGGTTGCTCATTGAAAGAACCGGAAATCTGTCTGGATAAGGCTTGCCAGCGTGGAGGTGTCATTGATGCTGGCGGTCAGGAATTCATGCAGCCCTTCTTCGAAGATGGTGGTCACGGTGGTCCCGTTCAACTGGCCGCAGATGCGGTCTGCGAGGGCATGGCTTTCGTGGCGGGTGCCGTAGTCATTGGCCAGCCAGTTCAGGTTTTCGCCTATCTTGGAATAGCAGAAGGCCAGGGACCGGGGCATGCGTTTGTCGAGGATCAGGAACTCTGCGATCCCAATGGGCGTCGTCTCGCCGCCATTGAGCCAGCGATAGCTGCGCTCCGCCGAGACCGACCGCAGGATCACCTCCCATTGCACATTGTCGATGCGGCTGCCGACGAAGGCGGCGGAGGGCAGCAGGACGTAATATTTCACGTCGAGAATGCGGGCGGTATTGTCGGCGCGTTCCAGGAAGGTGCCAAGCCGCGAGAAGGCAAAGATGTCGTTGCGCAGCATGGTCCCGTGCAGCGCCCCGCGCACCACCGAAGTGCGATAGCGGATCGCAGCCAGTAGTTCATGCAGGGTGCGTTCCGATACCGGGCGGGCCAGTGCCGATTTCACTTCCATCCAGCATTCGTTCACCGCCTCCCACACTTCCGATGACAGCGCGGTGCGCACCATGCGGGCATTGGACCGGGCGGCCTCGATGGAACTCAGCACCGAAGAGGGATTGTCGCGGTCGCGCAGCAGGAAGTTGATCACCGAGCCGGAGTCGAAACTGTCGAACTTCGCGGAGTAGGCGGCGTCGATCCCGGCGGTGTTGATGACCGATTGCCATTCATTCGACTCGCCGTCGGACCTGGTCAGCGCGATGCGCCAGCCGGCCTCGAGCAGTCGTGCGGTGTTTTCGGCCCGTTCGATATAGCGGAACATCCAGAAGAGGCCGCCTGCGGTTTTTCCCAGCATCATCGGCTTAGTCCCCCAGAACCCAGGTGTCTTTGGTGCCGCCGCCCTGGCTGGAATTGACCACCAGAGAGCCCTTCTTCAGCGCCACGCGGGTCAGACCGCCAGGCGTGATTTCGACCTTGTTGGGAGAGACCAGAACAAAGGGGCGCAGGTCGACATGACGCGGCGCAAGCCCTGCCTTGGACAGGATCGGCACGGTGGACAGGGCCAGCGTGGGCTGCGCGATATAGTTCGAGGGCCGGGCGCGCAGTTTCTTCTCAAAGGCCGCGATTTCCTTTTTCGAGGCGGCGGGGCCGACCAGCATCCCGTAGCCACCCGATCCATGCACCTCCTTGACCACCAGTTCCGACAGGTGATCCAGCACATAGGCAAGCGAGTCCGCCTCGGAACAGCGCCATGTCGGCACGTTTTGCAGGATCGCCCGTTCGCCGGTGTAGAACTCGACGATATCGGGCATGTAGCTGTAAAGCGCCTTGTCATCGGCGATGCCTGTACCCGGCGCGTTGGCGATGGTGATATTGCCCGCGCGGTAGACATCCATGATGCCGGGCACGCCAAGCAGGCTGTCGGGGTTGAAGGTCAGCGGGTCGAGATACTCGTCATCAACTCGGCGATAAAGCACGTCAATCGGGTGATACCCTTGGGTTGTGCGCATTGCCACGCGGCCGTTTTCCACGACCAGATCATGGCTTTCGACCAGTTCCGCCCCCATCTGGTCGGCCAGGAACGCATGTTCGAAATAGGCGGAGTTGTGGATTCCGGGGGTCAGAACCGCCACCGTGGGCCGGTCGGTCAGTCCGTCGGGCGCGCAATCGGCCAGCGACCGGCGCAGAAGTTGCGGGTAGGCGCTGACGGGGCGCACTTTCAGCTGGCTGAACAGTTCCGGGAACATCTGCAACATGGTTTCCCGGTTTTCCAGCATGTAGCTGACACCGGAGGGGGTGCGGGCATTGTCCTCCAGCACGAAGAATTCGTTTTCTCCGGTGCGCACCAGATCGGTGCCGACGATATGGGTATAGACGCCGCCGGGCGGGTTGACCCCGATCATTTCCGGCAGAAACGCGGTGTTCTTCGAGATGATTTCCCTGGGGATGCGGCCCGCGCGCAGGATTTCCTGCCGGTGATAGATATCGTGCAGGAAGGCGTTGATCGCGCGCACCCGCTGTTCGATGCCGCGTTCCAGCGTGGCCCATTCGCGCGCCGAAATGATGCGGGGCACGATATCGAAGGGGATCAGCCTCTCGTCCGCCTCGTCCTGCCCGTAGACGTTGAAGGTGATGCCGATCCGGCGAAAAAAGGCCTCCGCCTCTCTCGACTTGCGGCGGAGGTCCTTGAGATCCTCATTGGCGAACCACTGGAAATAGGACTCGTAGGGCGGGCGGGGCTGGTCCGGCTGTGCCAGCATTTCATCGAAGGTGGAACCTGTGTCTGCCATATAACCACTATGTGCGAGTTTTGAGACTAATCAATTGGCAAATTCGGTTATCGAGGATGCAAGCCGATCTGGGGGATGGGGCGCATGGCGGCTCGATGACCCGTGCGGGTGCCTGAAATTTGAGCATCAAGGCCCATTATTCAGACGCTTCAGGGTTGGGCGGGCTGTGCTTTGCCTTGACGCAGGCCCGCGCCCGGATTTGGATGGACATCGGCCAGGGCGGAGGACCATCCCATGCTGCACCATTTGCTGGCACGAAATTCGGATTGGGCCGAGGCCCGGCGGCGGGCGGACCCTGCCTATTTCCTGCGCATGGCCCAGGGGCAGAAACCCAGTTATTTCTGGATCGGCTGTTCCGACAGCCGAGTGCCGGAGAACGTGGTGGGCGGGCTCGATCCCGGCGAAATCTTCGTGCATCGCAACGTCGCCAACCTTGTGCATTCCACCGATTTCAGCCTGCTCAGTGCGCTGGAATTCGCCATCGACGTTCTGGGGATTCGCGAGATCATCGTTTGCGGTCATACCGGCTGCGGCGGCATCGCGGCGGCCAGCCAGGGGCTGGTCAACGGGCTGGCCGATCACTGGCTGGAAGCGCTGCGGCGGCTGGCCCGGCGCAACGAGGCGGATCTGTCGGCCTTTCCCGAGGGTCCGGCCCGCAATGACAGGCTGGCGGAACTGAGCGTGATCGAGGCGGTCGCGCGGCTTGCTGAAACGCCGATCCTGCAGCGCGCATGGGCGCGCGGCGACCGGGTTTCGGTGCACGGGCTGCTCTATCGGCTGTCCGAGGGTGAGCTGCGCAACCTTGACGTCACGCTGACAGGGGCGCATCTGGGCCGTGACGCACAGAAGTGAAAGGGCGAAGCCATGAAGATCGGATATGTCATGTCGCCGGGGCGCGGCGATGTGGACCGGGTGCTTGGTCGCTTCGTCGAAACGCTGATGGCGCGGGGCGTGGACGTGGCGGGCGTTGTGCAGACCAACACCGATTGCGGGCCGGCGAAGGCTTGCGACATGGATGTGGAGGTGCTGCCCTCTGGCCCCGTTTTGAGGATTTCGCAGGATCTCGGGCCCGGGTCACGCGGCTGCCGTCTGAACCCCGACGCGCTGGAACAGGCCGTGGGGCTGGTGGGCCAGCGGTTGACGGGCGACACGCGCCTGCTGGTGGTCAACAAGTTCGGCAAGCAGGAGGCCGAGGGCCGCGGCTTTCGCGAGGTAATCGGCACGGCGCTGGCGCAGGATATTCCGGTCGTGGTGGGGCTGAACGGGCTGAACCGTGACGCCTTCGAGGCGTTTTGCGGCGGCATGGCCGAGGCGTTGACCCCGGATGTGCAGGTGTTGTTGGAGTGGTTCGGCGAGGGCTGAACCGTGGCGGTGCAGGGCTGACGACCGAGAGTGGGGGGGGCTGCATTCGACGGCTATGTATGTCGGCTTTGCGGACGAAGCGCCAATTTGCTGCGCGCGCTCTAGCGGCTGCTGTCGGCGCAGCGCGACGATGGCATTTACTGGTCGGGCGGAGCGCCAACATTCGCTGCGGCATGAGCCAATGTCGGGATTGGTGTGGTCGAATTCAGTGTCGTTGGACTCTGATCGTCGGATCTAACTTCCAGCCGGGGCCGCGTCAGTCGAGGCACCTCGCTGTAAGCATGTCTAATGCTTAACGCTCGGTGCCCGACTTCTGTCGCGCAAAAAACCGTGTTACATTAAGAACTGACCAGGAGGGGGAGAGGCGTCTTGCTTGAACATGCGCTTGTTCTGGATTCGGTGGGCATGCCGATCTGTCACCAGCAAAAGACCCATTCTGCTGATTGGGACGAGGTCGAGGACTTCTGCCGGTCGGTCTATATGCGGTATCGGGTGCGGCCTTTGGATCGCTCGTCGCGACCAGACGCGACGATGATTTCGGCGAAGGCGGGCAGTGTAACCATGACCCGGTTTGCCTATGGCACAGGTATCCACCTTGACCGGTTCGATCCTGACGCCGGAAATATTCTCGTTTTGAACACCCTGCGCGGGGCGTTGGATCATCAAACCGACGGCGGCTCTGTTTGCACCGGGGCAGGGGAAAGCTTTGTCGTCGATTGTTCCCGAGCTGAATACTGGCTTGAGGGTGATCCCGACCATATGCAGCTGAACCTTACGATCCCGCATCAGGCGATGGCGGACACGGCGGCGCGGTGGTTTGGTTTCGTGCCTGATGACCGGCTATGGACCAGTCGCGTGAAGATCGGCGGCCCCAACTCGGCCTGGCCCGCGCTGCTCGATTATGCCGCCCGTGCTTTGACGAGCGAGGGCAAAGTCTCATCGGACACCGTACTGGCGCGGCATATTGAAGAGATGCTCTGCGTCGAACTGCTGCGCCAGTGGGCATCGGCGGCTGGATTGTGTCTTGAAACCGGGGCCCGCTGTGCGGCTCCCGCCTATGTTCGCTTGGCCGAAGAGATCATGGAAGCCGAAGCGCGCGAGGCACCTTCAATCGGCGATGTGGCCAAGCGTGTCGGTGTTTCTGCGCGCACGCTGTCCGGAGGGTTTCAGAAGTTCCGGGGCATCTCCCCCCGCGCTTTTCTCGCCGCGCGGCGGCTTGAGGGGTTTCGCCAGGACCTTGAAACGATGCCAGAAGATGTGACCGTCACTACAATCGCGTGCGATTGGGGTTTTTCGAACTTCGGTGCCTTGGCCGGCCGGTATCGCGATAGGTTCGGAGAAACGCCTTCCCGGACACGGTACCGATCATCGCGACGGGTCCGTCATCACTAACTTTGCTTCCGAAACCGGACACGCCATGCCGATCAGGGACAGCGCGCCCGCTTGGCGTCCCGCAGTCTTCCCTGCACGTCTCAAAGGGAGGAACCAATGAAAGACATCAACTTGGAAGACCTGAAAACACGTTGTGACGCGGTTCTGAATGGGCTGGTCACAGGTTCATCGCGCGTGCCCGGTGTTGTCGCGATGGCGACGGACCGCACAGGCGATATCTATTCCGGCGCCGCTGGCGAACGGCGCCTAGGCGGCGACAAAATGACCGAGGATACGGTCTTCGCCATCTTCTCGACCACCAAGGCCATCGCGGGCACAACAGCTCTGCAATGTGTCGAGGAAGGTCTTCTGGACCTCGATGCCCCTGCAAAGGACTACGCTCCGGCGATCGGAGAGCTCCAGGTGATCGACGGGTTCGACGCTGACGGCACCCCCCGCCTGCGCGCCCCGAAGAGCGATGTCACGACCCGTCAATTGATGCTGCACACCGCTGGTTTCGGCTATGACTTCTTCAACGAGATCTACAAGCGCCTCGCAGAAGAGCAAGGCCAGCCATCGGTCGTCACCGGGAGCCGTGCCTGTATCGAAACGCCACTGTTGTTCGATCCGGGCACGAAGTGGGAATACGGTACAAATATCGACTGGGTCGGACAGGTCGTCGAAGGCATCCGCGGCAAACGGCTGGGTGAGGTCATGCAAGAGAGAATCTTCGACCAGCTGGGCATGCAGGATATCGCCTTTACCCGGACGCCCGACATGAAAGAGCGGACCGCGACCATCCACGCCCGGGGCGAAGATGGCGGGCTGGTGCCAATGGACGACTTCGCATTACCCGATGACCCCGAGGTCCATATGGGCGGCCACGGGCTTTATGCGACTGTGCCGGAATACATGAAGTTCATTCGCATGTGGTTGAACGATGGAGCCGGCCCGAATGGTCAGGTCCTGAAACCCGAAACCGTGGAGTGGGCCGTGCAGGGGGCGCTTGTCCCACCGCAGAAAGTCACCGTGCTTCCGGGCGTCATCCCGTCTCTTTCCAACGATGCAGAGTTCTTCCCTGGCATGCCCAAGGATTGGTCCTACACCTTCATGGTCAATTCAGAAGAGGCTCCGACCGGTCGTCCTGCCGGTGCCATCGGCTGGGCCGGGCTGGCGAACAGCTACTACTGGATCGACCGCAAGAATGGTGTTGGCGGATACTGGGCGACGCAGATTCTACCGTTCGCGGATGGCGTCTCTTTTCCGGGTTACATGGAATTCGAAAGCGCAGTCTACGCGGCACTGTCAGGCCAATAACGAGAATTTCCGATATGTAGAAGGACGGGGTACGAATGCGCCCCGTCCGACGTTGCGATTGTCGCACGTTAAATAGCACGAACAAAAGCGGCCATTGGCCGCTCATGGACAGAACGCCCGCAGCGTGCCTTCTCCGTGATGACCAATGGCAGCAATGCACAGCTCTTGCTCGTTCATGCTTTGCGCAGCACCGGACACTCTGGGCTCGAAGCCGACATCCGCCCAAAGTGCATCACCTCAATTGGCGTCCACGTGTGACAGGCGCATGTCTCTGAAGAGTCACCAGAGCCCATAGCCGCCCTTCAGAACGCCTTGAACGTCAGCGTTGTCAGGGTCCGCTCGATCCCCGGCACGTCGCAGAGGCGCTCGTTGATGTAGCGGCCTATGTCTTCGCCCTCGGGGATGATCAGCTTGACCAGCAGGTCATATTCGCCCGAGGTGGAGAAGAGCTCGGCATGGATCTCCTTCAGGACGATATTGAAGGCCACGTCATAGGTGGTGCCGGGCTTGCAACGGATCTGGACGAAGACGGTCTGCATTGGGGGAATCCTGCGAATGGGTCTGCCGCCAAGTTGACCCGTCTTTGGCGTCGGGATCAACCCGGACTATCCCGAGGCGGGGCAACGGGTTAGGGTTTCGCCATGACCAACACGCTTCCCTATCGGTTCCTGCTGCTGCCCGGCTTTGACCTGGCCGCTTTGGGCGCGGCCTCGACCGTGCTGACCGAGGCGGGGGTGACCTTCCAGACCACGGCGCTGTCGGGCGCGTCGGTGCCGGGGGATAGCGGGGTGCATGTTGCGCACGGCGGGCCGGTGCCACCGATGGAACCGGGCGATGCTCTGGTGGTGTTCAGCGGGCTGACCCTGTCGGATATGGACCGGGAGGGCGCTTTGGCGGCACTGCGCCGGGCGCGGCGGCAGGGCGGGCGGATCTGGGCCGTTGGGGGCGGGGTGTGGCTCTTGGCGCAGCTCGATCTACCGCAGGGGCTGGAGCTTTCGGTCAATCCCGCGACCGCGGCGGCGATGGACGGAATGCGGCGCAAACCGGCACTGACCGACGCGCCCTTCGTCTGGACGCCGGAGATCGCTACCGCGCGGGCGGCGCATGTGGCGGCGCTGATGCGCTATGACCTGGCGATTGACCGCGCCAGTGATGCCGATGCCGCGCCTTTGTCGCCCGCCGACCGGAACGCCGAGGCCGCGCGATCTCAGCTTCTGCCATTGGAGGAACGCTACGCCACCCGGCACAAGGTGGTCGTCGCGGGGTTGCAGATCATGCGGGCGAATCTGTTCCGGCCGGTCTCCGTCGCGGCGCTGGCCTTGTCGCTTGGCCTGTCACAGCGGCAGCTGGAACGCCTTTTCGAAAAGGAATTGGGGGACACGCCGGGACCGATCTATCGGGAAATGCGGCTGGAGGCGGCGCGGATCGAGGTGCGGCAGGGGCGTCGCCCGATGCAGGAGATTGCCCATGATTTCGGCTTCACCTCGGGCAGTTTTTCCAAGACCTATCTGCGCCAGTTCGGGGTGACGCCCTCGAGCGACCGGCGTGCGGCCATCGGCGGGGCGGTTTGACCGCTTGACCCCACGGGCGCGCCCGCCATGCTGGCCGAGAACACGGAGGATGGGATGAGCGAGACACAGCGCAGCGGGCCGCTCGCGGGCCTGAAAGTGGTGGAAATGGTGGGGCTTGGCCCCGGACCCTTCGCGGGCATGCTGCTGGCCGATATGGGGGCCGAGGTGGTGGGCATCGACCGGCCCGGCGGCGTCTCGATCAACCTGCCGCACGACATCTGCCGCCGGGGCAAGCGGTTTCTTGAGGTTGACGTGAAATCCCGCGCGGGCCGCGCCACGGTGCTGAACGAGATCCTGACCGCCGATGTGCTGATCGAAGGCAACCGCCCCGGCGTGATGGAACGGCTGGGGCTGGGACCGGAAGATTGCTGGCAGGCCAACCCGCGCCTTGTTTATGGCCGCATGACCGGGTGGGGGCAGGAGGGGCCGCTGGCGCAGGCGGCGGGCCATGACCTCAATTACATCGCTTTGGCGGGCGCGCTTCACCCGATGGGGGAACCGGATGCGCCGCCACCTGTTCCGATGAACCTGGTGGGCGACTATGGCGGCGGCGCGATGTTCCTGGCGTTTGGCGTGATGGCGGCGGTTTATGAGGCGCAGCGGTCGGGCAAGGGGCAGGTGGTGGACGCGGCGATGGTGGACGGGGCCTCGCTGATGATGAGCATGTTCCATTCCCTGCGCGCCTCAGGCTGGTGGACCGAGGCGCGCGGGGCGAATTTCCTCGATGGCGGGGCGCATTTCTATGGCTGTTATGCCTGTTCAGACGGGCTGTTTGTCTCGGTCGGCGCCATTGAGGCACCTTTCATGAAGGTACTGATCGACAAGGCGGGATTGCCTGCGGATTGGCTCGACAAGCACATGGACCGGGTAAACTGGCCTGCGCTGAAGGCGGAGCTTGCGGCGCTCTTTGCAACGCGCTCGCAGGCGGAGTGGTGTGACCTCTTGGAAGGGACCGACGCCTGTTTCGCCCCGGTCCTGCCGTTCTGGGAGGCGCCCGATCACCCGCACGCGCTGGCACGAAACGCGTTCATTCGGCGCGAAAATGTGATAGAACCGGCCCCTGCGCCGCGCTTTTCGCGGACGAAACCCGATTTGGCGAAATAGATATGAAGGAGATTTGATGACAAGAATTCTTTGCGAAACATTTGATACCTATGCGATTTTGACACTCAACAAACCTGCGCGCCGGAATGTTCTGGGCACGCAGACCGCTTTGGACCTCCAGACCCATCTGGCCGCTTTGGCCGAAGACAACACCATCCGTTCGGTCATTCTGACTGGTGCCGGAAAGGGCTTTTGCGCGGGCAGCGACCTTCGGGAACTTGCAGCGCTCGACCGCGACGGGCGGGTGGCGCATGAGGCGGCGACAGCCGCTGCGGTGCGGGCGATTTCCGCCCATCCCGTTCCGGTGATCGCGGCGGTCGAGGGCCATGCGCTAGGCGGCGGCTTCGTTCTGGCCACGGCCTGCGATCTGGTGGTGACAGGGCGCTCGGCCAGATGGGCGATGCCGGAAGTGCCCAAGGGGTTCTTCCCGCCCTGGGGCATGGCCCCCTTGTTGGCGCGGGTGGGTCCGGCGCGGGCGCAGCTGATTGTTCTGGGTATCGAAGAGATGACCGGGGAAGACGCGGTGAAAGCCGGGGTCGCCGACCAGCTGACCTGGGATGAAAAGGCGCTGGAGTCCGCCAGAGGAGCGGCCATGCGCATTGCCATGCTGCCCGACAGCGCCGCGCGCAAGGTCAAGCGTTTCTTCGGACCGAAGATGACCGCGCAGGCCGAGGCGATGGATGCAGAGGCGAGCGTGCTCTTTGCCGAGGATTGCAACGGCCCCGCCGCGCAGGACACGTTCCGACGGTTCCGCTGACCTGCAACCGGGGCGGTCTGTCGTCCCGCGCGGGCCTGTCTTGTGCCTCTGGGCCAGCCATGGGGGCTGTGGCGAACCGGATCACGGAGGGCGGCCAGCTCGGATCGCAATGGCTACGCTCGTTTTCGCGCGGGCCACCCCCGCGCAGCTTCGCTCAGTTCACAACCCGTTGCGCGACGGAATGCCCCTCGGACAGGGCCGCTGAGGGGTAGAGGATGACGGTCTCATTCTCTGACAGGCCGGACAGAACCTCTGCCTCAATGCCATTGTTGTGGCCGATTTCGACCGGGCGGGTGGTGGCCGTGCCGTTCTCCACCACGAAGACGGCCCATCCACCAGCCGCCCGGAACAGCGCGGCCGAGGGCACGATCAGCGCGCTATCGTCTTCCCAGACGACAATGCGCAGTTCAACGCGAAAGCCATGCCCCAACCCTTCCCGGTCCTCGCCCGGGCCGGTGAAATCTATCAGCACATTCACGCGCTGTTCCTGCACCCCAAGCGCCGAATATTGCGTGGTGCCGAACGGGTCGATCCGGGTCACGACACCGGGCAGGGGAACCGGCTGGCCCCAGTTTTCGATGATCACCCGGTCGCCGGGGCTGACCTGAACCGCGTCAGTAGAGAGCAGCGCGACACTGACCGCCAGATCGCCCTCGATATTGCCGATTTCCATGATCGGCGTACCTGCCCCGAGCGTGGTTTCGCTTTGCTGGATCACCTGCAGGATGGTGCCATCGGCGGGCGCCATCAGCGGAATCGCGTGGTTGTCATTGGCGATTGCGCCCCACAGCCCCTGATCGTCGAAACTGATCAACCGGGCCTGCGCGATATCGAGATCGGCTTCGCGCATGGCAATCGCGGCCTCGGCGGTATCGACGGTGGCATCGGCGGCGCGGGCGGCGCGCTGCGCGCGTTCCAGTGCAGCGGCGCTGACCGTGCCGCTTTCGGCCAGCGTTTCCGTGCGCTCCAGATCGGCCTGCGCCAGATCCTGTTCAGCGAGCGCCGCGTTGCGGTCGGCCTGTGCCACGCGAAGCGCGGCTTCGGCGGCGGCGACGGCAGCGCGTGCCTGTTCGCGGGACGAGATGTCCAAAGCGGCGGGGTTCAGCGGTTCCATCACAGCGACCTGGGATTCTCCGCGCGTGACCGGATCGCCCGGCTCCACCTCGACCCGCAGCAGCCGTCCGGCCACAGGGGTCGAGACGACATAGGCGTCGCGCACCTGCGTGCGGCCTTCCTCGTCGATGGTCTGCATCATCGCCCCGCGCGTGACGGTGCCGAAATCCACCAGCGTCGGTTGCGGCCAGAAGGCAGCGGTCAGTGCGGCGGCGACAATGACAATCGCGCCGAGGGTGAGGGGCAGTCTGGAACGTCTGCGGGCCATCTGGAGTTACTCCCTCGTTTTCAGGGCCAGGACAAGATCGGCCTTGTCGATCTGGCGTTTGACCATCCAGCCGGAAAACGCCGCCGAAGCCAGCACGGCAACGGCTGCCGTGCCGATGGAACTGGGGTCGGGATAGGCGGAAACCTGGTAGATATCGTTGGAAAAGGCCTCGCTGACCGCCCAGGCCAGACCGAAGCCGAAACCGGACCCGATGGGGATCGCCAGCAGGGTGACGACGACCAGCTCACCAAGCAGAACGAAGCTGACCTCGGCGCGGGTGAAGCCCACGACGCGCAAGGACGCCAGGTCGCGGGCGCGTTCGGCATAGGCGATGCGGGCGGCGTTGTAGACCACGCCGAAAGTGATCACGCCCGCAATGAAGGCCATGACATAGCGCACCGCGCCCGCGCCGGTATCCATGATCCGCTGAAACGCGTCGCGGCTGTCGGATTTCAGGCTGACCCCGGCGATGGTGGGGATGTCATTCAGCCGCTCATAGAGCTCATCGGCCTGATTGGTGTCGATCCTGAGATACACGCCGCTGATCCGCCCCGGCTCACCAATCGCGCGGTTCAGGGCGGCAAGCTCCATATAGGCGGGCGCGCCCATGCGGGTTTCGGCGATGCCGACAACGGGCAGGTCCAGAACGTCCTGCCGACCCTGACGCATTTCGACGGTCAGCCGGTCGCCCGGTTCGATTTGCAGGATGCGGGCCAGGGCGGCCCCCAGGATCACCCCATCCTCGCGCATGGCAATCTCTCGGTCATCGCTGTCGAGCGCCCGGAACAGACGCGCGTCCGGCACCAGACCCGACAGCGCGCCCTGATAGCTGTGCAGACCGTTGCGGAAAACCACCGGGACATGGCGCATCGGTTCCACCTCGATCACGCCTTCCATCCGTTGCAGGGCGAAGATGGCGTCCTCGCTGACCGCATGGGTGAAGCTGACATTGAGGTCGGAGCGGTCTGCCACGGAAAACGTGTGCTCTATGGTGCTGTCGAAACTGGCCATCAGGGCAATCATGGCGACCGACAGCCCCATGCCGCAGGCGATGCCTACGGTGCTGCCCGCCATGCGGATCGGCTGACGGGTGATCCGGCGCAGCACCATGCGAGAGGGCTGGTCGAGGAACCGGTTGAAGGCCGCGCCGATGCGCCCCGTGCGCGAATAGTCGGGCGGGGCAGGGGGGCGCATGGCGGCGGCGGGCGTCAGGCGGAAGACGCGCGCCAGCACCATCAGCCCGCCGAGCGAGGCCACCAGTATCGACAGGCCCACCCCCCAGATGATCGCAGCCGGGTCGACGCGAAAGACGAGGAAGGGGAACTTGTAGAATTCCAGATAGACCTGCACCTGTAACCGACCCGCGAGGATGCCCAATAGCGCCCCGATCACGGCCCCGCCCCCCGCGATCACCAGCACCATGCGCAGGTAATGCAGGGCCACCTCGCGGTCGGTATAGCCGAAGGCCTTCATTAGCCCGATTTCCTCGCGCTCGGACTGGATGATGCGTGTCATGACGATATAGAGCAGGAAGGCCGCGACCCCTAGGAAGATGGGCGGGACCGATTTCGATGTGGCGCGTAGCCCCGCGATTTCTTCGGTCACGAAGCGGTCGGACCCATGATCCTCCAGCCCATAGGCGCCAAGCCCTCCGTAGGGGTCGAGGATACGGTCGACGGCGGCCAGAACCTCGGCCTCCCGAGCGGTACGGCCAAGGGTCAGAAGTGCCTCGTTGAACGCGCCTGCCATGTCATAGGCGGCGGCAAGGGCCGAGCGGCTCATCCAGATCACGCCGAACCGGGCGTCGTCGGGGATAATCTCGCCCGGAGCGGCGACATAGAGAAACTCAGGGCCTTGCGCGAGGCCCACGATGCGGAAATGCCGCCGCGCGCCGTTCATGGTGGCGGACAGGGTGTCGCCCGGATGCAGGTCATGGGCGCGGGCGAAGCTTTCCAGCAAAAGGATCTCATCCTCCTGCCGCGTGTTCAGATGACGGCCATCGACCAGCAGGTAGCCGTTCACCGGAGGCTCGCCCCGGTCGGGCACGGAAATCGCCTGTGCTTGCACCGGAAGGGCACGATTTTCCACGTCAATGAGCGCGCTGCCGGTGACCCTTCCATAGGCAGCGGTGACGCCGGGGATTTCCGCCAGACGCTCGATCAGATGGTTGGGCGCGCGGGCAGCGGGGGCAAAGACCTGCGCCATGCGGTAGCGGTCGTAATAGGCGTCTCGGGTTTCCTGAAGCGAGGTCACCAGCCCGGTTTGCATGACCAGCAGCAACACCCCCACGGCAATCACGGCGGCAATCGCGGCGGCCTGTCCCTTCATGTGCCACAGGTCGCGCCACAGCTTATGGGTCAGCGGGCCTACCAATGGATGTCCTTCGGGTCGAGCTTGGTTTTATTGAGCGTCACATCGCGGATCGCCCCGTCGGCAAAGCGGATCACCCGGTCGGCCATGTCGCCGGTCGCCGCCGCATGGGTGACGATCAGCACCGTGGTGCCCAGTTCCTCGTTCACATCGCGCAGCACCCGCAGCACCTCTCGCCCGGTGGTGGAATCGAGCGCGCCCGTGGGCTCGTCGCAAAGCAGCACCGTGGGGCGTTTGGAGATTGCGCGGGCGATGGCCACCCGCTGCTGTTCGCCGCCCGAAAGCTGTGCGGGGAAATGGGTGATGCGGTCAGTGAGACCCACAAGGGAAAGCGCTTCTGACGGGGCCATCGGGTCGCGGGCGATTTCTGTCACCAGTTCCACGTTTTCCTCGGCGGTGAGCGACGGCATCAGGTTGTAGAACTGAAAGACGAAGCCCACATGATTGCGCCGGTACTGCGTGAGCTGCCGGTCACTCATCGCCGTCAGTTCCTCCTGCCCGAAAAATGCCTGCCCCTCGCTGGCGCTGTCCAACCCGCCGAGAATATTGAGCAGCGTCGACTTGCCGGATCCTGATGGCCCGAGCAGCACGACGAATTCGCCCGCTGGAATGGTCAGGTCCACCCCGCGCAACGCGTGAACGGCGGCCTCTCCTTCGCCATAGGTCTTGGTGAGATTCCGCGTCTCAAAGGCCGCGTGTCCCGCTGCAATGGTGCGTCTTGAGATAGCCATGCTGCACCGTTATCTCAGAAGGCGTCCCTTCCGCTTTGACTATGATCAAGCTGCGGTCGGGATACCATCCCCGGCAGAAGGGCTTGACGCCGCGTTCTCGGGGGGCAGGGTTTGCGCGGTCAATTATGGAAGGTCCAAGGCATGAGCGAAGACTGGATTTCCCGCTTTCAGGGGCTGTCGCGGTTGCCCGAGCGCATCCGCGGAATCCTTGAGACACGCTCTACCGTGATCAAGATGCCCAAGGGCACGGTGATCTTCGGTCCCGGCAATTCGCCGGAAAACCTGCTGTTCCTGCTGGATGGCACGGTGCGTGTGCAGCAACTGGCGGAAAACGGGCGCGAGATCGTGCTCTACCGGGTTCAGGCGGGCGAAAGCTGCGTCATGACCACCGCCTGCCTGCTGGCTTATGAAGACTACAGTGCCGAAGGCGTGGCCGAGACCGATATCAAGGCCGCCGCGATTCCCCGTTCGGTCTTTGATGACCTGATCTCGCAGTCCAAGGAGTTCCGTACTTTCGTCTTTTCTGCCTATTCCAAGCGGATCACCGACCTGTTCCACGTCATCGAGGATATCGCATTTCAACGCATGGATATCCGGCTGGCGCAAAAGCTGCTGGACCTGAAACAAGGCGCCACCGTCAAGGCCACGCATCAGCAACTGGCGGCGGAACTGGGCACCGCGCGCGAGGTGATCTCGCGCCAGTTGTCCGAATTCCAGCGCCGCGACTGGATCAAGCAGACGCGCGGAAACGTGGAACTGCTGGACGAGGCGAGCATTGCGAAACTGGCGCAGTCGGAAGCGGCGTGAGGTGTGACTACCCCGGTTCGGCAGGACCCGGGATGCCCCGCGACCACGCCGCCCGGCTGCCAGCGGCAAGGGAGCGACCAGCCACCACATGCACGCTGTCTTGAAGCGCGGCTCGCCCTGTGAGACTCTCCCGTTTTTGACCCCACACGCATTTCAATAGCGCAACGGGCCCAGATCAGATGAGGTCCCTTTGACCCAGAGTTCCGAGTTGAATGCCGCGCCCTGCACGATTCTGCCGCAGGACATTCTTACCTTTGTGACGGCCCTGAATGAGACGAAAACCTCCGAAGAGGCCTGGCGGCTGTTCGTCGATCTGGCGAAGTGCAAGGGGATTACGCTGGTCGACTACGTGATCGCCACCGACTACCAGAACTGGCAGAAGGTTCAGTTCATCCGCACGACGATCGATTCCAGCTGGATCGACTTTGCCAATGCCGACACGCGGGTACGGCGCAAATCAACCTTTCGGCTGCATTCGATCAACCGTCTGGAACCGGTCCTGACCGGATACGAGTATCACGACCTCATGCATAATATGGATGAGGAGCGGGCCTTTCTGCTCAAGCAGACAGCCGAGAAATATGGCGGACGCAGCGGCATTGCGATTCCCATGCGGATGACCGATCCGGGGCAGGCCGCGCATATGATGCTGGCCGCCGATCTGCCGAGGGCGGAGTTCGAGGAACTGATGGCGCAGCACGGGTGGGTGCTGCATGCCTGTGCGCTCTATGCCCATATCCGGCATATGGAACTGTTCAAGACCGAATTCATGGAGCGCAACAAGCTGACCGAAAAACAGCGCGAGATCGTCGAGTCGGTTGGCGCTGGCATGACCGACAAGGAGATATCCGCCCGGCTTGGCGTGTCCATTTCAACGGTGCGCCAGAGGATCAGCGCCCTGCAGAACAAGACCGGCTGTCGTAACCGTGCCGACCTTGCCGCGCTGGCGATGCGGATCGGCCTCGTGCCCGATCCGATGACCCGTGCCCACCAGAATGAGCTGACCGTGTTCCTGAGCACCGGGGACAATCAGCAGGGCACGGAATATGCAAGAAATGACACATAATATCCGACACATAAGAAAAGCCACGTTTGGTCTGCTTTCTGCCTGCGGTAGCACATTGCCAGCGCATGGGGGCAGGTGTCCGCGCTGACGGTTCTGGTTATCGAGTGCCTGCCCTTCCATTTCATTAATCACGACTGCCGCCCGCATGCGGAGGGTCGTTTTTTCAAGGGCAGTAAGCACGCCATGGCGACTTTTGACGTACCGACCAACACCATCGTCACGATTTACGACGCGACCGGGAACCTGGTTGGCGAAGGCCCGATCAGCAGTATTGGAGCTTTCACGGTCACTGACGGAAATCCCGCGTCGGACAATACGTTCACCACCAGCGAGTCCCTGACCTACCAAAGCGGGGCCACCACTCTGCCCGCCAGCTTTGACGGGAACCTGCCGTTTTCCGGTCAGACCTACCCGGTCTTCAGCACGCAGAATTTCACCTATGTCATAGGGGCCACAGTCAGCAGCAGCTACCCGAACACGTCGAGCTTTTTACTGACGACGAGCCCTTTCACCGTCTGTTTCGCGGAAGGCACATTGATCTCGACCCCCCTGGGGGAGAGGGCGGTGGAAAGCCTGGGCATCGGCGACCATGTGCGCTGTGCCGATGGGCGCGAGGTTCCCGTAAAATGGATCGGACGCCAGACCGTCTCCACCCGCTTCGGCCCTGCTGAACGGCTGATGCCAGTGCGCTTTGCTGCCGGGTCTTTGGGTGACGGCCTGCCACATACCGACCTGACCGTTACTGCTGATCACGGGATGCTGGTGGATTGTGTCATCTGCCACGCGGGGGCGCTGGTGAATGGGACCACGATCACGCGGGTGCCTTTGGCCGAAATGGGGGAGGGCTACACGGTCTACCACGTTGAGACCGAGGTGCACGAAATCATCCTCGCCAATGGCGCCCCTTCCGAGACGTTCATCGACAATGTCAGCCGCCGCGCCTTCGACAACTACGCCGAGTTCGACGCGCTCTACGGCGACGTGCCGGAGATGGAAGAACTGCCCTACGCCCGCGCGATGAGCGCCCGTCAGGTGCCAGTTGAGATCCAAAGCGCCCTTGGGCTGCGTGCTCGCCACCTTGGCTAACGTCCACTGATCATAACCGTGCCTGCGCAGGCCGGTTTTTTCCCGATTGCAGGAGTAAACCCTCATGCCCGATATCATCTACCAAACCGGCGGTTGGCTGGCCATTCAGGCCAGCGATGTCACGGTTACCGGCCCGAACATTGTCAACAATCTGGGCGATCCCGGAACCCAGCTGAACTGGAGCAATTCCTTCCCTCAGGGGGGCACCTTGTCGGTGACGGACACGGATGGGGATGGGCAGCTGGTCGCCGGTTTGGATACCGTCTCCGCCAATGGATTTTCCTTCTCCGGCTATACGGTCAGCGCGAACGGTCTGGAGTTCCCCATTTTCACCAATGCCACCAACTCGTTCTTCTATATTGCCGTCGATGACGTTTCGGCCTTCAATAATGCCGTGGGGGCAAGCGGGACGTCGAATGTCTATCAGAACCCCGAAAACAGTCCGAACCTCTACCTGTGCTTCGCGGAAGGGACGGCCATTGCAAGCCCGAACGGGGAGGTCGCAGTAGAGAGTTTGGCAATCGGCGACAGGGTGCTGACCGCAGAGGGCCGCAGCGTTGCCGTCAAATGGATCGGGCGGCAAACGGTGATGACCCTCTTCGGTCCCGCCGAGCGGTCGATGCCGGTGCGCTTTGCTGCCGGGTCTTTGGGCGATGGTTTGCCCCATAACGATCTGACAGTGACCGCCGATCACGGGATGCTGGTGGATGACGTGATCTGCCACGCGGGTGCTTTGGTGAACGGCACGACGATCACACGGGTGCCTTTGGCCGAAATGGGCGAGAGCTACACCGTCTACCACATCGAAACCGAGGCGCATGAGATCATCCTCGCCAACGGCGCTCCAGCGGAAACCTTCATCGACAATGTCAGCCGCCGGGCCTTCGACAATTTCGCGGAGTTCGAGACGCTCTACGGCGACGTACCCGAGATGGAGGAACTGCCTTACCCCCGCGCGATGAGCGCCCGGCAGGTGCCCCTGAGGCTGCGTGCGAAGTTCGGCCTGGTGGGAGCCGCCTGAGCGTGACCGTCTCGTGTGCGAACAGGCATATCTCGGAGCAGCTGATGGTCGATCAGGGGACATCTGCCGCGAACGGTAGGGCGAAATCCCGGGTGCCCGTCCGGTTGCCGGCAAAAAACGCCGGATGTCTTGCCCTGCTTCGTGGTTTGTCGTGGTCAATGCAGGCACCCCGGCCAGGATGCTATCCAGGCCATCAACCGGGCGTTGGTTCGGGATGGGCGAAGGATACGATGGCGATAGTGAATAGACCCGGTGCATCCTCAACGTCAGGCCTTGAGGCCAGCCGCATATTCTATCCCCCCCTGCGCCGAGGCCCGTCAGAGGCTGTCGCCGATGCCTGTCCTCCGTTCCCTCGCCAGAGCCGGACCGCTTTCATCGGCGCGGCCCGGGGGAACCCGTCAAGCCAGACCTGTCCACTCGTGGCAGACGGTCGGATCCGCACCGGCATGGGGGCCTGGCAGCCATGAGGCCACGAGTACTGCAATCAGGCGGTGAGTTCCCGGCCAAGGAACAGATCTACGGATTGGGAGAACTCATGTTCCTGTACATGCGGGCTCCGATCTACCAGGCCGCGAGCGTCGCGCAGTTGCGCAGCGTTCTGCAACCGGCCATCGACACCGGGAATTTTGCCGTCATGCGGCAGGACCATGTTCCCCGAGGGGTGATTACCTTTGCTCTGGTCGACACTGAAGCCGAACAGAAGCTGATCAGCGGCACGCTTCTGACATCGGAGGAATGGACCTCCGGCGACCGTGTCTGGCTATTGGACCTCGTGGCACCCTACGGGCATGGAAGTGCGGCGCGGCTGATGCGGTTCTGGCACGACTCCTTGCCCAAGGACGCCACCCATTACCAAGCGCAACGCTACGGCAAATCCCGCGATGCGGTGCGCCGTTTCACTGGCCGCCGCCTGCCAAATGGCCGGTGGGGCGCGCGGGTCTGGAAGGACCCATACACCCTGCCGGAAGAGTACCGGTAACTCCTTTTCATCAGTCAATGGAGCTGCCCTGATGTCGACGCTTACAGCACCTGAAACGCCTCCCACCGGATTTGATTCCCTCAATCCTAACAACGCGGGCGGCGACAAGGATCTTGGTTCCGGCAATGCCTATACCTTTACCTTCAACCTTGGCAGCACGTCTGGCGGATCCCCTTACTACGACGATGGCCCTTACACAGTCACCGACCAAGGGTTTACCGGGTCAGATCCGGTGTTTATCGACGCCAATGCCGGGACATTCACCTATACCATTTCGCTCAGTGACTGGGTCTCGGGCGGGTCGCCGTCAACGATCCGTCTCCTGTTCGAGGACGACAGCGGACTCGGTGGGTTTTTCGATCTCAACCTGACCTGCTTTGCGGCGGGGACGATGATTGCCACGCCGGATGGAGAAACCGCGGTCGAGACGGTGCAGATCGGCGACCTTGTGTCGACCGGAACCGGCGCTGCTGTAGCGGTCAAATGGATCGGGCGGCAAACCGTGATGACCCTCTTCGGTCCCGCCGAGCGGTTGATGCCGGTGCGCTTTGCTGCCGGGTCTTTGGGCGATGGTTTGCCCCATAACGATCTGATAGTGACCGCCGATCACGGGATGCTGGTGGATGACGTGATCTGCCACGCGGGGGCTTTGGTGAACGGCACGACGATCACACGGGTGCCTTTGGCCGAAATGGGCGAGAGCTACACCGTCTACCACATCGAAACCGAGGCGCATGAGATCATCCTCGCCAACGGCGCTCCTGCGGAAACGTTTATCGACAATGTCAGCCGCCGGGCCTTCGACAATTTCGCGGAGTTCGAGACGCTCTACGGCGACGTACCCGAGATGGAGGAACTGCCTTACCCCCGCGCGATGAGCGCCCGGCAGGTGCCGGTGCGGATCGTGGCCCGTCTTGGTTACCGTCTTGCCGGGTGACACACCGTCCGGCCAACAGGCGGAGCGCCGCGTATATGCTGCGGCACCGTCGGGGGCCGGGCGATCTGCGGGATCAGATGACAAATCTGCTTGCTTGAGGAGCAACCTGACATGACGGACTTCACATATATCTCATCCGCCGCCTATGACTCTTCCGGCAACCTGCTGAACGTCAACGGTACGGGCGGCACACTTCAGGATCTCGACAATGACGACACCTTTGCCGTGAACGATATCATGGTGGGGGGCGTCTCGACCTATGAAGGGACGGTCGTCATGGGTGGTTTCACCATGCCGGTTGTTTTCGTCACCCTGTTCGGCGCCAACCAGTATCTTGTCTACAACCCCGGTCCCGCGGCCGTGACCTACGACACTGTCCTGCCATCACTCACGCTTCAGCCCTACGCTTTCTGTTTTGCGGCTGATACCCCCATCAGGACAGAGACGGGCGAGGTCGCGGTCGCGGCGCTGACGATCGGGGATCGCCTGGTCACGGCGGACGGGGGCTCTGCCCGCGTCAAGTGGATCGGACGTCAGACGATCTTTCCGCTGTTTCAGCCGGGTCCGGCCTCGCAACTGGTGCGGATCAGCGCCGGTGCGCTCGGCGCGGACCAGTCCCACACGGATCTGACCGTGACCGCCGATCACGGGATGCTGGTGGAGGGCGTCATCTGCCAAGCGGGGGCGCTGCTCAACGGCGCCACGATCATCCCCGTGCCCCGGTCGGAGTTCTCGGCGGGTATCACCGTCTACCATATCGAAACGGACACGCACGAGATCATCCTTGCCAATGGGGCCCAGGCCGAGACCTTCATCGACAATGCCTCGCGCCGCGGCTTCGACAATTTCGCCGAGTTCGAGGCGCTCTATGGCGATGTGCCGGAGATGACGGAACTGCCCTATCCCCGTGCCATGTCCGCAAGGCAGGTGCCAAGGTGGATAAGGGCGGGACTGAATGGACAGGCTGTGGCTTGAAGGTTTGGTACGACGACCCATCCCGAGGCCATGATCCGGCAGCGTAGATTGACTTGCTGCAAGCCATGCCGATATCTCGTTGTTGCTTGTCAGCCCTGCCCTGCAAGTGCTATTCATCGAAATTAATTGATTGATTGCACTAGGCAGGGAGTATTGAGATGCCAACCGCCCACACGGTTTCTGTCTGGCAGGGGGCTCCAACAAATTCAGTTCTGAACGGTCTATCTGACGGGGATGACCTGATTGCTACCAGCCTCACCCTATCGGACGTCGATGACAACGGCAGTCTTGCAAGTGGTGATACCGTTGGCGGAGAAGCCATCACCTACATCGAAGTTATTGACTTAAACCTCGGTGTGAACGGGGCGACACAAGTCCTGGCCGTCCAGACGCCGTCTGCGATCTACCTTATCCCGCTTGATGGAACCGTCCCAACGGACGAGGTTTTTGTAGATGTGAATACTTATACAGGCACAACGTCGGCATCGATTGCGCTGATGTGTTTTCTGGAAGGAAGCCTTATCGCCACTGAGACCGGGGCCAGACGCGTAGAACATCTTTCGATAGGAGAGGCCGTGGCCACGGCTGACGGACGTTATGTTCCCATCACCTGGATTGGCCGCCAGACCGTCTTTACTCGCTTCGGACCCGCAGAACGGCTGATGCCGGTGCGGTTCGCCGCCGGGTCTCTGGGGGATGGCTTGCCGCATACCGATCTGATGGTCACGGCGGATCACGGAATGTTGGTGGATGGGGTGATCTGCCATGCGGGCGCGCTGGTGAATGGTGGCACGATCACGCGAGTTCCGCTCTCTGAGATGGGCGAGAGCTACACCGTCTATCACATCGAAACCGAGGCGCATGAGATCATCCTCGCCAACGGTGCCCCCGCCGAGACCTTCATCGACAACGTGAGCCGCCGGGTGTTCGACAACTTTGCCGAGTTCGAAGCGCTTTACGGTGACGTGCCCGAGATGGAGGAACTGCCTTACCCCCGAGCGATGTCGGCACGTCAGGTTCCTGGAATTGTTCGCCAGAGGCTACAGACCAATCAGGTGGCCTAAGCTCGTCCCCCACTGAATGCATCATTCCCAAAGGGCCATTGAGGAGATGCCATAGAGCCCCACCGAACGTCTTGACTTTGTGATGCTCCTCGCCATGCTCGCCTTCAAGCCGCCCAGATGTAGGGTCGGCCATAATTAGGTTGAAGGTGTAACAGGATAGCATCATGGCAGACTTTTCTTTCTCACATATCGGTCAATACGCGGCATCAGGCGGCCTCATTCTTGATATTCCCCTTGGCGGCACGCTGGGTGACAGCGCGGGCGGCAACACATTCGACACGGGCGATACCAACATGGTCGACGGGCTGTTCCTCGGGCAGCCGGGCGATGCCTATGTCGGCACCTGGTCGGATGGCACCAACACGTTCATTGTCTGTCTCGACGCGTCTTCAGGCGACCACTACATGTACGGGCCAGCCGCGCCCATCGGCGGGTTCCCCGCAACCTTCGCTGCAATGCAAGCTGACTCCGGGTGGTCCACTGGGCCGGTTACCGTGCAATGCTTCGCTGCCGGAACCAAGATCGACGGGCCGAGCGGAGCTGTCGCTGTTGAGCGGCTGGAGATCGGAGATCTGATCACAACGGCAGCGGGCACAGTATGCCGTGTCAAATGGATCGGTCACCAGACCGTCATGGCCCGCTTTGGCCCTGCGGAGCGGCTGCGGCTTGTACGCTTTGCTGCCGGATCTCTGGGCGAGGGCCTGCCGCATACCGACCTGACCGTCACCGCAGATCATGGGATGCTTGTGGATGGCGTCATCTGCCATGCCGGAGCGTTGGTGAATGGCGAGACCATTACCCGGGTGCCTCTGTCCGAGTTGGGCGAGACTTACACGGTCTACCATATCGAAACCGAAGAGCACGAAATCATCCTTGCGAACGGCGCTCCGACTGAAACCTTTATCGACAATGTCTCCCGCCGGGTTTTCGACAACTACGCGGAATTTGAGGCGCTCTATGGCGAGGTGCCCGAGATGGAGGAACTGCCTTACCCCCGTGCGATGTCGGCGCGGCAGGTTCCGAAGCTTGTTCTCGATCGCCTCGCGTCCCAGCAAGTGGCGTGACCGCGACAGAACGCGCATGGGACATTGACGGGCTGCGCCTGACCGGGCTGGAGTGGGGCCCGGAGGACGGGGTGCCCGTTCTGGCGCTGCATGGCTGGATGGACCATGCGGGCAGTTTCCAGGTGCTGGCGCCGCGACTGACCGGCTGCCGCGTGGTGGCGCTCGATCTCAGCGGGCAGGGCCTCAGTGACCATCGCGCCGCGCATGCGACTTACAACATCTGGGATGACCTGCCGCAGATCGCGGCTTTGCTGGATCGGCTGGCCTGGGAAGAATGCGTGCTGCTCGGCCATTCGCGGGGGGCCAATATCGCGGCGCTCTTCGCGGCGGCGCAGCCAGCACGGGTGCGGGCATTGGTGTCGCTGGACTCGCTGGTGCCGGAACCGGTCGAAGATGGCGTGGTGTCCACGCTGACGGCCTTTGTCGAGGGCACGCGGAAACAGCTGGCGCGCGCCCCGAGGATTTTTCCGACCCGAGAGGACTACATCGCGCGGCGTGTGGCACAGGGCAATTCCCGGCACGTGTCGGAGCTTTTGGCCGACCGGGCGCTGGAACCCGTGCCGGGCGGGGTGCGCATGCGCGGGGATGCGCGGCTTTTTGCGAGTTCTGTCGTGAAACTGAGCCGCCGGGACATCGAGGACGTGTTGAGTGCGATTCAATGCCCCGTTCTGAACATCTGGGCCAGCGATGGCATCCGCGCCCGGCACGCGGTGGTGGAGGACCTCGTGCAGCGTGCGGGTCGCGTGATCGCCGACTACACCTGCATGACCATCGCGGGCGACCACCACTTCCACCTCGATGCGACCGCGGCGGCAGACATCGCGGATGCGGTTCAGGAGTTTGTTGTGCAAGATTTCACAGTTTGATCCGAGATTCGCGAAGGTTAGTGCGCCAGAGCCTTTGGTGACTTCGTCACTGAAGCAGGGCAATCTGTGCTGTAGACAGACGACAAGCTTCACAGATGAAGTTTGTAGGAAACAGCCACAAGGGCCTGCAAAACAAGGGACGGATGCGCGATTCGTCCCCGCAGGTTCGAAGGAGACAGGACGATATGGAAACCGAATTCACACCTTTGGCGAGCACCATCGGCGGGGTTCTCATCGGCACCGCTTCGGTGCTTTTGATGCTGACCCTTGGCCGGATCATGGGCGCGACCGGCATTCTGGCCGGGTTCTTCAGCCCCGCCTCGCGCGAGGATTTCTACTGGCGCGCGGCCATTCTTGCCGGGATGGTCACTGGCCCGCTGGTTTACCTTGTGCTGATGGGCGAGATGCCTGCGGTCGAGGTGCCCATTTCGACACCCATGCTGCTGATCGGCGGGTTCATCGTCGGGATCGGCGTGACCTACGGGTCGGGCTGCACATCGGGGCACGGGGTTTGCGGAATGGCGCGGCTGTCGCCCCGGTCGATCTCGGCCGTGGCCACGTTCATGGTCTTCACTGGCCTCACCGTCTTTGTCATTCGTCACGTGATCGGAGCCTGAGCCAATGCGGATTATCGTAGCTTATCTCATCGGCATCGTCTTCGGCCTCGGCATCTCGATCTCGGGCATGGCCAACCCCGCCAAGGTGCTGAATTTCTTCGACGTCGCGGGAACCTGGGACCCGAGCCTGATCTTCGTGATGGGCGGGGCCGTGGTGGTGACATTCCTGGGCTACCGCTTCGTGCTGAAACGGCCCATGCCGATCTTTGACCGGCAGTTCCTGCTGCCCGGCTCCAACGTCATCGACCTCAAACTGCTCGGCGGGTCGGCCGTCTTCGGCATCGGCTGGGGCATTGCCGGGTTCTGCCCCGGTGGCGCGCTGCCAGCGCTCGGGACCGGCCGGACCGAGGTCGTTCTCTTCACCATTGCCCTTGTCGCGGGGATCTTCGCGGCGCGGGCCCTCATGCACTTCCGCCGTCCGACGGCGCCCACGCAGGCCTGATGCCTGCCGAAACCTGAACAAACCGAATACCTGGAGGATACCCAAATGTCGACCTACCCCGTTGATATGTCTGTCAAACCCGAAGTCGAGGCGTTCTTCGACCCGGCCACCAACACGATCAGCTATATCGTCAAGGACCCGAGCTCGAACTCCTGTGCCATTGTCGATTCCGTCATGGATATCGACTATGCCGCCGGCCGCATCACCTATGAACATGCCGATGAGTTGATCGCCTATGTTCAGAAGAACGACCTCAAGCTGGAATGGATCATCGAGACCCACGTCCATGCCGATCACCTGTCCGCCGCGCCCTATATCCAGCAGAAGCTGGGGGGCAAGATCGGCGTGGGCGACAAGATCATGGTCGTGCAGGACACGTTCGGCAAAGTCTTCAATGAAGGCACCGAGTTCCAGCGGGACGGCAGCCAGTTCGACAAGCTTTTCGTCGAGGGCGACACCTACACCATTGGCAACATGCAGGCCTTTGCCATGTACACGCCCGGCCACACCCCGGCCTGCATGGTCCATGTGATGGGCGATGCCGCCTTCGTGGGCGACACCCTGTTCATGCCCGATGGCGGCTCGGCCCGTGCCGACTTCCCCGGTGGCGATGCGGGCACGCTTTATGACTCGATTCAGAAGGTGCTGACGCTGCCCGACGATATGCGCCTGTTCATGTGCCACGATTACGGCCCCAATGGCCGCGACATCGCCTGGGAAACCACCGTGGGCGAGGAAAAGGCGCATAACATCCATGTGGGTGGTGGCAAGACGAAGGAAGAATTCGTCAAGTTCCGCACCGAGCGTGACGCACAGCTTGACATGCCCAAGCTAATCATCCCCTCCTTGCAGGTGAACATGCGCGCAGGCGAGGTGCCGACCGACAAGGACGGCAACCCGATGCTCAAGGTGCCGGTCAACGCGCTGTAGTCGGTGCGGCCAGGAAGGACAGACCCATGGAAATCAAAACCATCAATGCCTCGATCTCGGTCAGCCCGCAGGTCTCGGCGGAAGACATGCGCCGCATCGCGGATCAGGGCTTCCGGTCGGTGATCTGCAACCGGCCGGACGGTGAAGGCGCCGACCAGCCTAACCATGACGAGATCGAGGCGGCGGCCAAGGCCGCGGGTCTCGAATTCCGCTACCTGCCGGTGGTCTCGGGCCGGGTGACGGACGAAGATGCCGAGGCGTTTGGCCAGGCGATGGAGGAGCTGCCACGCCCCGTCTTCGCCTATTGCCGCACCGGTACGCGCTGCGCGACGCTCTGGTCGCTCAGCCATGCCGACACGCTGCCGGTGGCCGACATTCTCGCTTCGACCAAGGCGGCGGGCTATGACATGGCGGGCGTCGTACGGCGCATCGTCAATGGCGGCAAGACGCCCACGGATCGGGCCGATGCCAGTTTCGACGTTGTGATCGTGGGTGGCGGGGCTGCCGGTATCTCGACCGCGTCGTCACTGAAGGCGCGCAAGCCGGGGCTGGAGATCGCCATTATCGACCCCGCCGATATCCACTACTACCAGCCCGGCTGGACCATGGTGGGGGGCGGCATCTTCGAGGCCGCTGATACCGCCAAGACCATGGGCAGCCTGATCCCCAAGGGCGTGCACTGGATCAAATCCGCCGTCGCGGCGTTCGAGCCGAAGGATAACGCGGTCATCCTAGATGGCTGTCGCGTGGTGGGCTACAAGCGGCTTGTCGTGTGTCCGGGCATTAAGCTCGACTGGCACAAGGTCGAGGGGCTTGTGGACACGCTTGGCAAGAACGGCGTGACCTCGAATTACCGCTATGACCTCGCGCCTTACACGTGGGAGCTGGTGCAGGGCCTGAAGGAAGGCCGGGCGCTGTTCACGCAGCCGCCGATGCCAATCAAATGCGCAGGCGCCCCGCAAAAGGCGCTGTACCTGTCCGGTGACCACTGGTTCCGCAATGGAACGCTTAAGGATATCGACATCCAGTTCATGAATGCGGGCGGGGTGCTCTTTGGCGTCAAGGACTATGTCCCGGCGCTTGAGAAATACATCGAGAAATACAATGCCGACCTGAACTTCTTCCACAATCTGGTGGCGGTGGATGGCGAGGCGAAGAAAGCCACCTTCAAGGTTGCCAAGCCCGACACCGATCCGACCGAGGTGACGGTCGAGTTCGACATGATGCATGTCTGCCCGCCGCAGACCGCGCCCGATTTCATCCGTGTGTCGCCGCTGGCCGATGCCGCCGGATGGGTCGATGTCGATCAGGCCACCCTGCGTCACAAAACCTATGAGAATATCTGGTCGCTCGGTGACGTGATGAACGCCCCCAATGCCAAGACGGCAGCGGCGGCGCGCATGCAGGCCCCCATCGTGGCGCAGAACCTGGCCGATGACATCGACGGGCGTTCGCCCACCTCGATGTATAACGGCTACGGCTCCTGCCCGCTGACGGTGGAACGCGGCAAGATCGTGCTGGCCGAGTTTGGCTATGGCGGGGCGCTGCTGCCGTCCTTCCCCAAATGGCTGATCGACGGCACGAAGCCCTCGAGCCTGTCCTGGTTCTTGAAGGAAAAACTGCTGCCACCCGTCTACTGGAAGGCCATGCTGCGTGGCCGTGAATGGATGGTGAAACCCGAGAAGGTCAGCGCCAGCTGATCCTCCCGATCTTTTGACCCTCGTGCCCCTACCCGGGCGCGGGGGCCTTTCGGACCCGCCGGGCTGACGCCTGCGCGGCTCTGCTGACTATTTCCGAAAGGTGCGCAATGCTCGCCCGATATCTGCCCATTCTCGACTGGGGCCGGAGCTACAACAAACAGGCCCTGTCGAATGACCTTATCGCCGCCGTGATCGTCACGATCATGCTGATCCCGCAATCGCTGGCCTATGCGCTGCTCGCTGGCCTGCCGCCCGAGATGGGGCTTTACGCCTCGATCGCGCCGATCATCCTATATGCCATCTTTGGCACCTCTCGGGCATTGGCCGTGGGGCCGGTTGCCGTGGTATCGCTGATGACAGCGGCGTCCATTGGCCAGATCGCCGAGGCCGGGACGGCGGGCTACGTCATTGCGGCGCTGACGCTCGCGGGGCTGTCAGGGGCAATGCTGCTGGCCATGGGGGTGTTCAAGCTCGGGTTCCTGGCGAATTTCCTGTCGCATCCGGTGATTGCCGGCTTCATCACCGCCTCTGGCGTGATCATCGCGGCAAGCCAACTCAAGCACATTCTCGGTGTCTCGGCGGGCGGTCATAACCTGCTGGAGCTGGTGGAATCTCTCTGGCATCACCTGCCGGAGACGAACCTTTACACGCTGGTCATTGGCGTCACGGCCACGGCGTTCCTCTTCTGGGTGCGCAAGGGGCTGAAACCCGCGCTGCGCAAACTGGGCCTGTCGCCGGCGCTGGCCGATGTGGCTGCCAAGGCGGGACCGGTGGCGGCGGTCGTGGTGACGACGCTGGTTGTCTGGCTTTTCGACCTGAACGGGCAGGGGGTGGCCATCGTGGGTGAGGTGCCGCAGAGCCTGCCGCCTCTGACAATGCCCTCCTTCGACCTTGACCTGATCCGCGCGCTGGCGGTGCCCGCGCTGCTGATCTCGGTCATCGGCTTTGTGGAGTCGATCTCGGTCGCACAGACGCTGGCGGCCAAGAAGCGCCAGCGCATTGACCCGGATCAGGAACTGATCGGGCTCGGTGCCGCCAATATCGGCGCGGCCTTCACCGGCGGCTTCCCGGTGACCGGCGGGTTTTCCCGTTCCGTCGTGAACTATGACGCAGGCGCCGAAACGCCCGCTGCCGGGGCCTATACCGCCGTCGGTCTGGCGATTGCGGCCCTCGCCCTGACGCCGCTGATCTTCTTCCTGCCGAAGGCGACGCTGGCGGCCACGATCATCGTGGCGGTGCTGTCCCTTGTCGATTTCTCGATCCTGAAAAAGACCTGGGGCTATTCGAAGGCCGATTTCACCGCCGTTGCCGCGACGATCCTTCTGACGCTGGCCATGGGCGTGGAGGTCGGCGTGTCGGCGGGCGTTCTGCTGTCCATCGCGCTCTATCTCTACAAGACCTCGCGCCCGCATATCGCCGAGGTCGGGCTGATGCAGGACGGGTCCGAGCATTTCCGCAACATCAAGCGCTACGAGGTGCTGACCAACCCCGCGATGGTGACGCTGCGGGTGGATGAAAGCCTCTATTTCGCCAATGCCCGCTATCTGGAGGACTATATCCTTGACCGGGTGGTCGGGGCCGAGGGGGTCAAGCATGTCGTCCTGATGTTCTCTGCCGTGAACGAGGTCGACATGTCGGCGTTGGAATCGCTGGAGGCGATCAACCACCGGCTGGCCTCCATGGGCATCGCGCTGCACCTGTCCGAGGTGAAAGGGCCGGTCATGGACCGCCTGAAGCGCGCGCATTTCCTGGAGGAGCTGACCGGCAAGGTCTTCCTGTCGCAATATGCGGCGATGTCGGAACTGGGGCCGGTGGTCGGGAAGACCGCCCCGAACGCGGCGGAGTGATCAGCAGACGGGTTCGAGCGACAGCAGCCGTTCGAGCCCGGCATTGTTGCAGGTCAGGTCGTTCAGCGTGACGTCGTCTAGCGTGGCGTAGAACGCCTCCAGCGCCGTATCGAGCGAGTTGCGCAGTTTGCAGACCGGGGCAATGGGGCAATGGTTGTCGCGGGCAGAGAAGCATTCGGCAAAGGGGGTGTTGGCCTCGAACGTGCGAAAGACCCGCCCGACGCTGATCTCCTCAGGCGGCAGGCGCAGGCGGATGCCGCCGTTGCGGCCGCGGATCGTCTCGATGAACCCGGTCTGGGCCAGTTTGTTGATGACGACGCCCAGATGCGCCTCGGACGCGCCGGTGGCTTCGGCGATCTCGGCCTTGCGGACGATCTTTCCGGGATTCACCGCGCAGGTCATCAATGCACGCATGGCGATATTGGTTCTGACGGTCAGGCGCATCTGCAATAGTCCTTTTGATGCGCGGACCATAGGCAAACCCGCGAAACGCACCTTGATCCAGATCAGAGTGCGCAAAACCTGCGGTTGTTAAACATGAAGGTAAGATTCGTGTTTGACGCGGATCGGCGCAGGGCTCCTCTCCCGGCCCGGGCGCGTTATTCGGCCCCGGTGCGATGCTCCGGGGCCATTTTTTCAGAAATCGACCGAATAGAGCGCGGCAGGCCGGTGCCGCCCGCCAGAGGTTTTTTCGTTCAGGTCGACAAGATCCCAGTTCGCCGCAATCCACTTGCGGAAATTGCGCTTGTCCAGCGGTTCGCCCTTAAGGGTCTCGAACACCGCCTGCGCCTGCGCCAGGGTGAATTTCTGCGGCAGGAACTGGAACGCGGATTTCGCTGTCTCCGTCACGCGGTTGGTGACCTTGTCGGCCAGCCGGGCACGGGCATCGGCGAGGATCGTGGCGTGGTCGAAGGCCAGCGGAGGCAGTTCGTCCATGTCGAACCATTGGGCATCGGCAGCGTCGGTGGCTGCGGCCAGAACCATCTGGTCAGACGGCACCAGCGCCATGAAGGCCACGGTGATCACCCGTTCGCGCGGGTCGCGGTCGGGCGCGCCATAGGCGCCCAGCTGTTCCAGCGGCACGCCGGACACCCCGGTTTCTTCCTCCAACTCTCGTGCAGCGCCGACGACAAGGTCTTCGTCCATCTTGATGAAGCCACCGGGGATGGCCCAACAATCCTTGAAGGGGTCGATCAGACGCTGGATCAGCAAAACCTTCAACGTGCCTTCGCGGATCGAGAAAATGCAGATGTCAGCCGTGACCGCGGGATGCGGATATTCATATGTATAACTCATGCCTGCCCGTTCGCCGGTCTGAACCCGGCCCTTTCAAAAATGGTAACCCGTCCCGGGGCTGAATGTATGGTGTAAAGTTCACACACTGACGGAGTCCCGTCAAGTAAATTGGCCGGCCCCCTGGGACAGAAGGGGCCGGCCGGACGATCCAGTTCATGGGGACAGGGATAGGACGGATCGTCTTGAGGATTAAGAAAAGAGAGAGGGAGGAAAAGGTCTTTGGAGGAGGTCTTAATCTGGTCTTTCGTATGGTAGGTTTGAGTGGTGATGTGTTTGTGTCAGTTCGTATTGTCGTTATGACACTAACAAAACGTGTTGTAAATACACTTATTTGACTTTCCGGGCTGTTTTTTGCCCCGCCATAGGTAAGTAATTGATGATGAAGGCAATAATTTCCGGCGTCGCGCGGTGGTTTCTGCGGGGCAGGTGCTGGCAAGGCCGGCTCTGGCCGCTTCTTTGTGGAGAATCACAGATGCTTCCTGCCTCTGCGGGGGTGGATTTTTTGCCGCTCGCAGGGCTTGATGGTGCCACATGACCCAACGTTCGCGAATCTTCATCTCCTATTCTCACAAGGACAGGGATCGGGCCGATTTCCTGTGGGAAGAACTGCGTTCGCGTGGCCATGAGGTCTTCATCGACCGCGAAGGCATTCTGGAGACGGAGCTGATCACCGCCCGCATCCGCGACATGATGCAGGGATCGGACGTGGTGGTGCTGGTTCTTGGACCGAACTGGATCACCTCGCCCGCCTGCCGGATGGAAATGCAGTTCGCGCTGGAGCTGAACAAGCGCATGGTCCCTGCGGCCTTCGAGGATGTCGGGCCGGACCTGCCGCCGGAAATCCGCGAAATCAACTATGTGCGGTTCTACGGCGAGGACGGGGAATGGTCGCAGGCCATCGAGCGGCTGGACTCAGCGCTGGACCGCGATATCGAATGGATCCGCGACCATACCCGCTTCGGCGAACAGGCGGCGCGGTTCCTGGCCGGGGTGGGGGCGCCGCCGCGCGGGGCCGAACTGCGCGCCATGCGCCGCTGGATCGAACGCAACCCGCGCAATGCTCCGGGGCCGACCCGCGATCACTGGCGCTATTTCAAGGCCGGGATGTCGCGGCGCAAATGGTTCCAGATCGGCAGCGCCGTGGCCTCGACCGTCGCCATATGCGCGGCGCTTGTCGGGGGCTATTTCTGGGTGAGTAACCAGCAATGCGAGGAATTGCGGTCGCGGGCGAGGGAAGCGCAGACGCTCGACCCGGTGCTTGCGATCCAGAATATCCTGCCGCTTATTGATTTCAGCTTTTGCCGTGCGCCGGATGCCTGGCTGGAGGTTCTGGAAACGCTCGGCCAGACGATCCAGGGCCAACGCCTGCGCGCGACGGTGACCTTGCCGGATGCGCCTGCCCATTTCGTGGAATTTCTGCCGGGGTCGGGCCATGTGGTGACGGTGTCTGCCGACGGTTCCGGCGCGGTGTTCGACCCCGAAACCGGTGCCGTGATCGAAGGCGAGCTTGCGATGCCCGCAGCCGGAATGGCGCCGCGAATCCTGTATGACCGGGGCCGGTTCCTGCTGATCCGTGACAGCCGTGTGACGGTGTGGGACCCTCGAGAGGGGGAAATGTCGGGCCTCCCCTATCAGGGCGGAGAACGGGTGTTGTCGGCAGCGCTGTCGCCGGGCGTGGATACGCTGGTGGTCGCGACCGAAACGAACGAGCTGCACTTCCATTCCCTCGTGTCGGGCCGGGCCTTGCGTGACCCGCTCAGCCTTGGGGATGACGTGACCGCGCTGGCCTTCGTGCCAGGCAGCGCCCGGCTGATCGCAACGGTTGGCGATGAGGTGCGGGTGATTGACCTCGTCCCGGCGCTGAACGGGCGGGCCATGGGGCTGATCCACAGGCTGCGCATGCCCGGGCCGGTCGTGGCGATGGATGTCTCGGCTGATGGCAGCACCGTGGCCGCCGCCACCGGCAATATTGCCGGGGTCTGGGACCTGACGACGTTTGACGCGATTCTGCCGCCAAGCGCGCTGTATCTCGACGGGGTGGATATCCTCGGGCTTGGTCTGTCGCCCGATGGCCTGCGGATGGCTGTGGGGGCCTCCGACAACCGCGCGCGCATTCATGACGTGCCCACGGGCAAAAGCCTGATCACCCTTCTGGGCCATCGCAGCCCGGTCCATGACGTGCATTTCTCGCCGCAGGGCAACGCTGTCATGACCCATGACGAGGCCGGGGTGATGCGGCTCTTTGACGTGTCCACAGGGCATTCCGTGCCCTCGATCTCGGACGCGATGACCGAGGCGGTGGTGTCCACCTCGGATGCCGGGCGCAATGCTGCCGCGATGGAGCTGATGGCGACGGGGATGCGGGTCAACATCCTGCCCAACCAGCCCGACGTGCTGCGCCTGACCCATGTGGCCGAGGATGCGCCGCCCTTCTACAATGAGCGGCTCGCCCATGACGGGTTCGTGACCTCCATGGCGCTCAGCCCCGATGAACGGCTGCTTGTGACCGGCGCGGATGACGGGCAGGTCTATGTCTGGGACGCGCAGACCGGCCTGCCGCTTTACACCTTCGCCCATGCCCGCGACGGGCTGGTGACCTACGTGGCCGCAGATTTCACGCCCTCTGGCGACCATATCGTGTCCTGGGACAGCAATGGCGAACAGCGGGTCTGGGCGATCCAGCCACTGACCGGAGACCTGTTCCAGACCGCCTGCCGCCTGCTGCCCTTTGAAAACGGCGTGCGGGATGTGGCCGGGCTGATCGGTGATATCGCCACGCGCGATCCGTGCGAAGATGTGGTGTTGCTGCCACGTTGGGGGGCCACGATGTGGCTGGCGAGCCGCTAGGGCCAGGGCCGCCGTCCTTGAAAAGCGCCCGCGCGGGGGTAATTCGTGATCCACCCCCCCTTGCAGTCCCCATGGGGCGGCCATAACCTTCCGACAAAGCATGTACCCTTACCTGAGGCAGGCCCGATGAAAGACCCATATGACGTTTACATGAACACGCTGGTTCCCATGGTGGTCGAACAGACCAGCCGGGGCGAGCGTGCCTATGACATCTTCTCGCGCCTGTTGAAGGAGCGGATCATCTTCCTGTCGGGCCCCGTGCATGACGGCATGTCCAGCCTGATCGTGGCGCAGCTTCTGCACCTGGAGGCAGAGAACCCGTCCAAGGAAATTTCCATGTATATCAACAGCCCCGGCGGTGTCGTGACCTCGGGCCTGTCGATCTATGACACGATGCAGTACATCAAGCCCAAGGTTTCGACCCTTGTCGTCGGGCAGGCGGCGTCCATGGGCTCGCTCTTGCTGACGGCGGGCGAACCGGGAATGCGCTTCTCGCTGCCCAACAGCCGCATCATGGTGCACCAGCCCTCGGGCGGCTACCAGGGTCAGGCGACGGATATCATGATCCACGCCCAGGAAACCCAGAAGCTGAAAGATCGCCTTAACCAGATCTACGTCAAACATACCGGGCAAAAGCTGGAATCGGTGGTCGATGCGCTGGAACGCGACAATTTCATGGATGCCCAACAGGCCAAGGACTGGGGCCTGATTGACGAGATCGTCGAAAACCGCGGTGCGGCCGAGGCTTGAAAATAACGTGTCCGCGCAGGGCAGGGGCCTTGCGCGGGCGCTTTGGTTTTGGGGTGGGCCCAAGGCCATTTTGACATTGTGGACCGGTTTGGGCTGCTTTAGGCTTACGCGAACGGAGCCGAATTTCAGGGCGAACGCCCTTCGGCACAGTGCGAAAACCCGTTGAGGTATGACGATATGGCGAATTCATCCGGCAACGACACCAAGAACACGCTCTATTGCAGCTTTTGCGGCAAGAGCCAGCACGAGGTGCGCAAGCTGATTGCCGGGCCGACCGTCTTCATCTGCGATGAATGTGTCGAACTGTGCATGGACATCATCCGCGAGGAAACCAAGTCCGCCGGGCTGAAATCCTCGGAAGGCGTGCCGTCCCCGCGTGAGATTTGCGAAGTGCTGGATGACTATGTGATCGGCCAGATGCATGCCAAGCGGGTGCTGTCGGTTGCTGTTCACAACCATTACAAGCGCCTCAATAACTCCGGCAAATCCGATATCGAACTGGCGAAGTCCAATATCCTGCTGATTGGCCCCACCGGCTGCGGCAAGACGCTGCTGGCGCAGACGCTGGCTCGCATCCTCGACGTGCCCTTCACTATGGCCGATGCCACCACGCTGACCGAAGCCGGTTACGTGGGTGAGGATGTGGAAAACATCATCCTCAAGCTCCTGCAGGCCAGCGAATACAATGTGGACCGGGCGCAGCGCGGCATCGTCTATATCGACGAGGTCGACAAGATCACCCGCAAGTCCGACAACCCCTCGATCACCCGCGACGTGTCTGGCGAGGGCGTGCAGCAGGCGCTGCTGAAGATCATGGAAGGCACCGTGGCCTCCGTGCCGCCGCAGGGTGGGCGCAAGCATCCGCAGCAGGAATTCCTGCAGGTGGATACCACGAACATCCTCTTCATCTGCGGCGGGGCCTTTGCCGGTCTCGACCGGATCATCGCGCAGCGCGGCAAAGGCAGCGCCATGGGCTTCGGCGCCGATGTGCGTGACGACAGCAACAAATCCGTGGGCGAATACTTCAAGGATCTCGAACCGGAGGATCTGCTGAAGTTTGGCCTGATCCCGGAATTCGTCGGTCGTCTGCCGGTGATCGCGACGCTCGAAGACCTGGACGAGGACGCGCTTGTGACCATCCTGACCCAGCCCAAGAATGCGCTGGTCAAGCAGTATCAGCGGCTCTTTGAACTGGAAGATGCCAAGCTGAAATTCACCGATGATGCCCTGTCGGCCATCGCCAAGCGCGCGATTGCCCGCAAGACCGGTGCGCGCGGCCTGCGTTCGATCATGGAGGATATCCTGCTGGATACCATGTTCGACCTGCCCGGCACCGAAGGCGTCGAGGAAGTGGTGGTGAACGAGGAAGCGGTGTCCTCGGATGCGCAGCCCCTGCTGATCTACACCGAACGCAAGAAGGAAGAGCCCGCCACCGCGGGCTGATCCCGGCATGTCCGATCAACGTAAAGCAAGCCCGCGGGAGATGATCCTCGGCGGGCTTGTTCTTTTCGGGCTGGTCGTTGTTTTCGGGGGGATCTTCCTGCTGATGTCGAACCGGTCCGAGGAGCGGGCCCTCCGCGCCGCCTTCGAAGAGAGGTTGGGCAGCGCCCCGATGGAACGTCTCGGCACCTACGGCCGGTCGAACAGCCCCTGCCAGTGGCACGCCGCGCGGCTGACGGACCCCACACCGGAGCCGCCCGCGCTTGGCTACGTGGCCCGGAACCTGACCGGCTGGCAGGCCACGCCCGTTGCGCTTTCGGGGGGGCTTCAGCGCTGCGAAGAGGCATGGGCCGGAACAGATACAGGCGCCCGGCTGCGCGCCGCGCTCGATGCGCCGGGGGCCTTCGTTGCGAGCCACGTCTTCGACAGCGGGTCCAGCCAGTCGGCGATCTACCTCCCGGCCACGGGGGAGATCATTCTCCTGCGCGCTTCGGCCGGGCCCTGATCGTCCGAGGCCGGTTGATTTCCGAAATCCGCGAGCTTCTTCGGAATCGACGGGCATTGCGCGGGCAAGCGGCCTATTTAGGGGCCACGTTTCCGCGATCCGAGGCCTGCCATGATCCTGTTCGACATCTCCATCCGCGCCGCTGCCATCGCGCTGGCGCTGCTTAGTGCGACCGCGTTGATGATCGTGCCTCAGACGCGGCCCGTGGGTCGACCCGTTTCAGCGCTGGCGCTGACCATGGCGGGCTATGCGCTGCTGTCGAGCCTTGCCGCGCCCGGCTTTCCCCCGGCGATCATCCCGGTGCTGCTGCTGGCGGCGATCTTCGTGCCCTTGGCGGTCTGCTGGCTGGTGGTGACGCTCTTCCTCGACGATCCGCGCGACCGGCTGCCGTGGTTGCTGGCGGCGGGGATCGCGGTGGCACTTGCCATCGCCGGCATCTGGGTGCCGGGGCTGGAAGTGGCGCGGGGCCTCGTGATGCTGGCCTTCTTCGTGGCGCTGCTTGGCATGGCAATTCGAACCGCCAAGGAGGATCTTGTTGAAGACCGGCTGAAATTCCGCCCCGCCTTTCTGTCGGCCATCGCCATTCTTGGCGTGTCGATATCCTCGACCGAGTTGATTTTCGGCTACCGTGCCGTGCCCGATGCGATGACACTGGCGCAGGGATTGGCCTTCCTCGCGCTCGCCTTCGCCTATGCGCTGTGGGTGTTGAAGCCTGAACCGAAGGCCTGCATCTGCTTCACCGAACCGGTGAAACCCGCCGCACCGGTGGACCGGCGGGCCGAAGCCGTGGACGGGTCGGTTGTGTCGGCGTTGAAGAACGCACTGGAGAACGGCATCTGGCGGCGCGAGGGGCTCACCATTGCCGCCCTCGGGGCCGAGATCGGGGTGCCGGAACATAGGCTGCGCGCGGTCATCAACCGGCGGCTTGGCTTCCGCAACTTTCCGACCTTCATCAACAGCTACCGGATTGCCGCCGCCAAGGAGGTGCTGGCCGATCCCGGCGAAGCACGGCGCACAATTCTGGAGATCGCCTATGATGTGGGCTTTGCCTCGCTCGGGCCATTCAACAAGGCATTCCGCGACCAGACCGGGGAAAGCCCGTCGGAGTTCCGCCGCCGGGCACTTGATTCCGGCCAACCTCTCGCTGGTTTCGAAAAATCCCCATCGCTTCCGGAATCAGAGCGATTGAGGCCGCACTGACGCCCATCTGGGGGTCATCGCGTTTCATCCAAAGGAGACATACCGATGACCCGCCTGACCCTCGCTGCCCTGATCACGATCACCACTGTCACCCTAGCTTCGGCCCAGGCCATTCCGTATTTCCCGACGATGTGGCCGCAGCCGGGCAGCTTTGATGGCCCGCCCGTCGTCACGCAGGATGATCAGGGGAACTGACGTCTAGCGCAGCCAGAGTTTCTCGCGCTTCAACTGATTGCGGATGGCCTGCTCCCGCCGGGGCAGGTTGTCCCGGTCAAAGAGCGCGCGGGCCTTGGCGCCCTTGCCCTGATAGATCATCCGCTTCATCGGCTCATAGCCTTTGAGCACTTTCTTGACCCAGTTGGGAGCGGCAACTTCCTCCAGCACATCCACCACGCGTTGCTCTTCGCGGGCGTATAGAAGCGGCAGGAAGCGATAGTGACAGCTTGTGCGCCCGTCCAGCCAGCCCGGTTCCAGAGCCTCCCGCCCGCCGCCGAAGGAATGGATCACCAGGGGCAGGGCGACCTGATCGAGCCAGGGGTCCATGGTCTGGCAGATGATCTCTTCTGGCGGGTCATTGCGGATCGCGGTGGCGTAGTCGAGGAAGCGCGCACCGAATTCATTCGGGCATTTGTAGTAGAAGAACCCGGCGTTGAAATAGAGGTAGCGCCGCCAGTATTCATCGGGTTGCGTCAGGTCGAGCGAGCTTTCGAAATCCAGCCCGAACCTGTCATAAAGCGATTTCCAAATGGCGGTGTAGCCGGGGCCATAGAGCTCGATCTGCGGCCAAGTGCCTTCAACCTTGAGGCTGGCGGAGGGCCGGTCGAAATCGAAGGGCACCTTGGTCAGATCGTCGAGGATCAGCGTATCGGTGTCGAAGAAGACGAAAGGCTCGCCCTTGGGCAGGGCCGAGAGCATCTCGATCTTGTTGCCATAGGGATAGTCCTTGCCGAAATGCCGAGACTCGAATGGCAGGACTTCGGCCTTCAGCCGGTCCAGAAGTTCCTTCACTCCGGTGTCGCCGATACGCGGATCTCCCTGCCAATGGGGACCGGGCTGCGGTTCCGCGATGTATAGACGTCCCGGAAACCTGGGGTTGGCGGCGCGAAAGCTGGCGGCAAAAAGCGCCGCCTCGTATTGCAGGCGGCCGTTCTGGCCCACCACAACAACGTTGAACATGTTTTTGGGCATACTGCTCGGCACCACCACTTGTTGATTGGCGGCAGTCTAGCGTCACAGACCGGGCTGAACCAGCCTTGCAATCGGGCTTTCCCGTCCTCATCGCATCGCAATCCTGTCAGGTGCACGGCAGGCTGCCCGACGGGTCACGATTTGCACGGCGCTGTCCATGGCGCGTCGATTGCAAGAATCTCGGGCGGATAGGAGGGGAGATGGTGGGCGACCCTGGAATCGAACCAGGCATGGGTGTTCCCCGGCGGAGTTACAGTCCGCTGCCGCACCTTGCAGCACGTCGCCCTTGCTTTCGGTTCTTCAACCGAACGCCGGGTGGGGATAATCTGCCCGGTCAGGGGCGTCAAGATGAAAATCGGCCAAAAACCGGACTTGCCTTTGCATCCTCCGGCGGCGTAGCTGCCCTGCAAGTCATGAAGGAGACCGGACCGTGAAGAAACCGACATGGGTGATCGAGAAGGAGCGCGCCAAGCGGGCCTCTGCGGCGGAAACCGTCTGGCTTTTCGGGCTGCACGCGGTGCGCGATGCGCTGATGAATCCGGCGCGCGAAAAGCTGCGGCTGGTGGTGACGAAGAATGCCGCCGACCGGCTGGCCGATGCGATTCCCGGTGCGGGGCTGGAGCCGGAGATTGCCGATCCGCGCAAGTTTCCGGTGCCGCTCGATCCCGGATCGGTGCATCAGGGGGCGGCGTTGGAGGTGAAGCCGCTCGACTGGGGCCGGTTGACTGATCTCTGCGAACCGGGTCAGGCCTCGCCGCGTCTGATGCTGCTTGATCGGGTCACCGACCCGCATAACGTGGGCGCGATCCTGCGCTCGGCCGAGGTATTCGGCGCGCGGGCCGTCATCGCCCCGCATCGCCATTCCGCCCCTGAAACCGGGGCACTGGCCAAGACCGCCTCGGGTGCGCTCGAACGTCAACCCTATCTGCGGGTGAAGAACCTGGGCGATGCGATGCAGGAGTTGCAGAAAATGGGCTATACGCTGGTCGGGCTGGCGGGTGAAGGCAAAGAAGTGATCGACGATCTGGCCCCAGATCTGGCGGGCCGTCCGGTGGCTCTGGTCCTTGGGGCCGAAGGGCCGGGGCTGCGGGCGCGCACCCGTGAGCTGTGCGATCATCTGGTGCGGATTCCCTTTGCGGGCGAATTTGGCTCTCTCAACGTCTCGAATGCGGCGGCTGTGTCCCTATATGCAATGACACGCAACCCGGAGAGCTGAATGACCACCAAGATCGCCACATGCTGTTACTGTGGCACCAGAACCGCCCTGCGGCTGACGGCGCGCGGCGGGCATGAACTGGCCTGCGGAAACTGTGGCGCGCCATTGCATGAGATGAAGGCGCTGCGCGAGGACCGCCCGCGCAGGCCGAAACGCGCTGCGCCCGCACCCGCCGCGTATCGTGACCATGACCGGCCCGACCGGGGCAAGAAGAAAAAGAAGCCCAAGCGACGCAAGTCGATGTGGTCCGATATGCTGGAAGACGCGTTCGACTTCGTCGAGGATATTTTCGACTGACATTCGTTCACGCTTGCGTCAGGGGGCTTTTCTGGCGGCACGAAGAGGGCAATCTTGGGGGAAGCTTTCAAGGAGACTCCCATGATCCGCCGCCGCACCGCCCTGACGCTTCTTGCAGCCGCTCCCTTGTCTTTGCAGGTTGGCGCGGCATTTGCTTCTTCGCCACCCGTTTTTGCCTCGGCAGGTGTGGCCATCAACGGCACGGATCCCGTTGCCTATTTCGATGCCGGAGAACCGGTTGCGGGACAGGCAGGCTATGCGGTTGACTGGAACGGCGCGCGCTGGCTGTTCAGTTCTGCGGTCAACCGTGACAGGTTTGCCGCCGACCCAATGGCATTTGCCCCCGCTTATGGCGGCTACTGTGCCTGGGCGGCGTCGCGTGGCTATGTCGCGGAGACAGTGCCCGAGGCCTGGACGATCCATGCGGGTAGGCTGTTCCTGAATGCGTCGCTGCGCATACGGCGCCGGTGGGAACGCGACATTCCGGGCAATGTTGCATTGGCGGACGCGAACTGGCCCGCGATTTTGGGGTAGCCACTCTTTTCAATCACTTTTTCGTTCCACCCCTTTAAATGCGCCTGAAAGTTGCTAAATTGCAACGTATGGCGCACGGTTCGGAACACCGAAGCGCCCATCACTGTCCCTCGTTCCGCACTTGGCGCCTGTAGCGAAATCCCGCTGCGGGCGCCTTTTTCTTGTGCTAGGGCTGCGCCCATGACAACGAATCCTTCCGATGATCTTCTGCGCAAGATCCTGCGTGAAACGAAAACTATCGCCTGTGTCGGCGTGTCGCCCAACCCGGTGCGGCCGTCGCATTACGTGGGGCGCTACCTGAAGCTGAAAGGCTTCAGGGTGATCCCGGTGAATCCGGGCCATGCGGGACGCATCCTGTTCGGGGCGACGGTGGTGGCGTCACTGTCCGAGGTCGAGGGGCCGGTCGACATGGTCGATATCTTCCGCCGGTCAGACTCCGTGCCGCCGATTGTCGATGAGGCGTTGGACCGGTTTCCGGGCCTCAAGACGATCTGGATGCAGATTGGGGTGGAGCATGCGGAAGCCGCGGCAAAGGCCGAGGCGCGGGGGGTGCAGGTGATCCAGAACCGCTGCCCCAAGATCGAGTATCAGCGCCTGTTTGGCGAACTGCGGATGGGCGGGTTCAATACCGGGATCATCAGTTCCAAGCTTTGAAGGGTGCGGGAAGGCGTTTCGAAACGCCTTGAAAAAAGGGCCTTGCAAGGCCCTTCTGACGCGGTTTCGAAACCGCGTGAAAAAGCCGTTTCGAAACGGCTTAGCTGCGGCTCGCTTTCTCGGCCAATCCAGAGACCCCCTCGCGCCGCTCCAGCTCTGCCAGCACATCCTCCAGTGCCACGTCGCGCGCCGCCAGCATCACCAGCAAGTGATAGAGCACATCCGCCGCTTCGCTCGTCAGCCGCTCCCGGTCGCCCTTCACGGCCTCGATAATGGCCTCCACGGCCTCTTCCCCGAATTTCTCGGCGCATTTTTCCGGCCCCTTGGCCAGCAGTTTCGCGGTCCAGGAACTGTCGGGGTCGGCCCCTTTGCGGGCGTCAATCGTGGCGGCAAGGCGGGTCAGCGTGGTCATGAAAGCCTCATCGGGATACCGGCGGCGGCCATATGGGCCTTGGCCTCGGCAATGGTGTAGTCGCCGAAATGGAAGATCGACGCGGCCAGTACGGCGGAGGCCCCGCCAATCGTCACGCCTTCGACAAGGTGGTCGAGATTGCCGACGCCCCCCGACGCGATCACCGGCACCGGCACCGCATCGGAAATCGCGCGCGTCAGCGGCAGGTTGAACCCCGCCCGCGTGCCGTCGCGATCCATCGAGGTCAGCAGGATCTCGCCCGCGCCCTTTTCCACGACCGTCTTGGCGAATTCCACCGCGTCGATGCCGGTCGCCTTGCGCCCGCCATGGGTGAAGATCTCCCACTTGCCGGGTGCGACCGTCTTGGCGTCGATGGCGACCACGATGCACTGGCTGCCGAACTTGTCGGCTGCGCGCGCCACAACGTCGGGGTCGGCCACGGCGGCAGAGTTGAAGCTGACCTTGTCGGCGCCCGCCAAGAGCAGGTTCCTCACATCCTCAACCGTGCGAACCCCGCCGCCAATTGTCAGCGGCATGAAACACTGTTCCGCCGTGCGGGTCGCCAGATCATACATGGTGCCGCGGTTCTCGTGGGTCGCGTGGATGTCGAGGAAGCACAGCTCATCCGCCCCGGCCGCATCATAGGCGCGCGCCGATTCCACCGGGTCACCGGCGTCGATCAGGTCCACGAAGTTTACCCCCTTCACCACGCGCCCGTCGGCCACGTCGAGGCAGGGGATGATGCGGGTTTTCAGCATGTGTGTCGTCCGGTTATCTGCGGCTGTCCGTCTTTAGGCAGCCCCGTATGGAATTGCAAATCGCCTCAGGCTTTCAAGACCTTCAACGCCTCGCCCAGATCCAGCGCCCCATCATAGAGCGCGCGGCCCGAGATCGCCCCGTTGAGCGGCGCACCGCAGGATTTGAGCGCCCGCAGGTCGTCCAGCGAAGAGACCCCGCCCGAGGCGATGACCGGGATCGAGACGGCATGGGCCAGCGCCGCCGTTTCCTCGATATTCGGGCCCTGCATGGCCCCGTCACGGTTAATGTCGGTGTAGATGATGGCGGCGACGCCTGCGTCCTCAAAACTGCGGGCGAGGTCGGTGGCGTTCACATTGGTCTCTTCGGCCCAACCCTTGGTCGCGACCATACCCTTGCGCGCGTCGATCCCCACGGCGACCTTGCCGGGGAAGGTGCGGGCAGCTTCACGCACCAGATCGGGGTTCTCCACCGCGACTGTGCCAAGGATCACCCGCTCAATGCCCTTTTCGATCCACATGGCGATGGTGGCCATGTCGCGGATGCCACCGCCAAGCTGTGCAGGCACCGAGGTTTCCGCCAGGATCGCCTCGACCGCTGCGCCGTTCACCGGTTCGCCCGCGAAGGCACCATTGAGGTCCACGAGATGCAGCCATTCGCAGCCTGCTGCCTCGAACGCCTTGGCCTGTTCGGCGGGACGGTCATGGAAAACGGTCGCCTTCTCCATCTCGCCCTTGTAAAGCCGCACGGCCTTGCCGTCCTTGAGGTCGATGGCGGGGTAGAGGATCATCTTGAAGGGCCTTTCGCGAAGGGGCATCTGTCGGCGTCCTTTTGCCGGAACCCGCGCCGCTTGCCAAGGCAACCCAACGTCAGCCTTGCCAGAATGCCGCAGGCCCGGTCAAACTGTGCCCAGTTTCTGGGAGGAGATCACCATGAAAACCACGCTTATCGCCCTTGCCGCCGTTCTTGGCCTCGCGGGCATGGCCGCCGCCGACCCCATCGAGGGCCGCTGGCGTACCGCCCCTGACGACAACGGCAACACCGGGATCATCGAGGTTGTGCAGTGCGGCAGCAACTTCTGCGGCACGCTCATTCAGGCCTTCGACGGGTCGGGCGCGACGATGGAAAGCGAGAATGTCGGCCGCCAGATCATCTGGGACACCGCCCCGCGCGGGGGTGGGGAATATCGCGGGCGGCTCTATTCGCCGGACCGGGATTCCACCTATAACTCGCGGCTTTACCTCAACGGCGACACCATGTCCGTCTGCGGCCGCCTGCTTGGCATTCAGCGCTGCGGCGGTGACTGGACCCGCGTGAACTGACACTTAATCGGGGTTGGCCGTGTGGCTGGCCCCGAACACCGACCACCCCATGTCGCTAGCCAGCCGCTCGATCGCCTCGGTGCCAAGCTGGGAATTGCCCTGCTTATTCAGCCCTGGCGACCACACGGCCACTGACGCCTTGCCCGGCACGATGCACAGGATGCCGCCCCCCACGCCGCTTTTGCCTGGTAGGCCAACGCGGAAGGCGAAATCGCCCGACGCGTCATAGTGGCCACAGGTCATCATGATCGCATTGATCCGCCGCACCCTGTCCGGTCCGAGCATCCGAGGCGTTCCCGCTGCGCTTGTCAGGTAGAGCCCGGCACGGGCAAGCTGCTGACAGCTCATCTCGATGGCGCATTGATGGAAATAGGCGCCGAGCGTCAGCTCTGGCGGGTTGATGAGGTTGCCATAGGATTTCATGAAACTGGCCAGCGCCAGGTTCCGGTGCCCGGTGGCGGTTTCCGATCTGGCGACGGCGTGGTTGATATGGATGTCGTCGTCACCCGCCGCCGCCCGCACGAAGCGTAGGATTTCCCCCAACAGCTCTTTCGGCTGGTGACCGGCGAGGATGGCATCCGTCACCGCGATGGCGCCTGCGTTGATGAACGGGTTCCGGGGGCGGCCCTTTTCATGTTCCAGTTGCAGGATGGAGTTGAAGGCCTGTCCCGAAGGTTCTCGCCCGACCCGCGACCAGAGCTGATCGCCAAGACGGCCAAGCGCGATGGAGAGGGTGAAGACCTTTGAAATAGACTGGATCGAAAAGGGCAGGGTGCTGTCGCCCGCGCTAAGAACCCGATCGTCCGGCAACGCCACCGCGATCCCGAACCGGGCAGGGTCCACGCGGGCCAGTTCGGGGATGTAGTGGGCTACTTCACCCCTGTCCATGCGGCCCGCCATGTCCGCTGCGATCCGGTCGAGGCTGTCCTGAATGTCGGGCATGGGGTCAGGGGTGCCAGTTCAGGAAATTGGCAATCAGCCGCAGCCCTGCATGCTGGCTTTTCTCCGGGTGGAACTGAGTGCCCACCACATTGTCACGCCCCACGATGGCCGTTATCGGCCCGCCATAATCCACATGGGCCAGCAGATGGGCCGGGTCGGAGACCTTCATGTGATAGCTGTGGACGAAATAGGCGTGGTCGCCGGTGTCGAGCCCCTCCAGAACAGGGTGGGGTTGGTCGATAACCAGATCGTTCCATCCCATATGCGGCACTTTCAGCGTGGGGTCGGATGGCTCGATCCTGACGACTTCACCGGGGATCCAGCCGAACCCCTCAACATCCTCGTATTCGCGGCCCCATCCGGTCAGCATCTGCATGCCGACGCAGATGCCCAGAAACGGCACGCCACGGCTTTCAACCGCTTCGATCAGCGCCTCCTCCAGCCCGTCAATCGCCTGTAACCCGCGCCGGCAGGCCGGGAAAGCGCCGTCACCGGGCAGGACGATGCGGGAGGCCTTCGCCACCACATCGGGATCGGCGGTGATCTGGACGGGTCCATGCCCGCCCTCGGTCGCCATGCGCTGAAAAGCCTTCTCGGCGGAATGCAGGTTGCCGCTTTCGTAATCCACAAGGACGGTGGTCATGGGTCAGAGCGTCCCCTTGGTCGAGGGGATGGCATCTGCCTTGCGCGGGTCGGGTTCGACCGCCATGCGCAGGGCACGGGCGACGGCCTTGAAGGCCGCCTCGGCAATGTGGTGGCTGTTGAAGCCATGGATCTGATCCACATGCAGGGTGATGCCGCCATGGGTGGCAAGCGCCTGGAAGAACTCACGCACCAGTTCGGTGTCGAACGTGCCGATCTTGGGCGTGGGCAGGCCCACGTTCCACACAAGGAAGGGCCGCGCCGACAGGTCCAGCGCCGCGCGCACCTGCGCGTCATCCATCGGCAGGTGGCACTCGCCATAGCGCCGGATGCCCCGCTTGTCGCCAAGCGCCTGAACCAGTGCCTGTCCCAGAGCAATCCCCGTATCCTCGACCGTGTGATGGTCGTCGATATGATAATCCCCCTTGGCGCGGATCGTCATGTCGATCAGCGAATGACGGCTCAGCTGGTCCAGCATGTGATCGAAGAAGCCGACCCCGGTCTGGTTGTCATAGGCCCCGGTCCCGTCGAGATTGATCTCGACGCTGATCTCGGTTTCTGCCGTCTGCCGGGAAATCTGTGCTGTTCGCATCGGGGGGCTCCGCCATTGTCGTTGCCGCCTTATAGGGCGATGCGCCGTCGCGGAAAAGGGCGCAGGGGCAGGGCCGGGGCGCGCGTGTTGCCGCCCCGGCCTGTTTCGTTACTGAAGGGTGATCTCGCCCACCATATCCTCAAGGAAATAGAGCTGATAGGTGCCCGGCGTGCCGGCGCCGAGGAAGTAAAGGCTCATATCCACGCTGCGCGGGTTGCTGTCCCAGCTGATCGAGTTCGTCCATTCGATTCGCGGGGTGGAGTTCGACCCGCTTTGCGATCCGATCGGGACCAGCGGCGCGCCGTCCGGACCGACCAGCGAGAACCAGGTGTTACGCAGGAAGGCCTGGTTTTCCCCGGCCTGCGCGTCAGTGTCGGTCGAGAAGGCGGGCGTCGCATCGAAATCGACCCGCAGCATCGTGCCTGCCCTTGGGGCCAGCACCCCCGGAACATCCGTGCGGTTCAGGGTGGATCCCGCAGTCAGCTCGGTCGCGCGGGTCAGGCCCGTGGGGGTGAAGGTGAAGGTCTGGCCAGGCGCGATGACCGGGCCGACCTCAACGGCGAGGTTGACCGGAACTTCCAGCATGTCGTCATCTTCACCGATGATCAGCGTGGCGGTCGTTGCCTCGCGCGGCAGATACCAGACACCGTTCAGGAAGGCCTGCGCGGTTTCCTCGGGGAAGTCGCGCGGGCGGCGTTCCGAGATCGACCCGGCTGAAGGCGTGAACACCCCGAACCAGTCATAGCGCCCCTGGGCACGGCGGCCTTCCTCATCGCCGGGCAACATCAGGGTAATGTCGGAGGAGCTGTAGGAAATCCGGTCCAGATCTTCGCTCCAGGCAATGTCGAAGACAGCGCGGATATAAAAGAAGTGCCCATCTGGCCCGCCAAGCACGTAGGGCGCGCAGCAGAAGGACCCGGAATTTCCGGAATGGTCGACAAGGGTTTCGTATCGGTAGACGCTCATCCCCGACAGGCTAAGCGGGGATTGGGCAAAGGCAGGCAAAGCCGTCATCGCGGCAAGGCCAATGGATGCGACGGCGGTCAAAAAGCGGGACATAGATGGTCCTCCTACAAACTGTTGATGCAATACAGCATGGAGTGTTCGAAACCGGGCTTGCATTTGCAAGGAAAAACACCCGTGATCGGCGATCTTGACTAAATGTCTGAATAACACTATATCATTGTCGCACCCGTGATTCCCGGCATTTTTCCGCCAGCCGTCCATTTCAGGAGAGTTTCATGTCCCACTTCCGCTTTGTTTCGCCCCGCACCCTGATCCTCGCCGCAGGGCTGGCGCTCGCCCTGCCGCTGGCTGCCGCGGCGCAGTCGCATATGACGTCCACCTATGGCGACATCTCCGTCACCATCACCGGAACCGGCTCGATCAGTTCGCGCGAAACCGCGCGCGGGATCGAGGCGGTTCTGAACGAGCACACGGTGCTGATCACCAACAGCAGCGTCGTCGTCGATGGTCAGGTCTACAACGTCCAGCCGGAAGCGCAGGTCGTGGTCGATGGCAATGACGGATTTGCCGTGATGGTCGACGGGGTCGACGTGATGATGATTGCCGAGATCGCTGGTCTGACGGCACGGGCCGAAGCTGGCGAGGCCAGCGCCCAATTGGATCTTGGCATGATCTATTGGGATGGTGAGGGCGTCGAGCAGGACTATGTCCGCGCGGTGCAGTTGTTCCGTCAGGCGGCCGAACAGGGCAACGCGATTGCGCAATCGAACCTGGCTTATGCCTATTACAACGCCGACGGCGTGGAAAACGACGACAACGCGGCGATGTACTGGGCCGGATTGTCCGCCGCGCAAGGTGATGAGGTTGCCATGCGCCTGGTGGCCTTCGGGCACTACCGGGGCCGTGGCTTCCCGCAGGACCGTGCCGAAGCCGCCCGCATCTGGGCCGAGGCCGCCAATCTGGGCGACGACTATTCCGCCTATAACATGGGGATTGTCGTGCGCGATGGCGATGGCGTTCAGCAGGACGATGCGCTGGCAATCCTGTGGTTCGAACGGGCGCTGGAACTTGGCCATCCCGATGCCGCCGAACGCCTTGAAGAGATGCGCGCGCAGTAATCCCGTGGAAACGCAAAAGGCCTCCGGAAATCCGGAGGCCTTTTTGATTGGAGCGGGCGATGAGATTCGAACTCACGACCCTAACCTTGGCAAGGTTATGCTCTACCCCTGAGCTACGCCCGCTCTCTTGAGGGCGGTGTTTAGGACGGGCCGTCGGGGGCTGCAAGAGGAAATTTGGGACACCGTCACAGGAAGATATCCACCCCGGAATCAGAAAGGCCCCCGGAAATCCGGAGGCCTTTTTGATTGGAGCGGGCGATGAGATTCGAACTCACGACCCTAACCTTGGCAAGGTTATGCTCTACCCCTGAGCTACGCCCGCTCTGTGAGGGCGGTATTTAGGCCGACAGCCGCAGGGCTGCAAGAGGAAAATCGCCCCGTCTACGCATTTTCCGCCAGCCGCTTGCGCCGCGCCGCGCGCCACAGGTTCAGCGTCTCGACGGCCCCGGCAAAGACCATCGCCGCATAGATGAAACCGCGCTCGACATGGAAGTGGAAGCCATCCGCTACCAGTGCCATGCCGACCATGACCAGGAAGGCCAGCGCCAGCATCTTGGTGGACGGGTGATCCTCCACGAATTTCGCGATCGGGGCTGCTGCGAGCATCATCACCACGATGGCCACGACCACGGCGGCGATCATCACCTCGATATGGTCGGCGATGCCCACGGCGGTGATGACCGAGTCGAGCGAAAAGACCAGATCGAGCAGCATGATCTGGAAGATGACCGAGGCGAAAACCGCCTTCACCACGGTTTCCTCAGCGGTATGAATGCCGCCTTCGACCTCGTGGAAGATCTCGGTCGACGCCTTGTAGAGCAGGAAAAGACCCCCTGCGACCAGGATGATATCGCGCCAGCTGATGTCGAGGCCCAGGACGGTCATGATCGGCTCGCTCAGCCCGATGATCCAGGCGATGGACAGAAGCAGCAGGATGCGCAGTACCAGCGCCCCCGTCAGCCCGATCACCCGCGCGCGGCGGCGTTGCTCCGCGGGCAGTCGGGCGGCGGCGATGGATATGAAGATGACGTTATCAACGCCGAGCACGATCTCCAGAATGGTCAGGGTCAGGAAAGAGGCCCACACGGCGGGGTCGGAAAACAGCTCGATCATCTGGCATCTCCTTGGATCGGATCGCAGTCAGATAAGCAGTAGCAGGCCCGCTGCAAGCGGTCAGGAGGCGGCCAGCGAAATAATCCACAAAAGGCCCGAGATGGTCACGAAAGAGGCCGCCGTTGTGACCATGAGCGCGGTCGAGGCCAGCAACTCTCGCCCGTAGGCCATGGCAATCAATGGGAAGATCGACAGCATCGGACAGGCCGCGTTGATCAGGCCGGCATGGCGGATCTCGTCGGGCAGGGCGGGCAGCAGCAGGGTTGCGGCAAGAAAGAACAGCGGGTGAAGGACAAGCTTGCCCACCAGGATCACCCCCATCGGCACGGCCATGTCGCGGGCACTGGCAAGCGTTGCGGCGGCAACGGTGCCACCCACGGCAAAGAGCGCAACAGGCGAGGCGATCGGGCGCAGCATCTCGATGGGGCGCAGGATCGGCTCGGGCAGGGTCAGGCCGGACAGGGAATAGGCCAGAGCGACGAGGATCGACAGGACCAGCGGATTCTTGATCAGACCCTTGAGCCCCTTGAGAAACCCCTGCAACGGCGTGCTTGAACTGCGCTCACCTGCATCTGCCACCGCCAGAGCCAGCGGGATCAGGATCACGTTTTCCAGCAGCATCACGGTGGCGAAGATCGTCACGGCAAGGTCAGGGTAGAGGATGGACAGCAGCGGAAACCCCACGAAGGCCGAGTTGGACCCCACCATGCCAAGCCCCACCACCCCCAGCATCGACCAGCGCGCCCGGAATACGAGGCGCCCCACGAGGATGCAGGTCGCGAACAGCGCCAGCGACGCCGACAGGTAGACCGCGAACAGCCCCCAGTGCAGCGTTTCCGACGGGGTCTCGGTGCCCACGGCCAGAAAGATCAGCGCGGGCAGGGCGAAACGCACCACGAACGTGCCGATAGCCCTGATATCGGACCCGGCGAAATAGCCGGTGCGAACGGACAGGAAGCCAAGCCCGATCAGCAGGTAGATGGGCAGGGTGATGGTCAGGATCGTCGCCAAGGGGTCGGTCTCTACGGATAGTTGCCTTGTGCAGCATCGCAGATTGGCGGCGTGCCGGCCAGTGCGCGTTCGGACGCGCTCAGATCACCGCGCGGATGATATTGGACAGGCTCGCGATCAGGATCATGCCAAGCGTCAGCGCCATGCCCCAGACGCGCGCGGGCACGATCTGTGGGGTGGAGCCAAAGCCGAACGCATGCAGCACCCGGCCAAGAAGCAGCGTCACCCCAAGCCCGTGAACGGCCCAGGCGGGCGCGCCCTGAAGCTCTGCGCCGAACAGAAGGATCAGCCCGATCGAGGCATATTCCACGCAATTGGCCTGCACCCGCATGGCCTTTGACAGGGCCTTTTCCCCGCCATCCCCGACCGACACCTTGTGGTGACGCCTGAGGCTGATCACCCGGATGCTGAGGTGAAGAAACAGCAGGCCCAGTAGCCCTGCATAAAGCGGCGCAATCATATCCATATCCCGTCCCATCCGTCAGTAGTGGCTCACGTCCTGCGCAGGCAGGGTGAAGTCCTCGAAATGTACCACCACCCTGTCCCCGTTTGTCAGGATGATGCCATAGGCCCCCGGTTCGTCCACCGAATGGCCACTGCCTTCCTGCCCCAGAATCATGGGCATTTGATGGCAGGGGCTTTTGAAAACGGTGATCGGCAGGCCGTCGACGGAGGCGGTGATCGTGCGATGGATGTGCCCGGCGAAGACATGCTTGACCTGCGGATAGTCGGTCAGCACCCCCCGCAATTCTGCCGCATTGGTGAGGCCGATGTGATCCATGCCCGAAAAGCCGGTGTCGAAGGGCGGATGATGCAGGAAAACAAGGCAGGGTTTCCTGTCTGCCTCCAGTTCCCGGGTAAGCCAGGCCAGCCGGGTAGGGCAGAGATGGCCGGAATGCTGCACCGCCGGGGCTGTTTCATGGGTGTCGAGGCAGATCAGCCTGATGTCACCCAGATCAATCGCGCTTTGGACAAATCCATCCGCATCGGTCGGCGCGTCCGGAAAGGCCGCGCGGAACCCCATGCGCGTGTCATGATTGCCGATCATGAGCGTGACTGGCCAGGGCAGGCCGGCCAGCAGCGGTTTCAGCCGCGCATATTCCTGTGCGGTCCCGTGATGGGTCAGATCGCCCATCAGGACGATCCGGTCAGCGTCCGGGTGAGTCCCTGCCGCATGGGCCAGCCCCGCCGATAGCCGCGCGCCGGGGTCGAGGCCAATGATGGTCTCGCCTTCCGGCGTGATGTGCAGGTCTGTCATGACGAGGATCTTGGCCATGGAATGCTCCGCGCGTCTTGGCGTCGATTGCAGCGTCCCCGGCAGCGTTGCGCAAGCCCAAATGCACCTGTCGTGGCGTCAGTCCGACCCGGTTTCAACCTTGCGCACATGGGGAAAATCGCCGGTCGCGATATAGGACTCCTCTTCCGGCGTTGAGGGGCGCCCAAGGATCGGGTTGCGATGCGGGTGGCGGCCGAATCGTTCCAGAACGCCGCGCACTGTCCTGTTTTGGGCGCGGAACGCGTCGCCCATCCCGGCAATCGGCTCCGGCAGCTTGAGGATGATCCGTTCGATCAATTCATCCAGCAGGTCCATGCGTTGCAGGTGGTCGGGGCCTTCGCAATGAGAAATGGAGATCACGAAAAACGCCTGCTCCCAGGGGTCGAGCCTGTCGAAATCACCGTTGGCGATCCCGTCCAGTGCCAGTCGTGCGGCCTTGATGTCCTGGGCGTAGGCCGCAGGTGTGTCGCGCCAGAGCGAGCGGGGAAACTGGTCGAGCGCGATCAGCAGTGCCAGCCGCCCGCGCGGGGTGTTTGCCCAATGGTCCAGTTCGCCGCGCGCGGCGGCCAGGGTCAGATCTGCGAAATCGCGGATGATGACCTCATCCATGCCGCCCTGCATCCGTTCGTTCCAGAAGGCGGAATGGGATTCCGGGTTCTTCTCGTGGCCCGTTTCGGGAAACCAGAAATCAAGGACTTGGTCCGGGGTGAACAACAGCGCGCTCCTGCAATGTGACAGGGCCGAACTCTTGCATGCACGGGCGCGGCCACCAAGCTCAATTCACTCAGGATGTGGCCTTTTTTGCAAAGCCTGCCAGTTGTCTTTCAGGCAGATGCGGTCTTTGTCGGGGGCAGGTCAGGTCGCTTGATCAGAATCCGGGGCCGCCGGTGGTGGAGGCGTCGAAATTGTCCAGCCCCCAGAATTCATCGCCGATGCCCTGATTGGCATTGGATTGAAGCTCGAACTGGATATCCGATGTCGGTTCGTCCACGGTCACGCGCACGGATGCCACGGAATCGTTCCAGCCGCCATTGCCGCCAAGAGCGACCGATGCGACCTCCACCGTTGCTTCGACCGTTGTGCCGTCAAGCTGCGGAATGTCGAATGTCATGCTGTTGCCACTGGCCAGCGCCACGGCAACAGGCACGCCGTTGAGCGAGATCGTCGCGGTGTCGGTGCCCCATTGGGCGCTGTTGTCGAGGCTGTCGCCCGCAACCAGATCGAATTCCATGATCGCGTTAGTGGCTCCCTCGGCCACTTCCACGAGGAAACCCGTTGCCTCACCGGGGCCAAGGACCAGCAATTCGCCCAGTTCACCGCCCATATTTCGGACCGATCCGCCAAGCCAGCCGGGCGCATTGCCGCCGGAGAAATCGAAAGACCCGACCGAAACCCTGCCATTGCTGAACATGTTCCAGCTGTTAGAGGACAGTTCGGCGTTGATGTCGCCGGACAGGTCTTCGACACCGCTGCTCACCACGGACATCGTTGCGATGCCAAGGCCGACAACGCCGGCAGCCAGAACGGTCATGTCGACTGTCACGGCACCGCTTTCGTCGTACCAGAATTCGGTTCTCAGGGTCATATTTGTCACCTCGTCACTGCGCGAATGACGGGCAACTTAACAATAAAAAGTGATTAAAAATGGACGGAGAAAGGGCGCCGCAATGTCGGGCGCCCTTTTCTTACTAGTCCAATTCGACCAGCAGATCCTTGGCGTCGATCTGGCCGCCGGGGGTCACATGGATGGCCTTGACCACGGCATCGCGGTCGGCATGGATGCCGGTTTCCATCTTCATTGCCTCGATGGTCAGCAGCATGTCGCCCTGCTTGACGGTCTGGCCGGCCTGAACCGCAACCGTCGCCACCACGCCGGGCATCGGTGCACCCACGTGGTTGGGGTTGCCAAGCTCGGCCTTCGGGCGTTTGGCGGTCGAGGCCTGCGCCTTGCGGTTGGGAACGCGAACGGTGCGGGGCTGGCCGTTGAGTTCGAAGAAGACCTTGACCTCGCCATCCTCGTTGGTCTCGCCCACGGCCTGCAACTGCACCACCAGCGTCTTGCCGGGGTCGATCTCGGCCTCGATCTCTTCGCCCGGCTGCATGCCATAGAAGAAGGTCTTGGTGGGCAGGGTGCGCACTGGCCCGTATTCCGCATGGCGGGCGCGGTAATCGGTGAAGACCTTGGGATACATGAGGTAACCGTTCAGGTCCTCGTTATCGACGGGTTCGCCCACCTTGGCGATGACCTCGGCGCGGGTGGCCTCCAGATCGACCGGGGGCAGGTGCTTGCCGGGGCGTTCGGTATTGGGTTTTTCACCCTTCAGCGCCTTTGCAAGGATCGTAGCAGGGAAGCCGCCCGGCGGCTGGCCCAGATTGCCGCGCATCATGTCGATGACGCTGTCGGGAAAGGCCACATCGGTCTTGGGGTCTTCGACCTGTTCGCGGGTCAACCCCTGGCTCACCATCATCAGGGCCATGTCGCCCACCACCTTGGACGAGGGCGTGACCTTCACGATATCGCCGAACATCTGGTTCACGTCGGCATACATCTGCGCCACTTCGTGCCAGCGTTCTTCCAGCCCGAGGCTGCGGGCCTGCGCCTTGAGGTTGGTGAACTGGCCACCCGGCATCTCGTGCAGGTAGACTTCTGAGGCCGGGGCCTGAAGGCCGGACTCGAAGGCCGCGTATTGGCCGCGCACCGCCTCGAAATAGTCGCTGATCTCGCGGATCGACTTGATATCCAGCCCGGTGTCCCGCTCCGTATGGCGCAGGGCCTCGACCACGGTGCCAAGCGTCGCCTGGCTGGTGTTGCCGGAGAAGCTGTCCATCGCGCAGTCGACCGCATCCACGCCCGCGTCAGAGGCCGCCAGGATGGTGGCAGAGGCAATCCCCGCCGTGTCATGGGTGTGGAAGTGGATGGGCAGGCCCACCTCTTCCTTCAGCGCCTTGATCAGGATCTTGGCAGAGGCCGGTTTCAGCAGCCCCGCCATGTCTTTCAGGCCCAGAACATGCGCGCCCGCGTCCCGCAGGTCCTTGCCCATGTTGACGTAATACTCAAGATCGTACTTCGCCCGTTCCGGGTTCAGGATGTCACCGGTGTAGCAGATCGTGCCCTCGCAGACCTTGCCGCTTTCGACGACCGCATCCATGGCGACGCGCATGTTCTCCACCCAGTTCAAACTGTCGAACACGCGGAAGACATCGACGCCGGTCTCGGCGGCCTGCGCAACAAACGACTGCACCACGTTGTCGGGGTAGTTGGTGTAGCCCACCCCATTGGAGGCGCGCAGCAGCATTTGCGTCATGATATTGGGCATGGCCTTGCGCAGGTCACGCAGGCGCTGCCACGGGCATTCCTGCAGGAAGCGATAGGCCACGTCGAAGGTCGCGCCGCCCCAGCATTCGATGCTGAAAAGACCCGGAAGGTTCCCGGCATAGGCGGGCGCGGCCTTGATCATGTCGATGGACCGCATCCGGGTCGCCAGCAAGGACTGGTGCCCGTCGCGCATGGTGGTGTCGGTTATCAGCAGCTGTTTCTGCGCTGCCATCCAGTCGGCCACGGCCTGCGGGCCTTTTTCATCCAGCAGCGTCTTGGTGCCCGGCGCAGGCGCGGCTTTGGGGGCAGGGGCTTTCGCCGGTTTCAGGTCGGCCTTGGGTTTGGCACGGCCCTCGGTTTCCGGGTGCCCGTTCACGGTGATATCCGCGATATAGGTCAGGATCCGTGTGGCGCGGTCGCGCTTGGGGCGGAAGTCAAAGAGCTCCGGCGTCTCGTCGATGAACTTGGTCGTGTACTGGTAATTCAGGAAGGTCGGGTGCTTCAGCAGGTTTTCCACGAAGGCGATGTTCGTGCTGACGCCCCTAATGCGGAACTCCCGCAGCGCCCGGTCCATCCGCGCAATCGCAGCCTCGGGCGTCGGCGCCCATGCCGTGACCTTTTCCAGAAGCGAGTCATAGTAGCGCGTGATCACCGCGCCCGAATAGGCGGTGCCGCCATCCAGACGGATGCCCATGCCGGTGGCACCCCGATAGGCGGTGATGCGGCCGTAGTCGGGGATGAAATTGTTGGTCGGATCCTCGGTCGTCACCCGGCACTGGATCGCGTGACCGTCGAGCTTCACGTCATACTGGCTGGCGGTTCCGGTGGCTTCGACGAGGCTCTTGCCTTCGGCAATCAGGATCTGCGCGCGCACGATGTCGATGCCGGTCACTTCCTCGGTGACGGTATGTTCCACCTGCACGCGGGGGTTCACCTCGATGAAGTAGAACTTGCCGCTATCCATATCCATCAGGAATTCGACGGTGCCGGCGCATTCGTAATTCACGTGCTCGCAGATTTTCTTGCCCAGAAGACAGATCTCTTCGCGTTGCGTCTGGCTCAGATAGGGGGCAGGGGCGCGCTCCACCACTTTCTGGTTGCGCCGCTGGACCGAGCAATCGCGCTCATAGAGGTGGTAGATCGACCCGTGTTTGTCGCCGAGGATCTGCACCTCCACATGGCGGGCGCGGGTGATCATCTTCTCAAGATACCCCTCGCCATTGCCGAAGGCGGCCTCAGCCTCGCGCCGACCCTCGCGCACTTTTTCTTCCAGCTCTTCGGGTCCATTGATCGGACGCATCCCGCGCCCGCCGCCGCCCCAAGAAGCTTTCAGCATCAGGGGATAGCCGATCTCTGCGGCCTCGGCCCGGATCGCATCCATATCGTCGCCCAGAACCTCGGTCGCGGGGATGACGGGAACGCCTGCTTCGATCGCTACGCGACGGGCACTGGCCTTGTCGCCAAGGGCGCGCATGGTCTCGGCTTTGGGTCCGATGAAGGTGATCCCATTCGCCGCGCAGGCGTCCACGAAACTCGGGTTTTCCGACAGAAGCCCATAGCCCGGATGGATGGCGTCAGCGCCGCATTCCTTGGCAACGCGGATGATCTCGTCGATGGACAGATAGGCCGCGACCGGCCCCAGACCCTCCCCGATCTTGTAGGCCTCGTCGGCCTTGAACCGGTGCAAGGACAGCTTGTCCTCCTCGGCGTAGATCGCCACGGTGCGTTTGCCAAGCTCATTGGCAGCGCGCATGACTCGGATCGCGATTTCACCCCGATTGGCAATCAGGATCTTCTTGAAGTCGGCCATGAACATTCCCCTCTGTTCTGGATGGCGCGGACGTTAGGCAGAAATTGCTGCGCTGCCAACATAATTGTTGCTGAAATGTTGCAAGAGCGGCGATAGCGCTAACAGTTTTATATTTTTCAGTGGCTTGAAGACGTGTGTCATTCCGCTGCAAGCCTTGGTTCTAGACCAACCCTAGCAATGAAAATTGCGAATCCCACGCGGGAAACGACCTGTTGCGCCGCGTGATCGACCTGTTAGCGCTGAACAATCCTAGCCGGTCCGAGGCACCACCAGCCGCCCGGGAAGGTCCGACAGACACCGCGCCCCGATCTGCCCCATGCAAGAGATCAAGTCCTTCACCAACAGTGCATGCAGATGCGGTGGCCCGGCCTCACCCAGAGCCGCCAAAGCATAGTGCCAGCCCCGCCCCAGCATCACGAAATTCGCCCCAAGCGCCAGCGCGCGCATAATGTCGAGCCCGCCCTCGATGCCGCTGTCGAAGATCAGCGGCAGGTGCGTCGCCGCGCGGATTTCCGGCAGCGCGTCGATGCTGGCCCGCGCCCCGTCGAACTGGCGGCCCGCATGGTTCGACACCCAGATCGCATCGACCCCCGCCGCCTCCAGCCGCTCCACCGGGGCAACCTCCATCACGCCTTTCACAACCAGCTTGCCCTGCCACAGCTCTCGCAGCCGCCCCAGATAGTCCCAATCGGGCGAGGTCCGGATCAGATAGCCCACATGGGCGGTCTGCGGCAGGCTGGTCTTCTGCTCCGCATAGCGGTCCAGCGTCCGCATCCGCGGCATGCCGGTCCTCAGCGTGCCCAGCGTCCAGGCCGGGCAGCGCATCACCTGTGCCAGCAGGCGGGGCGTCAGGCGCGGCGGGTTTGTCAGCCCGCCCCGTGTCTGCCGTTCCCGGCGAGAGGCGACAGGCACATCCGCCGTCAGAACCAGCGTGTGAAATCCCGCCTCCCAGGCACGCGCCAGCATATCCTCCAACACCTCCGGCGCGCGCGGCGGGTAGAGCTGGAACCACCCCATGCCGCCTGCCTCCGGCCCCACGGTTTCCGGCGTCTGACTGGCCACGGTGGAGAGCCCATAGGGAACCCCCGCGGACCCGGCAAACCGCGCCAACCGCCGCTCCGCATCCGGCCAGATCACCCCCGACATCCCCACAGGCGCGATGCCGAAGGGCACGGTGTAGTCCCGGTCCATCAGCGAACAGGACAGATCGGGCGTAAACTCCCCCGTCAGTATCGCAGGATGAAACAAGACCCGATCCAGCGCCGCCCGATTGCGCGGCAGGACCGACTCCGTGCCCGTGGCGGAATCGAAAAACTCCCAGACGAAATGCGGCACGCGCCGCCGTGCCCGCGCCCTGAGGTCGGAAATCGCCGGATATGTCTGGTCCAGATCCATGCCCCGACAAAACCCGGGCCAACGCCCCCTGTCCAGCCCGTTCCCCTTCATCTTGGCAAAAATACCTCGGGGGTTTGGGGGCTGGCCCCCAAGCGGGCGATGAGGCTGCCCCGCAAGGGGCGGGTGAAGAGCGCGCCCGCGCCGCGGCGACGAATGTCGGCGCAAGACCGGTCAGAAAACACTTGCGAACGGACCGTGAACAATACTTTAACTTGATCAAGGCTTGGTCTAGGCTCTCGCGCATGGATATTTTCGACGATGAAGAGGCCTTCTCGGCCGCCTCCCTCTCGCAACGCGCCATGGCCGCGCGGCCCGCGCCCTATCTCGACGGGCTGAACCCGCCGCAGCGCGAAGCGGTGGAAACGCTGGATGGGCCGGTGCTGATGCTGGCAGGCGCGGGCACGGGCAAGACCCGGGCGCTGACCGCCCGCATCGCGCATCTTCTCTCCACGGGCAAAGCGCGCCCGAACGAGATCCTCGCCGTGACCTTCACCAACAAGGCCGCGCGCGAGATGAAGACCCGCGTGGGTGCGCTGCTCGGTCAACCGGCGGAAGGCATGCCCTGGCTTGGCACTTTCCACGCGATCTGCGTGAAGCTTCTGCGCCGTCATGCGGAACTTGTGGGGCTGAAGTCGAATTTCACCATTCTGGACACAGACGATCAGGTGCGGCTGATGAAGCAGCTGATCATTGCCGAAAACATCGACGAAAAACGCTGGCCCGCCCGCGCGCTTGCCGCCGTGATCGACAAGTGGAAGAATCGCGCCTGGACGCCCGAAAAGGTCCCGGCGGGCGAGGCCGGGGCCTTCAATGACCGGGGCGTGGAGCTTTACGCCGCCTACCAGCAGCGCCTGAAATCCCTCAATGCCTGCGATTTCGGGGACCTGCTGCTCCACATGGTCACCATTTTCCAGACCCATGAGGATATCCTCCAGCAATACCAACGCTGGTTCCGCTACATCCTGGTGGACGAATACCAGGACACCAACGTCGCCCAGTATCTCTGGCTGCGGCTGCTGGCGCAGGCCCATAAGAACATCTGCTGCGTGGGCGATGACGACCAGTCGATCTATGGCTGGCGCGGGGCCGAGGTGGGCAACATCCTGCGCTTCGACAAGGATTTTCCGGGCGCCAAGGTGATCCGGCTGGAACAGAATTACCGGTCTACCCCCCATATCCTCGCCGCCGCGTCGGGCGTGATTGCAGGGAACAAGGGGCGGCTTGGCAAGGAGTTGTGGACCGAGGCCGAGGAGGGCGAGAAGGTCCGCCTCATTGGCCATTGGGACGGCGATGAAGAAGCCCGTTGGGTCGGCGAAGAAATCGAGGCGATGCAGCGGGGCACACGTGGGCAAGACCCGATCAGCCCCGACGGAATGGCGATCCTCGTCCGTGCCTCCCACCAGATGCGCGCCTTCGAGGATCGGTTCCTGACCATCGGTCTGCCCTACCGCGTCATCGGAGGCCCCCGCTTTTACGAGCGGATGGAGATCCGGGATGCCATGGCCTATTTCCGGCTGGTCGTCAGCCCCGAGGATGACCTGGCCTTTGAACGGGTCGTCAACACCCCCAAGCGCGGCCTGGGCGATAAGGCACAGCAAAAGATCCAGATGGCGGCGCGCACCAATGGCGTGTCCCTTCTGGAAGGCGCGAAAGTGCTGCTCGCGGCCAAGGGGCTGACCGGCAAGGGCGCCAAAGAATTGCAGCGCTTTGTCGAGGGGATCGAGCGTTGGCGCGGGCTGATGCTGGGGCCGATGCGCGCCGTGGGGCCGGTAGATGATCTCATAGAAGAGGACGTCCCTCAAGGGACGCTCAACCATGTCGAACTGGCCGAGATGATCCTTGACGAGTCCGGCTACACCGAGATGTGGCAGAACGACAAGACGCCCGAAGCGCCGGGGCGACTGGAAAACCTCAAGGAACTGGTGAAAGCGCTGGAAGGGTTCGAGAACCTGCAAGGCTTCCTCGAACATGTGTCGCTCATCATGGATAATGAATCTGACGAGACCGAGGAAAAGGTCACGCTGATGACGCTCCATGCCGCCAAGGGGCTGGAATTTCCCGCCGTCTTCCTGCCGGGGTGGGAGGACGGGCTTTTCCCCAGTCAACGCGCCATGGATGAGGAAGGGCTGAAGGGCCTCGAAGAGGAGCGGCGGCTGGCCTATGTGGGCATCACGCGGGCGGAGGAGATCTGCACGATTTCCTTCGCAGGGAACCGGCGCGTCTATGGCCAGTGGCAATCGCAATTGCCAAGCCGTTTCATCGACGAACTGCCGGAAGCGCATGTGGAGGTGCTGACCCCGCCGGGGCTCTATGGCCATCAGGGCAGCATGGGCGGTGCGCAGGATTATGGCCGCTCGGGGCTGGAAGAACGCGCCGTGCGGGCCGATGTCTACAACTCGCCGGGCTGGAAGCGGCTTCATGCCAATACCGGCGCGCGGGGCATGAGCCAGCCGCGCGAATCGCGCAACTTCACCATCGACGCTTCGGCAGAATCGGCTTTCACCATCGGTGAGCGGGTCTTTCACCAGAAATTCGGCTACGGCCGGGTGGAGGGCGTGGAAGGCGACAAGCTGGAGATCGCCTTCGACAAGGCGGGCATAAAGCGGGTCGTGGGCCGGTTCCTGGTGGCCGCCGATCAGGCCGACGACGTGCCGTTCTAGAAGTCGGGCTCGCAGGCTTGCCGCCATCAGGGCGTTGCGGCACAGGCTTCTAGCCGAACTTGAGATTTCGTGCCCGCCCTATCAGGTCCGGTTTCACTCTGAATGATTGTCTGGCGCCGTTGTAGTCAGGCGTAAAGGTCACCGATTTTCCTGCAAGCGACTGAGGAGATGTATGCAGAAGGAGTGTATCGACCTCGCAAAACCAGTAAGTCTGGCCATCTTCACCATCGATGTATCCCTTGCCGGTATCTACTTTGTAGGCGTAACCCATCCCATCGCAGATGCTGCGTGATACTGTCCCCTTCAATTTACCCTCCGGTCCAAGACGCTATGGCTACTGTTCGGGCCTGCATGGTCGATGTCAAGCAGTCCCGATCAGCCGATCAAGATCGGCACGAGCGACGCGACCAGCAGCAGCGCCATTACGATATTGAACGCCCGCAGTCGTGCGCCGGTGCCAAGAAAACGCTTCACCTGCACCCCCATCCACGCCCAGACTCCGACCGAGGGCAGGTTGATGCAGGCAAAGACAACCGCAACCATCAGCGCCCCGGTCCAGCCTGCGCCTTCGGGGGCGTAGTTCGTTTGCGCGGTGATCGACATGAAGATCGCCTTGGGGTTCACCCATTGGAACGCTGCGGCCTGAAGGAAGGTCAGGGGCGTGCCGACGGGCTGGCCCTCTTTCGGGGGTGCGGCGTTGGCGATCTTCCACGCCAGCCACAGAAGATAGGCGGAACAGAGCACCGTCAGCACGATCCTGACGACCGGAAAGCTCTCGAACACCTGCACCAGCCCCAGGCCCAGGATGAAGGTCATGAACCCGTGGCCCAGGCTGACGCCCGCCATATGGGGCAGGGTGCGCGCCAGACCGAAATTGGCACCCGAGGCCATCAGCATCAGGTTATTGGGCCCCGGCGTGATCGAGGTGGCGAGCGCATAGCCCATGAGGGCGAGGATCAGATCTTGTGTCATGGTGCTGACGTTAGGCGGTCCCACGCGAAATGTAATTGCAAAGTGACGCCTTCGGGCGCAAAATGCGCAAGAAATGACGAAGATAGACGAAAAAGACCGCCAGATATTGCAGGAACTGTCCCGTGACGGGCGGATCAGTAATCTGGAATTGGCCGCCCGCGTGGCCTTGTCTCCCTCGGCCTGCCTGCGCCGGGTGCAGGCGTTGGAGGCGGCGGGGGTCATCACCGGCTATCGCGCGGTGCTCGACCCGGTGAAGATGGGCGTGGGCTTCACCGCCTATCTGACCGTCGGTCTGGGCGAGCATTCCAAACAGGCGCAGGCGGCGTTCGAACGCGCCATTTCCCGCAGCCCGGAAGTGCGTGAGTGCCACAACATCACCGGCAATGTGGAATACCTGCTGCGCGTCGAGGCGGCCGATCTGGTGGCCTATAAGCGCTTTCACACCGATATTCTGGGCGACATTCCGCAGGTGGCGACGATCACGACACATGTGGTCATGGCCTCGCCCAAGGATGAGCGCGCCTGACACCCGGACAACTTCTGAAAATGAAAAAGGCGGTGACACCCAGGGAGGAGGAAGGGTGCCACCGCCAGATCTCAGCGTCCTTAAAGGGAGGAGGAGGGACGCCGAACTTTGGGGCCGTTTGGAAAGGGAGGAGATCCACCCGGCCCGTATTGTTGTGAGGCGGCGGCGCCAGGGAGGAGGAGAGGCGCCGCCGCGTAATGACGGGTCCTGGGGGAGGAGTCGGACCCGTATGCAGTGCCCCGGCCGGGGCGGAATATCGGGCGGCGACACCGGGGAGGAGGAGTGGTGCCGCCGCCAATCACGGACCTAAGGGAGGAGGACGGTCCGTAACTGGTGCCCCGTCGGGGGCGGTATGTCGGGCGATGACACCAAGGGAGGAGGAGGTGCCACCGCCAGTCTACGAACCCTCAAGGGAGGAGGAGAGGTTCCGTATCCGGCTTGCCCGCGTGGGGCCTTGTCTTTCGGCGGCGGCGCCAGGGGGGAGGAGAGGCGCCGCCGCAGGGCTGCCGGTTAAAGGGAGGAGGAAACCGGCAGTGTTTTATGTCGTGTCGGTCAGGCGGTCTGACCGTAGGCCGCCTCATGCGCGATGGCGCGGATGGAGGCCCGGGAAATGCCCAGATCGTTCAGGTCGCGGTCGCTCAGCTCGCGCAGTTCGGTCAGCGTGTTGCGATAGACGCGCCATGCGGCGTAGGCTTCCGCGGCTTGCTCGCGGATTTCTGCGAAACGGGCCAGCAGCGAGAGCGAGCCGGTATGGGTTTGAGTTGCGTAGGCCATATGCCTTGATCCTTCAGTCGGTTGGTCCGGCGGTCAGCGTCGCGTCTTTCTGGCGGCGATCCGTGTCGGCCCGTGTTTGTTTCGATGATCAAAAAATATCGCAATGCTGCGCTTGCACAATCCCCGAGTTCGTCAATGCTGCCATGCAGAAAGCGCATAACGTGGACGTAAGCTGCTCAAATTGCAGGCTTACCTTGGGTCAAAGCTGCCTAAAACTATATGCTGTCTGAATCTTTTAGGGGGGGTGCATGGATGGGCAAAGCGTCCTATCTGTTCGACAACACATGCGCTGCAACAGGAAGGGGCCAGATATGAGCCAGACCCGCGAAACGATCCTCGCCGCACTGGACAAGCTGTCGTTGCCCGATGGCGGCACGCTCGTCAGCCGCGATTTGGTTCGGGCCTTGCAGATCACCGGCGGCAAGGTCGCCTTTGTGATCGAGGCCCCGTCGCCGGAAGACGCGCGCCGCCTGTCTCCGGTGCGCGATGCCGCAGAGGCCCTGGTCAAGGGCCTGCCGGGGGTGGAGAGCGCGACAGTCGCCCTGACCGCACATGGGCCGTCCGCCAAGCCCGCGCCGGGGCAGGGGGAACCGCCGAGCCTGAAGATCGGCGGCCACCCCAAGCCGCAGCAGGGGTCGATGAAACCCGCAACGGTAAAAAGCATCATCGCCGTGGGCTCGGGCAAGGGTGGTGTGGGAAAATCCACCGTGTCCTCCAACCTCGCCGTTGCGCTGGCGCGACAGGGGCGCAAGGTGGGGCTGCTCGACGCCGATATCTACGGGCCCTCGCAGCCGCGCATGATGGGGGTGAACAAACGTCCTGCCTCGCCCGATGGCAAAACCATCCTGCCACTGCACAATCACGGGGTCACGCTCATGTCGCTTGGCTTGATGCTGCCCGAGGATCAGGCGGTGGTCTGGCGCGGGCCGATGCTGATGGGGGCGCTGCAACAGATGCTGACCCAGGTGGAGTGGGGCGATCTGGATGTGCTGATTGTCGATCTGCCGCCCGGCACCGGTGATGTGGCCATGACCCTGTGCCAGAAATCCGAGGTGACGGGCGCGATTGTCGTTTCGACCCCGCAGGACGTGGCGCTGCTGGACGCCAAGAAGGCCATCAACATGTTCCAGACCCTGAAAACCCCGATTCTGGGGCTGATCGAGAACATGTCGGTGTTCCATTGCCCCAATTGCGGGCACGAGGAACATATCTTTGGTCATGGCGGTGTGCGGTCCGAGGCTGACCGGATCGGCGTGCCGTTCCTGGGGGAACTTCCGATTTCGCTGGAAACCCGGCTTGCAGGCGATGGCGGCACTCCGATCGCGGCGGGCGAGGGGCCGATGGCGGAGGCCTATGCCAGCCTTGCCACCCGACTCGTCGAGGGCGGAATGGCCTGATCGGGCCGCTGCCGACGCTGGAACATCATGGGAATTGCCCCCGGATCGCACCGCGACCGGGGGTTTTTCGTGGAAATCTGGAAAAAAATCCCATGCCCTGTGGCGCAAGAATCACAGCCATATCTTGTGGTTTGATCTCCTAGCACCACTCCATCTGCGCAAATCGGGATGATTTCACCCCCAAGATGCTGTGTTCTGGGGTGGCTCCCGGCAAGATCTGGGGAATTTTCCCATAAAAAGGGATTGATTGGGAAAACATTCCATGAGACAACAATCACACAGCAAACGAGATCACCGGGGCCAAGGCGACAGACCAAGGACCGGAAAACAAAAAACGGCAGTTTCATACAGGCAATCTCATTCGCTGACATAGAGAGATCCGGCGCGCGGGCAGAGCAGACATCCCCCCCCCAGGTAATGCGCGCGTAGTCGGACACCCCAGAAATGGGACGAGGGCGGCGGATTGAGCAGTGGCAGCTTGCTCGATCCGCCGTTGTCCTTTCGGGGACATGAACGAGGGACAGGTAAGGACGGGGACAGTGGAGCGCAGGTTTCAGGGCGAAAGCCTGAACAAGGTAGACGGAAAGGGCCGGGTGTCGATCCCGGTCAAGTTCCGTCGCGTGCTCCAGAATTCCGACAGCGAATACACCCCCGGCGGCGCGCCGCGCCTTTATATCGCCTATGGCGACCCCAAGAAGAATTACCTCGAATGCCTCTCCGGCGATGCGTTTGACGAGATCGACGCGATGATCAAATCCGTGCAGCGCGGCACGCCGCTGCGCGCGGTGCTGGAGCATTTCTACTACGCCAAATGCGAGGCGACGACGGTGGATGACACCGGCCGCCTCGTCCTGCCGCCTGCCGCGCGGGACAAGATCGACCTGGGTGCCGAAGCCTTGTTCCAGGGCAAGGGCGACCAGTTCCACATCCTCAACCCCGAGGCCGGCAAGGAAGCCGAAGACAATATCGAGGCCCTTCTGGCCTCGCTCGGACAGGGCGATTTCTTCGACCCGCTCAGTCTGGTGGGCCAATCCGCGGGTGATCCGGAATGACCGGCGGCGCGGCATCCGATAGTTCGGCAGCCGAGCCCCATATCCCCGTGCTTCTCGATGCGATCCTGAATGCGGTCGCGCCGGTCAGCGGTGTGTGGCTCGATGGCACGTTCGGGGCGGGCGGTTATTCCCGTGGGCTGCTGGCAGCCGGGGCAGACCGGGTGATCGGTGTCGACCGCGACCCGCTGGCCTTTCAGATGGCGGCCCCTTGGGCGGCCGAATATGGCGACCGGCTGATCCTCGTGGAGGGCACGTTTTCCGAGTTGGACCAGCACGCGGCCAAGGCCGGGTTTCCGCAGCTTGATGGCGTGGTGCTCGATCTGGGCGTGTCCTCGATGCAGCTCGACCTGGCCGAACGCGGGTTCTCCTTCATGCGCGACGGGCCATTGGACATGCGCATGGGGCAGGCGGGGCCATCGGCGGAAGACCTGGTGAACGACGCACCGGAAGCGGCGCTGGCCGATATTCTTTTCCACTACGGTGAGGAACGCGCCGCGCGCCGGATCGCCAAGGCGATTGTCAAGGCGCGAACTGAAAACCGTATTAATTCTACTCTGCAACTAGCTGGCATCGTTGAAAAATGTCTTCCTCGGGCCAAGCCGGGGCAAAGTCACCCGGCGACCCGCAGCTTCCAGGCGATCCGCATTGCGGTGAATGATGAATTCGGACAGCTGGCCGATGGTCTGATGGCCGCCGAACGCGCCCTTGCGCCGGGTGGGCAACTGGCTGTTGTGACCTTCCATTCGCTCGAAGACCGCATCGCCAAACGCTTCCTGCAAGACCGGGCCAGCTTCGGCGGTGGCGGCTCACGTTACGCGCCCGAGGCGGCCGCCCGAGATCCCGGTTTCACCCTGACTCCGCGCCGGGCCATTGCGCCCGATGCCGAGGAGATTGCCCGCAACCCCCGCGCCCGGTCCGCCAAGTTGCGCGTTGCGCGCCGCACCCATACCCCCGCCGCCGCCCCGGATGGAGACATCCTCGGGCTGCCCCGCCTGTCGGAGATCCTGTAGCCATGCGCGGTTTCCTCACCTTCCTTGCTGCCGTCGCCGTGGTCGCCCTTGGTTACTGGGCCTATCACCAGAATATCCAGACGCAGCAGGCATTGCGCGAGGTGGAGCGTCTGCAACGCGCCATCGTGGTGGAACGCGAACGGCTTGGCGTTCTGCGCGCCGAATGGGCCTATCTGAACCGCCCCGACCGGCTGCGCGAGCTGGTGGACCTGAATTTCGAACGGCTGAACCTTCTGCCCATGACCCCCGACCAGTTCGCGGTGATGGATGAGGTGATCTGGCGCCCCGAGACACCCGAACCCCTTGAGGCAGAGGTGGAAGACATCCTCTTCAGTGCCTCGGAAGGGGAGGACACGCCATGACCGATCCCCGTCGCATTGCCCTGCGCCTGCTGGCCCGCATTCTGGAGGCCCGCCAGAAAGGCGAAAACCCCGACGCGATCGAGCGTGAAAACCTGCGCCTGAGGCACGAGCAGCAGCGCGATCGCCTGCGCCAGCGCGCCGAAAGCCGCCTTCTGGTGCTGGCAATCTGCTTCTTTGCGGCCTTTACCGCTGTCGGTGTGAAGATGACGGCACTGGCTTCGTCCGAACCGGAAGAGCCGCGCAGTGCCACCTCGGGCAGCTCGATCATTTCCACCCGCGCCGATATCGTCGACCGTCAGGGGCGTGTGCTGGCCACCAACCTCGTGACCAACGCGCTCTATGTGCATCCGCACGAGCTGATCGACCCGGAGGCCGCCGCCGCCGGGCTGGCCGCGATCTTCGACGATCTTGACGAGGAAACGCTCTTGCGCCGCTTCTCATCCGGGTCGCGCTTCATGTGGATCCGGGGCTCGATTTCGCCGGAACAACAGCAGCTTGTCCATGATCTGGGTGAACCCGGTCTGCTGTTCGGACCGCGCGAGATGCGGCTTTATCCCAACGGGGCCGTGGCGTCCCATGTGCTTGGCGGGGCGCGGTTCGGTGAACAGGCCGTCAATGCCGCCGAGATCATCGGGGTGGCCGGTGTCGAGGCGCATTTCGACGAAGAATTGCGCGATCCCGCCCGTAACGGGGAGGCGCTTGAACTGTCGCTGGACCTGACCATTCAGGCGGCGGTCGAGGAGGTTCTGGCCGGCGGCATGACGATCATGAACGCGCAAGGCGCCTCTGCCGTTCTGATGGATGCCCATACCGGCGAGGTGATTTCACTGGCGAGCCTGCCCGATTTTGACCCGAATGCCCGGCCAAGGCCCTTGCTGGAAGGCGATCCGTCGCAAAGCCCGCTTTATAACCGGGCGGTGCAGGGCGTGTACGAACTGGGGTCCACCTACAAGCTCTTCACCGTCGCGCAGGCGTTGGAGGAAGGGCGGGTCACCCCGCAGACCATGATCGACACGCAAGGCCCCCTGCGGATGGCAGGCTTTTCTATCAACGACTTCCATGATTATGGCCCGCGCATGTCGGTGCGCGATGTTCTGGTGCAATCCTCCAATATCGGCACCGCGCGGCTGGCGCAGATGATCGGGGCAGAGCGGCAGCAGCAGTTTCTCGGGCGGCTCGGCCTTCTGGAAGCGCTCGATTTCGAGATGATCGAGTCGCGGCAGGGACGCCCCCTTTACCCGTCGAACTGGGGGCAGCTCTCGACGATGACGATCTCCTACGGACACGGCATTTCCGCCACGCAGCTGCATCTTGCGGCGGCCTATGCCACGATGGTCAATGGCGGCACTCTGGTGCGCCCGACGCTGCAACGGCAGGCGGAACCGCAACTGGGTGAGCGGGTGATTTCCGAAGAAACCTCGCTTGCCTTGCGCGAAATGCTGCGCGCGGTGGTGGCGGAGGAAGAGGGCACCGCCAACCTCGCCGAAATCGCGGGTTACGAGGTGGGTGGCAAGACCGGGTCGGCGGACAAGCCCAACCCCAATGGCGGCTATTACGATGATCGGGTCATCGCCACCTTTGCCTCGGTCTTCCCGTCGAACGATCCGCAATTTGTTCTGGTGGTCACGCTGGATGAACCCTCCATCTCGGTTCTGGGCGAAACCCGCCGCACCGCCGGATGGACTGCCGTGCCCGTGGCGGCAGAGGTCATTCGCAGGGTTGCGCCGCTTTTGGGCCTGCGTCCGCAGACCGTTGATCCCGAGCTTGCCTATAGTCTATCCAGCGCATCACAATAACATGTGACTCGCGGGCGTGGACCCCGCAGATATTGGGGGGCAGATGGCGTCCGACACGAAACCGCTTTCGGCGCTAGGGCTGACCGCGACACGCGGCGGCGATGCTGTGGTGACGGGCGTGTCCCTGGACAGCCGCGATGTGAAACCCGGCCATCTCTTCGCAGCCTTGCCCGGAACGCGGGTCCATGGGGGCGAGTTCATCCAATACGCGCTGCGTCAGGGGGCCGGGGCCATTCTGACCGACCGTGCCGGGGCCGAGATCGCGGCAAGGGAACTGGCAGGCGCGTCAGTGGCCCTTGTGGTCGTCGAAGACCCCAAGGCCGCTTTCGCCCATGCCTGCGCGCTGTGGTTTGGGGCGCAGCCCGAGACCATGGTTGCTGTGACCGGCACCAACGGCAAGACCAGCGTGGCGAGCTTCACCCGGCAGATTTGGGCCGCGCTTGGCCATGACGCCGCCAATATCGGCACCACCGGGGTCGAGGGCGCGTTTTCCGCCCCCGGCATCCACACAACCCCCGACCCGCTGACCCTGCACCGGCTGCTGTCTGACATGGCGGCGGCGGGGATTTCGCATTGTTCGATGGAGGCGTCCTCGCACGGGCTCGACCAGCGGCGGATGGAGGCGGTGCATCTGGCTGCCGCTGCCTTCACCAACTTCACCCAGGATCACTTGGACTATCACGGCACCATGGAGGCCTATTTCGACGCCAAGGCGCGGCTTTTCACCGAACTGCTGCCCGAGGAATCCACCGCCGTGATCAACCTCGACGACCCAAAGGGCGCGCTTCTGGCCGATATCTGCGAGCGGCGAGAGATCGAGGTGATCACCGTCGGGCAATATTCCGAGGACGCGCGGCTGAAGATCACCGGGCGGCGCATGGATGAAACCGGGCAGGATGTGCTCTTCCGCTGGCAGGGCAGCAGTTATCAGGTGCGGCTCGACCTCATCGGCGCGTTTCAGGCGATGAATGTGCTGACGGCGGCGGGGCTGGTCATCGGCGCGGGCGAGGAACCGGCCGAGGTCTTTGCCGCGCTTCAGCAGGTGCAGGGGGTCCGGGGCCGGATGCAACTGGCCGCGACCCGCGAAAACGGCGCGCCGGTCTATGTGGATTATTCCCACACGCCCGACAGTATCGAAACCGCCCTGAAGGCCCTGCGCCCGCATGTGATGGGACGGTTGGTCATTGTCTTCGGCGCAGGTGGCGACCGCGACCGGGGCAAGCGCCCGCTGATGGGCAGGGCGGCGGCAGAGAACGCCGATGTGCTCATCGTGACCGACGATAACCCGCGCAGCGAAGACCCTGCCGCGATCCGGGCCGAGGTGATGGCGGGCTGTCCCGAGGCCACCAATGTGGGCGACCGGGCCGAGGCGATCCTGCGCGGAGTCGATACGCTCGGCCCCGGTGACGCGCTGCTGATCGCGGGCAAGGGGCACGAGACCGGGCAACAGGTGGGCGACGTGGTCTATCCCTTTGATGATGTTGAACAAGCCTCTGTTGCTGTCGCTGCGCTGGAGGGCCGGATATGACCGCGCTCTGGACCGCTGCTGAGGCCGCCGCCGCGACCGGGGGCGAGGCGCGCGGGAACTGGTCCGTCACCGGCGTTTCCATCGACACCCGCACGATCCAGCCCGGCGATCTGTTCGTCGCGCTGAAGGCCGCCCGCGATGGCCATGACTTCGTGGCGCAGGCGTTGGAGAAGGGGGCAGGCGCGGCGCTGGTCAGCCACATCCCCGAAGGCGTGGCCGACGATGCGCCGCTGCTGATCGTGCCCGACGTGCTGACCGCACTGGAGGCGCTCGGCGCTGCGGCCCGCGCCCGCACGAATGCAAAGGTCGTGGCGGTCACAGGATCTGTTGGCAAGACGACCACCAAGGAAATGCTGCGCACCGCGCTCACGGCACTTGGGCGCACCCATGCCGCCGAGGCGAGCTACAACAACCACTGGGGCGTGCCCCTGACGCTGGCCCGCATGCCTGCCGACACGGAGTTTGCCGTGATCGAGATCGGCATGAACCATCCCGGAGAAATCGCCCCCCTGTCGCGCATGGCGCGGCCTCATGTGGGGGTGATCACCACGGTGGCCGCAGTGCATCTGGAGGCCTTCGAGTCTGTCGAGGGCATCGCCCATGAAAAGGCCGCGATTTTCGAGGGGCTGGAGCCGGGCGGCATCGCCATCGTCAACGCCGATATCGACACCATGGATATCCTGCGCAACACCGCCGAAGGGCAGGGCGCACAGGTGATCACCGTAGGCGAAACCGGTGCCGTTCGGCTGGCCGACGTCACCTTGACCGACAGCGCGACCGTGGTGAAAGCCGCGCTTCACGGCACCGATCTGCTGTTCAAACTCGACGCGCCGGGGCGGCATCTGGCACAGAACGCGCTGATGGTGCTCGCCGTGGTCGATGCGCTTGGCCGTGACGTGACGCGGGCCATGCTGGCGCTCGGGTCCTGGCAGCCTGTGGATGGTCGCGGGCAGCGCGAACGGATCGTGATCAATGACACCGACGATCAGGCCGTGGAACTGATCGACGACGCGTTTAACGCCTCGCCCACCTCGATGGCCGCAAGTCTTGAGGTGCTGGCCACCACCACACCACAGGGTCGGGGACGACGCATTGCGGTCCTTGGCGACATGCTGGAACTGGGGCCGACTGGCCCTGACCTGCATGCCGGGCTGGCCACGCTGCCTGCGCTGGACACGATCGACCTGGTCTGCACCTCCGGCCCTCTGATGGCCCATCTCGACGCGGCCCTGCCTGCCGCGAAACGTGGCCCCCATACGGACAGCGCCGAGGAGATGGCCCGCCTTTTGCCCGGTCTGCTTTGGCCCGGCGATATCGTGCTGATCAAGAGCTCCAAGGGCTCGAAACTCTCGCTGGCGGTTGACGGCTTGCGAAAATTGGGCCAAGCGGCCCGTCAAAGCAAAGAGGACCCCCGCTAGATGCTGTATTGGCTGAACGAGCTGTCGGATGGCGGCGACTTTTTTAACCTGTTTCGGTATATCACCTTCCGGGCAGGCGGGGCCTTCTTCACCGCACTGGTCTTCGGCTTCGTCTTTGGGCGACCCCTGATCAACCTCTTGCGCAAGAAGTACCAGAACGGCCAGCCGATCCGCGAGGACGGGCCCGAAAGCCATTTGGAAACCAAGGCTGGCACGCCGACCATGGGGGGCTTGCTGATCCTGGCCGCGCTGACCCTGTCAACGCTGCTATGGGCTCGGCTCGATAACCCCTATGTCTGGCTGGTGCTGCTGGTGACGGTCGCCTTCGGGGCCATCGGGTTCGTTGACGACTACGCCAAGGTCAGCCGCAATTCGACGGCTGGCGTGTCGGGCAAGATGCGCTTCGGTCTGGGTCTGGTGATTGCCGCGATTGCGGGTGGCGTAGCGATGTATGTGCACCCGGCGGAACTGTCGGGGCAACTGGCCTTCCCGGTCTTCAAGGAATTGCTGCTGAACATGGGATATGTCTTCATCCCCTTCAGCATGATCGTGATCGTGGGCTCCGCCAATGCGGTGAACCTGACCGATGGTCTGGACGGGCTGGCGATCATGCCGGTGATGATCGCCGCCGCCACTTTGGGCGTTATCGCCTATGCCGTGGGCCGGGTCGACTTCACCGAATACCTTGACGTGCATTATGTGCCCGGCACCGGTGAGCTTCTGATCTTCACCGCCGGTCTTATCGGCGGCGGGCTTGGCTTCCTGTGGTATAACGCGCCGCCCGCCGCCGTCTTCATGGGCGATACCGGGTCTTTGGCGCTTGGCGGCGCGCTTGGCGCGATTGCGGTCTGCACCAAGCACGAGATCGTGCTGGCCATCGTCGGCGGTCTCTTCGTGGCCGAAGCGCTGAGCGTCATCATCCAGGTGCTCTATTTCAAACGCACCGGCAAGCGCGTCTTCCTGATGGCCCCCATTCACCACCATTTCGAGAAGCGCGGGTGGGCCGAGCCGCAGATCGTGATCCGCTTCTGGATCATCTCGCTGATCCTGGCGCTGATCGGTCTGGCCACGCTGAAGCTGCGCTAATGGCACCGGTCCGGGACAGGGGCGCGATGATCCGGGGCATGGCCCCGGTGCTTGACCCTGAAACCTGGCATTTCGGGACCGTAACGGATGTCTCCGTGATCACGGAGACACGCCCCCTTGCGACCTTTGTCGAGGAGGAGGGCCTATCGCTTATCTTGTCCGACGCGGATGCAGAGGCGGCGGGATTGCCCACGGATATGCCCATGGCGCGGATCACGCTCACCGTGCATTCGGCTTTGGATGGCGTGGGGCTGACGGCTTCCGTGGCGGGCGCACTGGCGGACGCGGGCATCCCCTGCAACATGGTCGCGGCCTTCCACCATGACCACGCCTTCGTGCCGCTTGCAGACGCCCCCCGGGCGCTGGCAATACTGAAGGCGCTGGCGGATGCGGAGGGTGCGGCATGATCCCGGTTCAGGGTGTCGAGGGACAGAAGATCGCGGTTCTGGGGCTGGGGCGGTCTGGCCTGTCCGCCGCGCGGGCCTTACGGGCTGGCGGGGCCGAGGTGCTGGCCTGGGATGACGGTGCCAAGGGGCGCGAGGCGGCGGAGGCCGAGGGCTTTGCGGTTGCCGACCTGACCCGCCAAGGCGCGCTGGAGGGCTGTTCCATGCTCATCGCCAGCCCCGGCATCCCGCATCTTTACCCCGCACCGCACAAGGCGATTGCGGCGGCTTACGAGGCCGGGGTTCCTGTCGACAACGATATCGGGCTCTTTTTCCGCTCGCTCGCCGCGTCGGGATGGGAGGAGATGGACACGCCGCCCCGCGTCATCGCGGTGACGGGTTCGAACGGGAAATCGACGACCTCGGCGCTTATCGCGCATATACTGGAGGAGAACGGCACGCCAGTGCAGTTGGCGGGCAATATCGGACGTGGTGTGTTGGACATTGACCCGCCGGTCGATGGCGAGGTGATCGTGCTGGAGCTGTCGAGCTACCAGACCGAACTGGCCCGCGCGCTGACCCCCGATGTGGCTGTTTTCACGAACCTTTCCCCCGACCACCTCGACCGGCATGGCGGCATGGGCGGCTATTTCGCTGCAAAGCGTCGCCTGTTCGCGGAGGGCGGGCCGGATCGGGCGGTGATTGGCGTGGATGAGCCCGAGGGTGCGTTTCTGGCGGGGCAGATGAGCGAGGGCAATGGCGACGGGCGGCTCATTCGCGTGTCTGCGTCGCGCAAGCTCGGCGGACCGGGCTGGAACGTCTTTGCGCGCAAGGGGTTTCTGGCCGAATGGCGCAAGGGGCGGCAGGTTGGGTCGATTGATCTGCGCGGGGTTCCGGGACTGCCGGGGGCGCATAATCATCAGAACGCCTGTTGTGCCTATGCCGCCGTTCGGGCGCTCGGCGTGGCACCGCGGATCGTCGAAAAATCCTTCCATTCTTTCAAAGGCTTGCCGCATCGCTCGCAGCTGATTGCAGAGATTGCGGGCGTGACATTCGTCAACGATTCCAAGGCCACGAATGTGGATGCCGCAGCCAAGGCGCTGGCGGCGTTCCCGCGCATCCGCTGGATCTGCGGCGGGTTGGAAAAGGAGGGTGGGCTGGACGCTTTGGCACCGGCTTTGGGATCGGTGGTGAAAGCCTATGTGATCGGCCGGGAGGCGGAGAAATTCGCCCTGCAACTGACTGATACGGAAGTGGAAATCTGCACGGCCATGGAATTGGCCGTGGCCCGCGCGGCGGCAGAGGCGGAGCCGGGCGAGGTGGTGTTGCTGGCCCCGGCGGCGGCCAGTTTCGACCAGTATGACAATTTCGAACAGCGCGGCGAGGACTTCGCCCGGCAGGTGGCGAAACTGGCGGGCTAAGGCCCGAATAATGGGGGGTGCCCCCCGTACACCCCCTGTACACCCCCTGTGCAGACGAAAGGGCGGTCTCGCCGACTGCGTCGTCGACCGGGGAGCGGCCCTTCTCAACCCCCGGCTGACGCCGGAGGCCTCGTCGGGCCGCGTTGCCACGGAGGTGTGGCTGCGACGGTGCGCCGGGTTTGGCGGCGGGTCCGTTTGCGAGGGCGGGATGCCTCCGGCGGAGGTATTTGGGGCCAAGATGAAAGCGCCCGGGCAAGGGGGGAGAGGCGCCTGCCCGGTTGTAACGGGTGGGGCCGGAAAATCCCCGATCCGTTCCATTTTCGTCAAACTGTCCCGGCAGCCTGAGCACGTCACACGTGCCGGGAGCATCCAGATGAGTCGCGTGTCCGTTTTCGTGGATGGAGAGACTATCTCGGACCATGTCGCGGCGGAGTAGCGCCGCGCAGGGGGCCACCTGTCCTCTCGCGGTTACCTGACAAGCCCGCGCCTGCGAGTTGGCGGCAAGGGCGGCTCTTTGCGCCGAACCGCGTGGTCATTGCCATTTCCCTAGCCGCACAGGGATTTTCGCGTTAGACTGCCGATCAGACCCGGAAAACCGGGCATTCAGAGGCAGTATCGGGCGGTACTCAATGACGGAAATGGCGCATGGCACGGTGCTCGTGCAATCTGGCGAAGCGATTCTGCCGCGGTGGTGGCGGACCGTGGATCGGGTCACGCTGGCCTGTATCCTGACCCTGTTCCTGATCGGGTTGCTTCTGGGATTTGCCGCCTCGCCGCCCCTGGCCGAACGCAACGGGCACGAACCCTTCTATTACGTGTACAAACAGGCGTTTTTCGGCGGCATGGCCTTCGTCGCCATGATCCTGACCTCGATGATGTCGCCCACCATGGTGCGCCGGATCGGGGTCATGGGGTTCTTCGGGGCTTTCGCCGCACTGGCGCTGTTGCCGGTCTTTGGCACCGATTTCGGGCAGGGCGCGACGCGGTGGTATTCGCTTGGCTTTGCCTCCGTGCAACCCTCGGAATTTCTCAAGCCCGTCTTCGTGATCTTCACCGCCTGGATGATCGCCGCCAGCCAGCAGATCGCTGGGCCGCCGGGCAAGACGCTGTCGCTGTTTGTGATGCTGATCATCGTGGGGTTTCTGGTGATGCAGCCCGATTACGGGCAGGGGGCTCTCATTCTCTTTGCCTGGGCGGTGATCTATTTCGTCGCCGGTGCGCCGATCTGGGTGCTTGGGCTGGTGGCGATACTTGTCTGCGCGGGCGGGGTCTTTGCCTATTCCTCCTCGGAACATGTGGCGCGGCGGATCGACGGGTTCCTGTCTCCCGAGGTCGACCCGAACACGCAGCTGGCCTATGCGGCCAATGCCATCCGTGAGGGGGGCATTTTCGGCACCGGGTTGGGCGAGGGATCGGTCAAATGGACGCTGCCCGACGCGCATACGGATTTCATCATTGCGGTCGCGGCGGAGGAATACGGGCTGGTCCTGGTCCTGCTGATCATCGCATTGTTCGCCACCGTGGCGATGCGGGCGTTTTTCCGGTTGATGAAGGAGCGCGACCCGTTTACGCGGCTGGCCGGTGCGGGGATTGCGTCGCTTTTCGCGTTGCAGTCGATCATCAATATGGGGGTGGCGGTGCGTCTGCTGCCCGCCAAGGGGATGACGCTGCCCTTCGTGTCCTATGGCGGTTCGTCGCTGATTGCGACGGGGATTGCCGTGGGGATGCTTCTGTCTTTCACCCGGTCGCGTCCGCAGGGCGAGATCGGCGATATCCTTCTGAACCGGCACAGGTGAGTTCATGTCAAACGGCCCCCTCTTGATCATCGCGGCAGGCGGAACGGGCGGGCATATGTTTCCCGCGCAGGCGCTGGCCGAGCTGATGATCCGCAAGGGCTGGCGGGTGCGGCTGTCAACCGATGCGCGCGGGGCGCGCTATGCGGGTGGCTTTCCGCATATGGTCGAGGTGCAGCAGGTGGCGTCGGCCACCTTTGCGCGCGGGGGCGTGCTGGCCAGGCTGGTGGCGCCGTTCCGCATTCTGGGCGGGATCGTGTCGGCCACGCTTGGCATGATGCGCGACAAGCCTGCCGTGGTGGTGGGCTTTGGCGGCTATCCGACCATCCCGGCGCTGGCCGCTGCCTGGATCACGCGGCGCCCCCGGATGATCCATGAACAGAACGGGGTTCTGGGGCGGGTCAACAAGCGCTTCGCCAAGCGCGTCGATGCGGTCGCTTGCGGCACGTGGCCGACGGCTTTGCCTGCGGGTGTCGAGGGTATTCATACTGGCAATCCTGTGCGGGGCGCGGTGCTGGACCGGGCGGGGGCGGCCTATATCAGCCCCGGCGATTACCCGATGAGCCTGCTGGTCATCGGCGGCAGCCAGGGCGCGCGCATTCTGTCGGATGTGGTGCCTGCCGCCGTGGCAATGCTGCCCGAGGAGATCCGCCAATATGTGCGCGTCGCCCAACAGGCCCGCCCAGAGGATCAGGACCGTGTGATCGCCGCCTATTACGAGACGGGCGTGGGCTGCGAGGTCGAACCCTTCTTCCGCGATATCCCGCGCCGCCTGTCCGAGGCGCAGCTGGTGATCAGCCGCTCGGGTGCGTCTTCGGTCGCCGATATCTCGGTCATCGGGCGGCCCTCAATCCTGATCCCTTACGCCGCCGCCACCGCCGATCACCAGACCGCCAATGCGCAGGGGCTGGTTGAAGCTGGTGCCGCGATCCGCATTCCCGAAAGCAAATTCACCCCCGAGGCGCTGGCCGAAGCCATCACCACCGTGCTGAGCCAGCCCGACGCCGCACTAATGATGTCTCAGGCCGCGCTGTCGGTCGGGATGCCCAATGCCACCGAGCTGCTGGTTGGCCTGGTCGAGGAACTGGCCGGGGAGACCGCCACCGAAAAGGACACCGCATGAACGCCGCCGCCACCAAACTGCCCACCCAACTGGGGGCCATCCATTTCGTCGGCATTGGCGGCATCGGCATGTCGGGCATTGCCGAGGTGCTGCTGAACCATGGCTACGCGGTGCAGGGGTCGGACCTGAAGCCCTCCAAGATCACCGAGCGGCTGGAAAGTCTCGGGGCGCGCATCTTCATCGGGCAGGCCGCCGAGAACCTGGACAATGCCGAGGTCGTGGTGATCTCGTCGGCCATCAAACCCGGCAACCCGGAGCTTGATGCCGCGCGTTTGCAGGGCCTGCCGGTGGTGCGCCGGGCCGAGATGCTGGCCGAGCTGATGCGCCTGCGCTCGAACATTGCCGTGGCGGGGACGCATGGCAAGACCACGACCACGACCATGGTGGCGACGCTGCTGGATGCGGGCGGGGTTGATCCCACGGTCATCAATGGTGGCATCATCCACGCCTATGGATCGAACGCGCGGGTGGGGCAGGGCGATTGGATGGTGGTCGAGGCCGATGAAAGCGACGGCAGCTTCAACCGCCTGCCCGCGACCATCGCCATCATCACCAATATCGACCCCGAGCATATGGAACATTGGGGCGATTTCGACCGGCTGCGACAGGGTTTCCTCGATTTCGCGTCGAACATTCCGTTTTATGGGCTGGCCGTTTGCTGCACCGATCACCCAGAGGTGCAGAGCCTCGTGGGCAAGATCACCGACCGGCGCGTGGTCACCTATGGCTTTAACGCGCAGGCCGATGTGCGGGCCGTCAACCTAACCTACAAGGCGGGCGTGGCGCATTTCGACATCCGGCTCGGCAATGAGGAGCAGGTGATCGAGGGTTGCACGCTGCCGATGCCCGGCGATCACAATGTCTCCAACGCGCTGGCCGCCGTCGCCGTGGCCCGCCATTTGGGCATGAAATCCGCCGAAATCCGTGAAGCTCTGGCCAATTTCAAAGGCGTCAACCGCCGCTTCACCAAGGTGGGTGAGGTGAATGGGATCACCATCATCGACGATTACGGCCACCATCCCGTTGAAATCGCCGCCGTGCTGAAAGCCGCCCGTCAAGCGACCGAGGGCCGCGTTATCGCCGTCCATCAGCCGCACCGCTACAGCCGGTTGCATTCGCTCTTTGACGATTTCTGCACCTGTTTCAACGAGGCCGACGTTGTCGCCATCGCCGAGGTCTATGCAGCGGGCGAAGACCCCATTGAAGGCGCGACGAGAGACGGTCTGGTCGCGGGCCTCGTCGCCCACGGCCACCGCCACGCCCGCGCCATATTGAACGAGAATGATCTGGAACGCTTGGTCCGCGAACAGGCCCGCCCCGGCGACATGGTCGTCTGCCTGGGGGCAGGGACGATCAGCGCATGGGCGCATGGACTGCCCGCGCGGTTGAAGGGTTAGACCCGACACGCGGACTGGCCGGCAAGAGGAGGAGGAACTGACATGACCATTTCGCTCACCCTGGCCTGCATCTGGGTCGTTGCGGCGGCCATTGTCGCGTTTCTGCCGATGCAGATGCAGTATGTGCCGGGGCTGACGCTGCTCATCCTGGCGGTTCCGTTGCTCGTCTTTATCGGCATTCAGCATTCGTTTTGGGTGGTACTTCTGGCGCTGGCGGGGCTGGTGTCGATGTTTCGCCGTCCGCTGTGGTTCTTGGGACGACATTTGTGGGGACGTCTGAGAGAAGGAGGCACGTGATGCCGTTTTCCCTGACTTTGGCGAGCCTTTGGGGGCTCACGGCCTGCCTGTTGGGCCTGACCCCGAGCCGCTTTCACTGGCCTGCGGCTTTTGCCCTGATCGCCACGGGCATTCCCCTGCTGGGATATGCGACCATGCAGATGGGGCCATGGTGGGGCCTGGCCCTGCTGGCGGCGGGCGTTTCAGTCCTGCGCTGGCCGGTCTTTTACGCAGGACGATGGCTGCGCCGCCGCCTGTTGCAGGGAAGTGCGCATGAATCCTGAGGCGCTGATCGCCATCGGTACGGGGCTGGTTGTGGGCTCTGGCATCGGGTTTGTCCTCGGGCGCTATGCGGGCGGGGGCTGGCTGTTCAGCTTTTGCCTGCTGTTGGGCCTGCCCGCGCTAGGCTTGCTGAGCAGCGACGTGCTGGAGGCCATCGGCATCCCGCGCGAGGGGTTCAACCACCTTGGCTATTTCGCCTTTAGCATGTTGGTTCTGATGCCGGGTCTCGCCGGGGCGATCTTCTTTGGCGGGATCGGCCTGTGGCGGGCGTCGCGGGTGCGCCGGGATGAGGATTCGGAGTGATGTGGCCGCTGATCGGAATGGTGTCGGTCTGCCTCGTGCTCGGCTTTGCGCTGTCCTGGGTCATCGGACGTTACCTCAGCCGGGCGCTGCTGCGTGGGGTCTGGCTGGCCTTGGTGCTGATCTTTGCCATGCTGATGTGGCCCGTTGTCCAGATTTGGGCGGGCTGGCGCGAAGGCACGGGGTTTGACGGGGTGGCGGAGCTTTACCTTGCCTTGGGCTTCGTGTTGCCGACGCTGGTGGCGGCGATTGTCGGGGGCCGGTTGGGGACACGGGCCCGGGTGCGTCGGTCTGAGCTGGATCAGGGCTAAAGGCTGGACAGGTCCCCGCGACCGCGTCAGTCTGAGCCATGGTTTATATCCTTCCGATCCTCTGTTTCGTGATCCCCCTGATCATCGGCACCGTCGCAATGCGGCACCGCAAGGGCTGGCTGGTGCCGGTTCTGGCGCTGCTTGGGGCCGCGATCATGGCCTGGGCGATTGTGCAGGGCCGTCAGAGCACGGGGTTCGACGGGATGGGCTATGCGATTGTCGCGATCCTGATGGCGGCACCTGCGATCCTCGGCGTGCTGATCGGCGGCGCGATCGGCTGGTTTCGCCGCCGGGGCGAGGCGAAGGGATAACGCCGGGGCTTGCGCCTGTGCCAAGGCGGCAGTAGCCAAGCGGAATGACCAAGATGCCGACGCCCCGGGGCCGCCTGACGCCCGACCGCCCGCTTTCCGATCTGACCTGGCTGCGCGTGGGCGGGCCTGCGGACTGGCTGTTCCAGCCCGAGGATATTGAGGATCTGAGCGAGTTCCTTGCCGCATTGGACCCGTCTGTTCCGGTCTTCCCCATGGGGGTCGGGTCGAACCTGATCGTGCGGGACGGGGGATTGCGCGCGGTGGTGATCCGGCTGGGGCGTGGGTTCAATGGGATTGAGACGGGGCAGGGCACGGTGACGGCTGGTGCGGCAGCGCTTGACGCGCATGTGGCGCGCAAGGCGGCGGCGGCGGGGCTCGACCTGACGTTTCTGCGCACCATTCCGGGCAGTATTGGCGGCGCGCTTCGGATGAATGCGGGCTGCTATGGCAGCTATGTGGCGGATCATTTCCTGGCAGCCGAGGCGGTGTTGCGCGATGGCACCCGCGTGACGCTGACCCACGATGACATTCATTTCCAGTACCGCCAGACCGATCTGCCCGAGGGCGCGGTCATCACCTCTGTCACCTTCCGCGCAGACCCTGGCGACCCGGAGGCGTTGGAGGCCCGCATGGCCGAGCAACTGGCCAAGCGCGATGCGACGCAACCCACGAAAGAGCGCAGCGCCGGCAGCACCTTCCGCAATCCGGCGGGGTTTTCCAGCACGGGCCGCGCCGATGACGTCCATGACCTGAAGGCGTGGAAGGTCATTGACGAGGCCGGCATGCGCGGGGCCCGGCGGGGCGGCGCGCAGATGTCGGAAAAACACAGCAACTTTCTGCTCAATACCGGGGGGGCGACGGCGGATGACCTCGAGTCCCTTGGCGAGGAGGTTCGAAAAAGGGTTTTCCAAAACAGCGGAATAGAGCTAGTATGGGAAATCATGCGCGTCGGCGAACCGGCGGGCGGTGACAAGCCGGAATAACCGGCGAAAACGATAAGCCAGACGGGCAGATAAGCCCGCGGCATGAATGAGGCACAGGTGGCGGATAGTTCGGGCAGAACACTCCCCACAGTTGCGGTTTTGATGGGCGGGCTCTCAGCCGAGCGCGAGGTCAGCCTGTCGTCCGGCAAGGAATGCGTGACCGCGCTGAGGGATGAAGGATTCACGGTGATCGAGGTCGATGCGGGCCTTGATCTGGCCGAACGGCTTGCCGAGATCAAACCAGATATTGTGTTTAATGCGCTTCACGGTCGGTGGGGCGAGGATGGCTGCGTGCAGGGCATTCTGGAATGGATGCGGCTGCCCTACACCCATTCGGGCGTTCTGGCCTCAGCCCTCGCGATGGACAAGCAGCGGTCCAAGGATGTGTTCCGTGCGGCGGGCATTCCGGTGATGGAGAGCATCATCGCCCCGAAATCCGAGATCATGGCCGCCCATCTGATGGACCCGCCCTACGTGGTGAAGCCCAATAACGAGGGCTCGTCTGTCGGGGTCTATATCGTGCAGGAGGCGGCGAATGGCCCGCCCGCTCTGTCCGAGGATATGCCCGAAAGCCTGATGGTCGAAACCTATGCTCCGGGCCGGGAACTGACCGTTACCGTGATGGGTGACCGGGCGCTGACGGTGACCGAGATTTTCACCGATGGCTGGTATGACTACCACGCCAAATACTCCGTTGGCGGATCGCGCCACGAGATGCCCGCCGATGTGCCGCAGGAGGTGTTTGACGCCTGCATGGAACAGGCCCTGATCGCCCATAACGCGCTTGGCTGCCGGGGCGTCAGCCGCGCCGATTTCCGGTGGGATGACAGGCGCGGGCTGGACGGGCTGATCATGCTGGAGGTCAACACGCAGCCTGGCATGACGCCCACGTCTCTCAGCCCCGAGCAGGGCGAGCATTGCGGCATCAGCTTTGGCAAGATGTGCGCCTGGATGGTGGAGGACGCGTCATGCGACAGATAATCCGCCGCCGGGGGGATGTGCCGCGCGACCCCGCGCCGTCGCGCTGGTCCTATCGCGCGCAACGTCTGTGGCTGACGCCGCTGTTCCGGTCGGTGCTGCGGGTCGGTATCCCGTCTTTCCTGATTGCGGGGGCGGTCGGGCTCTATGCCTCTGACCCCGCCAATATTCAGCGCTTGCAGGACAGTGTCGCGGAGATCCGCCGCTCGATCGAGGACCGGCCGGAATTTCGCGTCAACCTCATGGCCATCGAAGGGGCGACCCCGGTGCTGGCCGAGGAAATCCGCGCGACGCTGGCGCTCGACTTCCCCACATCCTCCTTCGATCTGGACCTGCCGCGCCTGCGCGCACGGGTCGAGGAAATCCGCGCCGTGGATACGGCGGAATTGCGCGTCCGGTCCGGGGGCGAATTGGCGGTCATCGTGACCGAACGCCGCCCGGCCATGGTCTGGCAGGCGCGTGAGGGGCTTTGGGTCGTGGATGCGGGCGGTGAACGGGTGGCGCCGCTCTTGGCGCGACCGAGGCTGGTGGATCTGCCGGTGATTTCCGGCGATGGCGCGAATGACGCGGCCGAAGAAGCGATGGCGCTGTTTGCCGTGGCCCGCCCCCTTGGGGACCGGCTGCGGGGCCTCGTGCGGATGGGTGAACGCCGGTGGGACGTGGTGCTGGAAGACGGCCCGCGCATCCTGCTGCCCGCCGATCAGCCAGTGCGGGCGCTGGAAGAAGTGTTGGCCCTGCATGATGCGCAGGAGCTTTTGGACAGGGACGTGGCTCGCGTCGATATGCGCGATGGCACGCGGACGGTCTTGCAACTGACCCCGCAGGCGATGGCGGAGCTGCGCCGCATGCGGGCGACGGATATCACGGGAGAGCGGAACGGATGAGTATGCTGTATCAGTCACAGCGGGCCATGCGGGCCAAGCGACAGGAAGCCATGCGCCGGGGCGTGATCGCCATTCTGGATATCGGCAGTTACAAGACCTCGTGCCTTGTGCTGCGCTTCGACAGCTCGGACGACCTGCGCCCCTCGGAAGAGGTGGGGGCAATGGCGGGGCAGTCGAATTTCCGGGTGATCGGCGCGGCCACGACGCGCTCGCGCGGGGTTAAGTTCGGCGAGATCGACACTGTGCAGGAAACCGAGCGCGCCATTCGCACCGCCGTGCAGGCGGCGCAGAAGATGGCCAATATGCGCGTCGATCATGTGATCGTCAGCTTCTCGGGTGCGCGGCCCCGGTCCTACGGGCTGGTTGGCGAAACCAGTTTGCAGACCGGCACCGTGACCGAATGCGATGTGGCCCGCGCGCTGGCGGCCTGTGATGTGCCCGATATCGGCGAGGGGCGTGAAGTGCTGCATGCGCAACCGGTGAATTTTGCGCTCGACCACCGGTCGGGGCTGAAGGACCCGCGCGGCCATGTGGGCAACCGGCTGTCGGCGGATATGCATATGCTGACCATCGAGGCCCATGCGATCGAGACGCTGCTGCATTGCGTGAAGCGCTGCGATCTGGAACTGGCGGGCGTGGCGTCTTCGCCTTACGTGGCGGGCGTCTCCAGCCTCGTGGAAGACGAGCAGGAGCTCGGCGCGGCCTGCGTCGATCTGGGGGGCGGCACTACGGGCGTGTCGATCTTCATCAAGAAACACATGATCTATGCCGATACCGTGCGGATGGGCGGCGATCACGTGACCAGCGATATCAGCCAGGGGTTGCAGATCCCCGCTGCCGATGCGGAACGGATCAAGACCCGCTTCGGCGGGCTGGTGGCAACCGGCATGGATGACCGAGAACGGATCGAGCTGGAAAGCGATACCGGCGATTGGGAACATGATCGCCGGTCCATCAGCCGGGCGGAGTTGATCGGCGTGATGCGCCCGAGGGTGGAGGAAATCCTCGAAGAAGTGCGCGCCATTCTGGAGGATGCCGGGTTCGATCATTTGCCCTCTCAACGGATCGTCCTGACCGGTGGCGGCAGCCAGATTCCGGGGCTTGACCAGCTGGCCAGCCGCATTCTTGGCAACCAGGTGCGCCTTGGCCGTCCGCTGCGCGTTCAGGGCCTGCCGCAATCGGCCTGCGGCCCGGCATTCTCGGCTTGCGTGGGGCTGGCGCTGTTCGCCGCCTACCCGCAGGATGAATGGTGGGATTTCGAAGTGCCCGCCGACAGATACCCCGCCCGGTCCCTGCGCCGCGCGGTGAAATGGTTCCGCGACAACTGGTGATCCGCGGATAAATCAGCCGGACCGGACCCTGCATCCTTGGTGTGGGGCCGGTAATTTGACGCTAGATGCAGGGGCCACGAGCAAAATCCCGCCGCCATGCCTGGATTCTGCCCCATATTTCGCGTCATTAGGCCAGTTTTTGCGTGACGCCCTGCCGCGAACGCGTTAGGATTCAATCCAAACAAGGCAGAAATCGGCTATCCGGCACAAGATCGGGGCCATCAAACAAGAACCACAGGCGGACTTTCAAATGACCCTGAATTTGACCATGCCGGATCAACCGGACCTGAAGCCGCGCATCACCGTGTTTGGCGTTGGCGGGGCAGGCGGCAATGCCGTCAACAACATGATCGACCAAGAGCTTGACGGCTGCGAATTCGTGGTGGCCAACACCGATGCGCAGGCTCTGCAGCACTCCAAATCCACGTCCCGCATCCAGATGGGCGCGAAAGTGACGGAAGGTCTGGGCGCGGGCGCGCGCCCTGCCGTGGGTGCCTCTGCCGCCGAGGAAAGCATCGAGACCATCGTGGATCACCTTGTCGGCGCGCATATGTGTTTCATCACCGCCGGGATGGGCGGCGGCACCGGCACCGGTGCGGCCCCGATCATCGCGCAAGCCGCCCGTGAACTGGGTGTGCTGACCGTCGGCGTCGTGACCAAGCCCTTCCAGTTCGAAGGCGCCAAGCGCATGCGCCAGGCCGATGAGGGCATCGAGGCGCTGCAAAAGGTCGTCGATACGCTGATCATCATCCCCAACCAGAACCTGTTCCGGCTGGCGAATGAAAAGACCACCTTCACCGAAGCCTTCGCGCTGGCCGATGACGTTCTTTACCAGGGCGTCAAGGGCGTGACCGACCTGATGGTCCGTCCGGGCCTGATCAACCTCGACTTCGCCGACGTGCGCGCGGTGATGAACGAGATGGGCAAGGCGATGATGGGCACCGGCGAAAGCGAGGGCGAGGATCGCGCGGTTCAGGCCGCCGAACGTGCCATTGCCAACCCGCTCTTGGATGAAATCAGCCTCAAGGGCGCCCGTGGCGTGCTGATCAACATCACCGGCGGCTATGACCTGACGCTGTTTGAACTGGATGAAGCCGCCAACCGCATCCGCGAGGAAGTGGACCCGGAAGCGAACATCATCGTGGGCTCCACCCTCGATACCGAGATGGAAGGCAAGATGCGCGTGTCCGTCGTGGCCACCGGCATCGACGCCGCCGAGATCCACCAGGACATTCCGGCCCCGATGCGCCGCCTGCACACGGACTCGGTTGCCATGTCGGGCCGGGGCGGTGCTGCCGCTGCGGCGGCTCCGATGGTGCTGGAAGAAGAGATCGAGGAAGACCAGCCCGCGGCCACGCCGGAACCCAGCCTCTTTACCCGTTTCGATGCGGAAACCGCCCATGAACAGGCAGAAGACCTGTTCGAGGAGGATGACGGCATTCCGGCCCCGGCCTACACGCCTCAGGTGGCCGAATCCGCTCCGGCCCCGCGTCCGGAGACCCGCGTCGCGTCGGAACCGGTGGAGGAAGACTACGTCGCCCCGCGCGCCAACAAGGGGCATCCGACCCCGGAAACGCTGGCCCGTCTGCGCGATGCGATTGCCAAGGACCGCGGCAATGCGCCCCGTGCCGCCACCCCGGCCCCCGAGGCGGAGGATCACGGCAGCAGATCGCGTTTCGGCATCAACTCGCTGCTCAACCGCATGACCGGCCATGGCGAAGAGGCCCCGGTGCCCACACAGCGCCGTCAGCCAAGCATGCAGACCCGCTCCCATCACGAGGATGAGCAGGTCGATCCCGAGCAAGACCGGATCGAGATCCCGGCCTTCCTGCGGCGTCAGGCGAACTGATCGCGTTACACATTGTGACCAAGAGGGCCGCCCTTCGGGGTGGTCCTTTTTCGTTCAAGATCAGGGGGATACGTGGTTATCCACAGGTCGGTGGCGAAAAACTGCCGACATATTTCCGCTTTGTTGCAGCGAGTCACAATCCTTGAATTGTTAATCATGGAAGAGGCGGTTAAGCCCTTGGTCATGCAAATGGAGGGGGCACTCTGTTTGCCATGGGGATTGCGTCAGGGCCGTGGGATGTGGCCGCACCGATCCTCGTGATCCTGGGACAGACAGTGGAGCGCGCCTTGCAGGCCACCATCAGAACAGCAGTTCAATTCAAGGGCATCGGGCTTCATTCCGGGCGTCCGGCACGATTGACGATTCATCCGGCGGCGGCCTCTTTCGGCATCTGGTTTCGGCGCAGTGACATCACCGACCGTGACAACATGATCCCGGCTCGCTACGACGCGGTGCCGCAAAGCCAGCTATGCACCATCCTGCGCAACGAGGCCGGTGTCGAGGTCTCGACCGTGGAACATGTGATGGCGGCGCTTGTGGGCTGCGGCGTTCACAATGCGCTGGTCGAGATCGACGGGCCGGAAGTGCCGATCCTCGACGGGTCGGCCGCGCAATTCGTACGGGGCATTCTGGCGCGCGGCGTGCAGGGGCAGGGCAGTGCGATCACCGCGATCGAAATCCTGACCGAGGTCAGCGTCGAACAGGGCGAGGCCCGCGCCACGCTGCGCCCCTCGGCCAGTATGAAGATGCGCTTCGATATCGAATTTCCTGATGCCGCCATTGGCCGCCAGACCCGCGAGATGGACCTGTGCAACGGCCATTTCGTGCGTGAACTATGCGATAGCCGCACCTTCTGTCGTCAGGCGGATGTGGAATTCATGCAGGCCAACGGGCTCGCGCTTGGCGGTGTGCCTGGTGAAAACGCGGTTGTCGTGGACGGGGATTATGTGACCAGCCCCGGCGGTCTGCGCCACGCGGATGAACCCGTGCGCCACAAGATGCTGGATGCGCTTGGCGATCTGGGACTTGCCGGGGCGCCTGTTCTTGGCGAATACGAGGGCGTACGCGCCGGTCACATGCTGACCAACCAGCTGCTGCGAAAGCTGTTCGCGACCCCCGGCGCGTGGCGCATGGTGGAATGCACGCCCGATCAGGCGGCGCAGCTTCCCGGCGTCGATCTGCACCCCGAGGACTTGTCCGCCGTTGCGTGAAACGCGCGAGGGACGATTCAGGCGTTTTGCCCTCAGAATTAATGTGCTAGGACCAATGGCAGAGAGGGCAGGCAAGCAAGCTTGCCGCAAGTAGACGCATGAGGTTTCGGGCAATGGCACGGGGGCGAGGATTGCTGAGAACGGGGTTGAAAGCGAGCGTGGCATTGGCCTTGGTCCTGTCGCTTTCGGCATGTGCCAGCTGGCGCAACCGGAACAACGACACCCCGATCGAGCAGATGGAGGCGCAGCCGATCTTCCAGCAGGCCGAGGCGGAGCTGGAAGCCGAAGACTTCGATGACGCTGCCGCCCTGTTCCTTGAGGTTGAACGCCTGCACCCCTATTCGGAATGGGCCCGGCGCGCGCTGATCATGGCCACCTATGCCTATCATCAGGACCGCGATTACGAGAACAGCCGTGCCACTGCGCAGCGCTTCCTCGACTTCTACCCCGCGGATGAGGATGCCGCCTATGCCCAGTATCTGCTGGCGCTGTCCTACTATGACCAGATCGACCAGGTGGGCCGCGACCAGGGCCTGACCTACCAGGCCTTGCAGGCGCTTCGGGTGGTGATCGAACGCTACCCGGACAGCGAATATGCCGCTTCGGCCATTCTGAAATTCGACCTCGCCTTCGACCATCTGGCCAGCAAGGAAATGGAAATCGGGCGCTACTACCTGCGTCGTGAAAACTATACTGCGGCCATCAACCGCTTCCGCGTGGTGGTGGAACAGTTCCAGACCACCAGCCACACGCCCGAGGCGTTGCTGCGTCTGGTCGAGGCTTATCTGGCGCTTGGCCTGCCCAATGAGGCACAGACCGCCGGCGCGATCCTGGGCCACAATTTCCAGGCCTCGCCCTTCTATGACGATGCCTTCCGCCTGCTCAACGATCAGGAACTGGCACCGGAGGCTGCGGGCGAAAGCTGGCTGCGCGAGATCTGGCAGCAGACGGTGCGCGGGGAATGGCTCTGACGCTCAAGGGCCGTGAGGGCAGAGATGCTGCGCAATCTCGACATTCGTGACATGCTGATCATCGACCGGCTGGAGCTGAGCTTCCAGCCGGGTCTCAACGTGCTGACCGGCGAAACCGGGGCGGGCAAGTCGATCTTGCTCGATTCCCTTGGCTTCGTACTGGGTTGGCGGGGCCGCGCCGACCTGGTGCGCGCGGGCGCGGAGCAGGGTGAGGTCGAGGCGGTCTTCGATCTGCCGGATGGGCACGGCGCGCATGCGGTGCTGGAAGAGGCGGGGCTGCCCGGTGGGGAGGAGCTGATCCTGCGCCGGGTCAACACCGCGCAGGGGCGCAAGACGGCATGGGTCAATGACCGGCGGGTCTCGGGCGATGTGCTGCGGGCGCTGTCTGACACGCTGGTAGAGCTGCACGGGCAGGGTGATGACCGGGGTCTGCTGGACCCGCGCGTGCATCGCGACATGCTGGACGAGTTCGGCGGGCTTGGGGCGCAGCGGGATGAGGTGGCGGCGCTGTGGCGTGCGGTGAATGCCGCTGCTCGGGCGCTGGCCGAGGCTGAAGCCGAAGCGGCCGAGTTGAAAGCCGAAGAGGATTTCCTGCGCCATGCGGTGGCGGAACTCGATGCGCTCGACCCGCAACCGGGCGAGGAAGACGCGCTCGACGTGCGCCGCCGCCTGATGCAAGGTGCCGAGAAGATGCGGTCCGACGTGGCGCGGGCGCTGGAGGCGCTTGGAAGCCAGGGGGGGGAGGGCGCGTTGTCTGATGCGCTGCGCTGGCTCGACGGGCTGACCGATAAGGCCGAGGGCGGGCTGGACGCGCCGCTTGCCGCGCTGGAACGGGCGCTGGTGGAACTGGGCGAGGCGCAGGCGGGGGTGGAGGCGTTTGCGGACCGGTTGAGCTTCAACCCCGCAGAGCTGGAAGAGACGGAAGAGCGGCTCTTTGCCCTGCGGGCACTGGCGCGAAAGCATGGTGTGGCCCCGGATGATCTGGGCGGCTTCGCCGAAGAGCTGCGCGGACGGCTGGAGGCGCTGGACGGGTCGGTTGCGCATCTGGGGGCGCTGAAAACGGCGCGGGACCGGGCGCGGAGAGCGTTTGATGCGGCAGCTGACGCATTGACCAAAGCGCGCATGGACGCGGCGGAACGGCTCGATGCCCGGATCATGCAGGAACTGGCGCCGCTCAAGATGGAGCGCGCGGTCTTCGTGACCGAAATCTCGGCCACTGACCCCGGTTCCACCGGACAGGACGCGGTGGTCTTTGCCGCCCGTACCAACCCCGGCGCGCCGATCGGGCCTTTGAACAAGGTGGCCTCGGGCGGCGAGCTGTCGCGCTTCCTGCTGGCCATGAAGGTCTGCCTGAGCGAAAGGGCCGAGGGGCTGACGATGATCTTCGACGAGATCGACCGGGGTGTCGGTGGGGCCACGGCGGATGCGGTTGGACGGCGGCTGAAGGCGCTGGCGGAGGGCAGCCAGGTGCTGGTCGTGACCCATTCCCCACAGGTGGCCGCGCTTGGGGCGCATCACTGGCGGGTGGAGAAGCGCGTCGAGGGCGAGGTGACCCTGAGCCGGGTTGTGCCCCTGTCGGATGCGGATCGCGTGGGCGAGGTGGCGCGGATGCTGTCGGGTGACACAGTGACCGACGCCGCGCATCAGGCGGCGCGGGAGTTGCTGAAGCTCTGAGCGGTTTCGCCGACTGCGTCGTCGACCCGCGAGCGGCCCTCGTCAACCCCCGCTTTCGCGGGGGCCTCCTCGGGCCGCGTTGCCACGGGAAATCGGATGAGTCGTTGAGAAGATAGCCCTTGTTGCGCGGGCTTTGCGGTCCTGGCCATCCGCTGAGAGGCCCTGAAGCCGGGATCTGCCCGCTTCTGGGCCTTTGCAAGCCTTTTGCCGTCCCCTGGCCTGTCAAGGCCAAGCCGCCTTGCGGCGGGCGCTTACGCGCGCCTTGACAGGCCGGGGGACGGCGTGCGGCGCGACTGACATCGCGATTTTCATCGCTGTGAAAAGCGGTTAGGGATGGGGAAAGCCGGTGCGCAGCGGGCGGGCCGGATGGTTGCGAGGATAACGGCCCCGTGTCAGGCGAAAGACAGCCTTTTTTGCGCGATCAGCTGAGCCAGGCGGTGACGGCTGCACGGGGGGGATGGGACGTGCTGCGCCACAAGGGGCCGAGCCAGATCCAGTTCTGGTTCATCGCGCTGGCCGTGGGGATCGCGGCGGGGTTCGCGGCGCTGTTCTTTCGCAAGGGCATCGACTGGCTGCAAAGCACCATCTACGGCGTTGAAGACCCCCGCATGCTGCATTCTTTTGCCGAAGGTCTGCCGTGGTTCCTGATCCTCGTGGTGCCGATCATTGGCGGCTTGATCGTGGGGCTGATCCTGCACTGGTTCACGCCGGATGGACGGGTCCGCGCGGTGGCCGATGTGATCGAGGGCGCGGCGCTGGCCGATGGCCGGGTGGAGCAAAAGGCGGGGATCGCCTCGGCCTTCGCCTCGCTGATCACCCTGTCCTCGGGCGGGTCCACGGGACGTGAGGGGCCGGTTGTGCATCTGGCGGGCGTGGTGTCGTCGCGCGTCTCGGACTGGATCAAGGCCGACGGGATCACCGGACGCGACCTGTTGGGCTGCGCGGTGGCGGCGGCGGTGTCGGCCAGCTTCAACGCGCCGATTGCCGGGGCGCTCTTCGCGCTGGAGGTGGTGCTGCGCCATTTCGCGGTGCATGCCTTTGCCCCCATCGTCATCGCCTCGGTTGCGGGCACGGTGATCAACCGGCTGGAATTCGGCGACATGACCGAGTTTCACCTGGGCACGGACAGCGCGCTGGAATTCTATGTGGAACTGCCGGCTTTCATGCTGCTTGGCCTGCTGGCGGGGGTCATCGCTGCGGTTTTCATGCGCGGGGTGTTCTGGGCGGAGGACCTTGGCAACGGCATCCAGCGGCGCACCGGGCTGCCGCGCTGGCTGCGTCCGGCGATCGCGGGGGCGTTTCTGGGGGCGTTGGCCATTGCCTTCCCGCATATCATCGGGGTGGGGTACGAGACGACCTCGGCGGCGCTGACTGGCGAATTGCTGCTGCATGAGGCCATTGTCTTCGCCATTCTCAAGGTCATTGCCGTGGGCATCACCATCGGGGGCCGCATGGGCGGCGGGGTCTTCTCGCCCTCGCTGATGATCGGGGCGTTGACCGGGCTGGCCTTCGGCATGATCGCCACCGGCATCTTTCCCGATGTGTCGGGGTCAGAGACGCTTTACGCGCTGGCAGGTATGGGGGCTGTGGCGGCCGCCGTTCTGGGGGCGCCCATTTCAACGACCCTCATCGTCTTTGAGCTGACCGGCGACTGGCAGACGGGTCTGGCGGTGATGGTCTCGGTGTCCCTGTCGACCGCTGTTGCCAGCCGCATGGTGGACCGGTCCTTCTTCCTCACGCAGCTGGAGCGGCGCAATATCCACCTGGCTGCCGGACCGCAGGCCTATCTGCTTGGCATGTTCCGGGTGGCAAAGGTGATGCGCCCGCTGGATCATGAGAGGACCGGCGAGAGCGAGGCGCTGCTGACATTGGTGGACCAGGGCATCTACCTGGAGATGAACGCGACGCTGGAACGGGCCATGCCGGTCTTTGAACGCACCGGGCTCGATCGGGTTCCGGTGGTGACGCTGGCGCCGGGCGATGCCCCGCCCGCACTGGAGGGCGCGCTTTACCAGGTCGATGCGTTGAAGGCGTATAACCGGGCGCTGGCGGCGACAGCGGCAGAGGAGCATAGCTGATCCGGTTACGGGGCGGGCGCGATCCATGCTAAAGTGCGTCTATTGATCGTTGAATTTCGAGGATGCCCGAATGCCAGTATTGCGTCATGCCAAAGCTGTGTGCTGCCTGTGCCTGTCCGTTTTCCTGGCGACCCCAAGTCTCGCAGATGCGCCGCCCGCAAGCGCTGCCCTCCGCCTGTTGCTGGCCACCATTCCCGATGTGGCGGATGCTCCGGCTGGTGGCTATCAGATTGATTTCGGGGATGTTCGCGCCGCACGGTCGTTTCTGGAGGCAAACGGAGTCGCGCCCCTCGACCCGGAAGAGCGGGCGCTGGCGGCCCTGATGCGGGGTGGGACGCAGATCTTCGGGCGCTCGGCATCGGCGCAGGACGCCCGCTTTCGCTTGGCCAACGGATTTGGTTTCGATGATGTGGAAACCAACCTCCAATATGCCCGCCCGCCGATCTGGCTGAACCTGTTGTCGCTCGGCTTCGGCGCGGGTGCGGTGGCAGCCGATCTCCTGCCGGGGGCCGGGTTTACGCACGAGGAACGACACGGGCATTCGGTTTTCTGGCGGGGCGAGCAGGACAACGCCGTGATGCAGCCGAACCTGCCGCCTGACGATCTTTATGGCGGGGCGGTGCGACGGTCGGCTCGGCTGGCAGTGGCGGGTGATATTCTGGCCTTCTCGAATGCATGGGCGGTGCTGGACACGGTACTGACCACCGAAATGCCGCGGATGGTGGATGACGCCGAGATTGCCGCGCTGCTCGATGCGCTGGACGCGGCCGCACATCCCGGTGAACGTCTGATCCTGGCCAATCTCTTTGTGGAGGCGTTGCCTGCGGAATATCCGGGGACCCTGTTGATGGCGGATCTCTTTGGCGATGACGGCCATGTCACCATTGTCGCGTTGCGTCCGACCCAAATCCTGCCCGCCGCCGACCAGGCTGCCCGACTGGGTGTGAACTGGTCGGGCCTGGCTATCAACGACGCGGGCGACAGTTTTGCCGATCTGATCGGCGCGGATGCCGAGACGGCGGTGATCGAGGCGGGGGCACCGGTTCTTGTCATGCGGCTGGACACGCGGATTGACGCCGAGGCCAGCCGGTTGCTGTTCAATCAGGCGTATCGGACGCTGCAAAGCGCCTTGATGCGCCGGGATTTCGAGCGTCTGCTGTCGGACCGGCCGTGATCAGACTTTCTCGATGGCCACCAGGTTCGGATAGAACGCCAGGTAGCCCGCGATCTCGGCGGCTTCTTCGGTGGGGGCCTCGTAGCTCCAGGCCGCGTTCTTGATCACGTTCGACTTGGTCACGATCGAGTAATAGGCCGCGTCGCCCTTGAACGGGCAATGGCTGGTCTGTTCCGAGGCGTCGAGGAATGCCATGCCGATATCTTCGCGGGGGAAGTAGATGACGGGCGGATAGTCGCCCTCGGTCAGTTCCAAGGCGTTCTTGGACTCGCCCAGAACGGCCCCTCCGGCCCGCACAACCCAGGTGCCCGCCGCTTTGCGAATCTTGATATGGCTTGTCATCTTTGTCCCTCTCCCTCGTCCGTAAACGCGTTTATCCCGGCATGATCTGCCGCTTGCCTGTAACAGGATGATGTCACAGCGGTGCCGTGGCCCGATCCAGCCAGTCTGCCGTATGGGCTGGCAGGTGCGATCGCAGTTTTTCGGCGGTTCGCGCATGATAGGCGTCAATCCACGCGATTTCGTCCCTGTTCATCGCATCTGCGTCAATCAGACGCCGGTCGATGGGGGCCCAGGTGATGGTGTCGAATTCCAGCATGTCGCGCGGGTCGCCGCCGGGCAGGGCCGGGGCTTCGCGCACCACGATCAGGTTTTCGATGCGGATGCCGAAGGCGCCTTCCCGGTAGTATCCTGGCTCATTGGACAGGATCATGCCCGGCTGCAAGGGCAGGGTGGAGACGCGGGAAATCCGTTGCGGGCCTTCATGCACCGAGAGGTAGACGCCGACGCCATGCCCGGTGCCGTGGTCGAAATCGCGCCCCGCCTGCCAGAGCGGCATCCGTGCGAGCGAGTCGAGGTCCCGCCCGGCGATCCCCTTGGGAAAGCGCGCGCGGCTGACGGCGATCATCCCGCGCAGCACCTGGGTAAAGGCGCTGCGCTCGTCTTCACCTGGCGCCCCCACAGCGATGGTGCGGGTGATGTCGGTGGTCCCGTCCTCGTACTGCGCGCCGCTGTCGACTAGATAGATCTGCCCAGGGGTGATCGTCGCGTTCGAGGCTTCGGACACCCGGTAATGGGGCAGTGCGGCATGGGGACCGGCGGCGGAAATCGTGTCGAAGGAGATGTCTTTCAGCACCCCGGTATCCGCCCGGAACGCTTCCAGCCTGCGGGCGCAGTCGATCTCGGTCAGCTTCCCCTTCGGGGCCTCCGTGTCGAACCAGTGCAGGAAACGGGCAAATGCCACCCCGTCGCGGATATGGGCGGCGGTGGTGGCCTTGATCTCGGCGGGCGTCTTGCGCGCTTTGGGCAGGATGCAGGGGTCCTGGCCGCTGGCGACCTCCACCCCTGCGGCGTCCAGCACCATGCGCACCTGGTGGGGCGCTGTGGCGGGATCGACGCGAACCGGGCCAGAGAGCGTGGCAATGGCCGCCTCGAAATCATCCCAGTGCTTCAGCGTGATGTTCGGATCGGGGCCGAGTGCCTCGAACTTGGCCGGGTCGCTGAACAGCGTCACATGCCCGCGGCTGTCGATGATGGCGAAGGCCTGCACGACCGGCAAATGCGGCAGGTCGCCCCCGCGGATGTTGAGCAGCCAGCAGACGGAATCGGGCAGGGTCAGAATGGCGGCGGCCTGTCCCGCCTTGGCGAGGGCATCCGCGATGTCCCGCCGTTTCTCACCCGATTTTCTCCCTGCAATTTCAACGGGAAACCCGGTTGCGGGCGCATCGGGCCGGTCCGGCTGGTCGGGCCAGATCGCGTCAACCGGGTTCGCAACGGGACGCAGCGAGATTTGGGCAGGCGTCAGGGCGGCCTCCAGCCGGTCAATCTCCTGGCTGGTATGCAGCCAGGGGTCAAAGCCAACTATACCTCCTTTGGGCAGGTGATCCTTCAGCCAGTCCTCCAGCGCGGTTTCGGGCCAGTTTACCGGAGTGAAGTCGGACAGCGCCACCTGCTCCTTGACCTGAACCCGGTAGCGGCCATCGACGAAGACGCCCGCCCTGTCAGGCAGAACCGCGCAGAACCCCGCCGAGCCGGTGAACCCGGTCAGCCAGGCCAGCCTCTCGTCCCGCGCGGCCACGTATTCGCCCTGATGCGCATCGGCGCGCGGCACCAGAAAGCCCGACAGGCCCTGCGTCGCCAGTTCGGCGCGCAGCATTGCCAACCGGGGTGGCCCCTGTTCGGGGCTGGTCGCGGAAGAAAAGCTCTGGAAACGGGTGGGGCTGGTATCGGTCATGGCGCGGAGCCTGCACCGGGGCGCGGGATTTGTCCATCGCTGCCGTGGCGACGCAGAGCCTTCCTGTCAGCGCAGGCAGGTTCATACAGTTTAACTAAAATTGTCTTTCAGCTTGGCCAAAATACCTCGGGGAGCGCGAGGGGCTGGCCCCTCGCTCCTGTCACGTCCACAGGCGCTGCCGGTCGCATGGGCGTGCTCAGCTTACCTTCTTCAACCCCAGAAACCGCGCCCGCGCGCGGGGGTCGCTGTCGAAGAGCGAGGCCAGCTGCTCGGTCATCGCACCGGCCAGCTGTTCCGCATCGGTGATGGTCACAGCCCGGTCATAATACCGGGTCACGTCATGGCCGATGCCGATGGCCAGCAGTTCCACCGCCTTGCGCTTCTCGACCATGGCGATCACGTCGCGCAGGTGTTTTTCGAGGTAGTTCGACGGGTTCACCGACAAGGTGGAATCATCGACTGGTGCGCCGTCCGAGATCACCATCAAAATCTTGCGCTGTTCGCGCCGCGCCAGCATCCGGCGATGCGCCCATTCCAGTGCCTCGCCGTCGATGTTTTCCTTCAGCAAGCCCTCTTTCATCATCAGGCCCAGATTGTCGCGCGTCCGGCGCATCGGCGCGTCGGCCTGTTTATAGATGATATGGCGCAGGTCATTGAGGCGTCCGGGCTGTTGCTTGCGGCCCTCTGCCAGCCATTCCTCGCGCGACCGCCCGCCTTTCCAGGCGCGGGTGGTAAAGCCAAGGATCTCCACCTTCACCGAGCACCGTTCCAGCGTGCGGGCCAGAACATCGGCGCAGATCGCGGCGATGGAAATCGGGCGCCCGCGCATGGACCCGGAATTGTCCAGAAGCAGCGTCACCACAGTGTCGCGGAAATCCATGTCCTTTTCGACCTTGAAGCTGAGCGGCGTCGTGGGATTGGCCACCACGCGCGCCAGACGGCCCGCATCAAGCACACCCTCTTCCTTGTCGAACTCCCAGGACCGGTTCTGCTGTGCCTGAAGGCGGCGTTGCAGCTTGTTGGCCAGACGGCTGACTGCCCCTTTCAGCGGTTCCAGCTGCTGGTCGAGATAGGCGCGCAGGCGTTCCAGTTCCTGCGGCTCGGCCAATTCCTCGGCCATGATCTCTTCGTCATGTTCGGTCGTGTAAACCGTGTAATCCGGGTCGGCCTCGGAATGGGGGGCAGGGGGCGGCGGTTCCAGCGGGGCCTCGCCCTCTGGCAGCTCGGTTTCCTCGGCCTCTTCCATGTCGCCCTGGTCGTCCATTTCGACCGAGGCCTGGCTGGCATCCTGCTGTTCTTCCTGGCTTTGCTCGGGCGAGGCATCGGCCTGTTCGTCCTGATCCTCGTCCGAGTCGCCGGTGGAATCGGGGTTCTCGTCGTCGTCGGCTTCCGCCTCTTCCTCGTTATCCTCGTCCATCTCGTCGGGGTCGTCCCCCAACTGGTCGCCATAGCCCAGATCTTCAATGAGCTGGCGGGAGAGTTTGGCAAAGGCGGTCTGGTCGGACAGCACTTCATCAAGATTGTCGAGCGTATCGGCGCAGCGATCCTCGATGAAGCCGCGCCATAGCTCCATGACATTGGCGGCCTCGGGCGGCAGCTCGCGGCCCGTGGCGAGATGGCGGATCAGGTAACCGGCAGCCACGGCCAGCGGCGCGTCGGCGGCCTCTCGGATCTCGCCATAGCCCTTGCGGCGGGCCTCGTTGCCGATCTTGGCGTCGATATTGCCCGCGGTTCCCGGCATATGCCGGGCGCCCATGGCCTCGCAGCGGGCGGTTTCCATCGCGTCCATCAGGTCGCGCGCCATCTGGCCCTGCGGCGCATAGCGGGCAGCGGTGCCGGTGTCGTGGTATTTGTGCTTCAGCGCGAAAGCGTCGGCGGTGCCACGCGCCAGCAGAACCTCGTCCCGCGTCATGCGGCGGCTGATCTGCGGCAGGCGCACAGAGTCGCCCGTCTGCCCCGGCGGATCGACGGAATAGGTCACCCCAAGTTCAGGGTCATCCGCCATCACGCGGGTGGTTTCGGCGAGGGCCTTCTTGAAAGGATCGGCGGGGTTGTCCGAGGGCTTTTTCATACCCCTGTTATGCACCCGCTCCGGGACGGCGAAAAGAGGGGATTTGTGTCAGGGCTGACATTGGGTAGGGTCGGGGCGATTTGCAGCATCGAGACATTGAAAGGACGAATTGCCGTGAAGCTCTCAGCAGGCGCATTGGCCGTGATCGGAAGTCTTATTCTGCCGGGCGCGGCGCAGGCGCAGGATTTCGATTGTCTGGCCGTGATGCAGGCCTTTCGGGCCGAGCCGGTGCCGGGGGTCGCTCCGCCCACGCATGACATCTGCGATGACGACCAATTGATTGCTTTTCGCGTCAATCTGGCGGCTGCGGAGCGGGCGGTTCCGGTGACGGGTCCTGCGGCGCTCTATGGCACCTGGCTTTCGGACGACGCGCTCCTGTATCTCAGCGGCATCACCGTGCCCGGAACCGAGGTGCTGGAGATCGGGCCGGGGGCCGAGGAAGGCGAGATCGAGATCGTCCAGTACTGGATCAAACCGAATATCCCCGGCTATGACATCGTGCCATGGGAGGAGGACAGCGGCTATGACGGGTGGGTGTCGCGGGGCATGTTCCGGCCGGATGGGCGCGAGGGGGTTTATGCGCCGGTGTCGTTCGGACCGGGTATGCTGACCTATTCCGGTCTGCGGCTGGAGCATGAGCGCTCGCACGAGCTCTTCGTGCTGTCCCAACTCAATCACTTCGAGCTTCCGGTGACCTTCCTGCGCGATGGCGATGTGCTGGTGCTGGAAAGCGATCGGCGTGACCCTCTGTCCCGAAACCTGACGCCGGTCTTGAGCACCTACACGCGGGTCGATGCGGACGCGGTGGACATGGCGCTGCAACTCGTGGTGGCGGCGGAACTGAGCTATGGGCGGTTTTTCGATTGTTTCGTGCATCAGCTGAGCGACAACGAGGGGCCGTTGATTGCCGCCTTCACGCCTTATTCAACGACGGATGCGCGGGACTGGGTCGATAGCCTCTGGTCCGCCTCTTTGGAACGCACGGCCCTGATGGCAGAGCTGCGCAGCGACACGCCGCCGGAAAACGGATCTGCTCTCATGCAAGAGTTCATGGAGCGCTATGTCGCCCTGATCGAGACTCCAATCAACCGGCATTTCGTCGAGCGTTTGATTGGCGGAGCCGACCTCGGTTGTCCGCCCGTTTATTAAGGCGTGCGCGTCGGGTGCGTCACGGCAGGTTGTCGAAAAACAGCGTCTGAACCGCCTGGCAGGGCGCTGGCAGGGCGGCGAAGGCCCCGTGATCGCTGAGCAGCGGGGCGGGGCTGTCCAATGTGCCGCTTTGTGCCACCGAGTGCTCCTCCTCGCTTTCGGGATCGACCCAGGTGGCCTCGGCCACCCACTCCCCGTTGTCATAGTCGAGCGAGCAGCTATAGCCACCGGAGGTGAACCGGTCATAGCTGGAATAGCCGAATCCCTGCACGCGGAAGGCATCCTCCTGCCAGCCGATGCGCAGGGTCTGGAACCACGGGTGACGCCCGATGCCGGATTGTTCGGAACGGAGCAGAACGGTGCGCCCGTCGCCCTCCTCCAGCGAAGGCGACATCCCCCACATGGACCCGTTATAGGCGGCATTGCGCAGGACCAGCAGCGGCGCGCCGGGATCGTCCTGCAACCGCCGGTCCGACAGGATCACCAGATCGGCGCTGCTGTCATCGTCCCGACTGGTCAACAGGATCACCTGTTCGCAGCCATTGAGCGGATGGATGTCGACGCACAGGCTGTCGATGAGACGGGGCAGGGTGTCGCTTTCGGGAAGGGTCAGATCCTGGGCCGTGGCAGGCGATGCGAGCAAGGCCGCGAAGAGGGCGAGAAAACGCATGGGGATATCCTTGGAGTTTGGTGCTGAAAACGAGGGCAGCATAGCGATGCGGCCCCCGGTTTGTCAGCCCGTTCCCGCGCGCCCTAATCCTCGCCGGTCATGACGGCCGTGCAATCCTCGTTATCGGCCAGATAGACCGGATCGTCGGAAAAGGCATTGCGGCCCGCCTCGGCATTGGCGTCGAACCGCTGGCGATAGGCGTCCGAGAGGGCTTCCACCTCGCTGACAACCGCATCGCGGGCGGCGTCAGGCTCCAGCCCTTCCTGTTCCATCGCGTCCGCGGCCGTCATCATCAGCAGCGCCACGATATTGTTGACCTGATCCTGCATATCCTCGCTGATCTGGTCGCCCAGATAGGCCGCCGAGGACGCATAGAAGGCCGCGCAGCGGGTGCCGATATAGGACATGGGCGCTCCGTCGCCCACCTCGACGCGCAGGGGCTGCATCTCCTCCTGGGCGAGGGCGGGCAGGGGCATCAGCAGGGCCAGCAGGGTCAGGGCGCGGATGGTCAACGGGCATCTCCGGGGTTTGGACATTTGGGGGATCATGACGGCAAAGCTTGCCCGCCGCCACCCCCAAGCCGCGATGACGCTTGCCTTCGCCGCGAGAGACCCGCACAAGGGCGCCATGACCGCGCAGCATGTCACCACCCTGATCCTTGGCGCCGGGGCCGCGGGCCTTATGTGTGCCGCCCACGCGGGGCCGGATACGCTGGTGGTGGATCATGCCAAGGCGCCGGGCGAAAAAATCCGCATTTCGGGCGGCGGGCGCTGCAACTTCACCAATATCTATGCGGGGGCCGAAAACTTCCTCTCGCAGAACCCCCATTTCGCGAAATCCGCGCTCAGCCGGTATAGGCAATGGGATTTCCTCGATCTGGTGAACAAGCACGGCATTGCCTGGCATGAAAAGACGCTCGGGCAGCTCTTTTGCGATGGTTCCGCGAAAGAGATCATCACCATGCTGCTTGCGGAAATGCAGCCTGCCGAGTTGTGGTTGCGCACCGAGATCGGCGAGATCACTCATGATGGCAGCCGCTTCACGGTCGCGCTTACGCGGGAAGGCCGCGCGGTGACCGTCACCGCCCGCAATCTGGTGGTGGCTACCGGAGGCAAGTCGATTCCCAAGATGGGGGCGACCGGGATTGGTTACCGCATTGCGGAACAGTTCGGCCATAGACTGACCGACACGCGCCCCGGCCTTGTGCCGCTGACCTTCAACGAGGATCAGAAGGCCGCCTTTCGCCCCCTTGCGGGGAGCGCCGTGCCCGTGGTGGCAGGCTGCAATGGCGGCAGCTTTGAAGAGGCGATGCTGTTCACCCACAGGGGCCTCTCCGGCCCGGCGATCCTGCAAATCTCGTCCTATTGGCGGGAGGGTGACAGCCTGTCGGTGCGATTGTGTCCCGGCACCGATCTTTATAGTGCATTGCGGGCGCGCCGTCAGACCGATGGTGCCAAGGCGCTGACCACGGTTCTGGCGGACCACCTGCCGCGCGCCCTGTGTCAGTTTCTGGCAGAAAGCTGGGGTCTGGCGGGCAATCTGGCGGACCAATCGGACAAGGCGTTGCGGGGGCTGGTGGACCGGCTGGAAAACTGGCACCTGATGCCCACCTCCTCGGAAGGCTACCGCACGGCGGAGGTGACGCTTGGCGGGGTCGAGACCGACGGAATGTCCTCAAAGACCATGGAATCGCGGCTGCAATCGGGGCTCTTCTTGATTGGCGAAGTGGTGGACGTGACCGGCTGGCTTGGCGGCTATAACTTCCAGTGGGCCTGGTCGTCGGCTGTCGCGGCCGGGCGTGCCATAGCAACGCGCCCGACCATTGGCTGAGGCAACGACCGGGCGCTTGCGGGCGACCCTGCTCGGACAGGCCGCCCGTCCAGGGATGCGAAGCCCCAAGGGACAGGGGCTTTTTACGACGCGGTCAGAAGCGGGACCGGCTTTCCTGCCGGGGACAGATCGGACAGGACCGAGCGTAGCATCCGTCGGGAGAAGTCCGTCCCGGCCGCGGATGGGGGCTGGCCGGGACGGGACGTGAACTGTCAGGCGCCGGGCAACAGCACCGTGTCGATCACGTGGATCACACCGTTCGACTGCACCACATCGGCCACGGTCACCGTTGCGGTGCGGTTTTGCTGGTCGGTCAGGGTGATCATGCCGTCCTGCATCCGCGCGGTCAGAACGCAGCCGCCCACGGTCTGCACGTCATGCGCGCCACTGTCATCGGCGATCATGCCCATGATGGCATCGGACAGGGCATTGGTCGCGACCACGTGGCAGGTCAGGATTTCGCGCAGACGGCCCATGTTCCGGGGCTCCAGCAGCGCTTCGACTGATCCGGCGGGCAGGGCTGCGAAGGCGTCATTGGTCGGGGCGAAGACGGTGAAGGGGCCGTCGCCTGCCAGCGTATCGACAAGGCCCGCATGCTGCACGGCGGCCACAAGGGTGGTGTGATCGGCGGAATTCACCGCGTTTTCCACGATGGTCATCGTCGGGAACATCGCCGCGCCGCCGACCATCGGATTGCCGGTGGACGCATGGGATTCGGCGAGTGCAGCGCCCGAGGTCAGGCCGAGGGCCAGAAGGGCGGCAGTCAGGGTATTGGGGGTCATGTGGTGGTCTCCTCTGATGTTGGACACGTCCGTTCCGGGACGCTCATCAGAAACCACGAGGCGGCGGGGCGGAAAGTTTCACAGCGCAGGCAAAAAAGCTGACAGAGGGTTCAAGGCCCTGAAATCAAGCCTGAATTTCCTCGATCACGCCAATGGCCAGTACATCCCCCGTAGGCGCGCCGGTCGGCGATCCGCCGGGCGGTTCATCCGATACGGCCAGTACACCCCCGGCAAATAGAGCGCGCAGGGGTTCCGGCACGGCGACTTGCGTTTCGGACTCTGCCGACAGCAGGCCAAGCGACACCGGGGCCGCGTCACCCGTGATTAGCCAAAGCTGCTGCGCGCGGCCATCGGCCACGGACCCCGATTGGCGGCTGACGCGAAGCTGTCCGCTGTCGAGATCGAGCGCCGCGGCCAATTGCAAGCCGCCGTCCTCGGCGGCGATGATCGCAGTGAATTCCGGTTCGCCACGGCTGCCCGGGCCGCCGATGTAGACCAGCACCGCCACCGCGACCAATCCCGCCATGGCAAGGGCCGCGGCCCCGCGCCAAAGCCCCGACCATTGCCACCGCGAGCGGGCATCATCGCGGAAGAGATGGGCCACCAGGCGCGCCTCGACCGATGCGGGCGGTGTCACCGGCGCGACCTCCTGCTCGGCCATGGTTGCGAAACGCCGTTCCCAGGCAAGCACTTCGTCGCGCAACGCGGGCTCCGACTCCAGCCGCGCCCGCATCTCGCGCGCTTCCGCATCCGGCAGCAGGCCAAGGACGTATTCCGCCGCCTTGCCGCTGTCGTCAGGGGATATGGTGGGCCGGTCGCTCATCGGCTGAGACAATCCTTTAGGGTTAGCAGGCTGCGGCGCAGCCAGGTTCGCATGGTGTTCAGCGGCACGTCAAAGCGCGCCGCCAGATCGGCATAGGTTTCGCCTTCCAGGTAGGCGCCCCGCACCGCCGCCGCGCGGGATTGGTCCAGTTCTCCAAGGCAATCGGCGATGCGCCGTGCCTCTCCGGCCGCAATGGCCTGCGCCTCGGGCCCCGGGGCGGGATCGGCGAGCACCAGATCGGGCTCTGCCGTATCCCCGCCGCCTTTCCGGGCGCGCAGCCGGTCGATGGCATGGTTGCGCGCAATGGTGATCAGCCAGGTCATCGGGCTGTGACCCGTGACCTTGTAGCGGTCTGCGCGGTTCCAGATCTTGATGAACACCTCTTGCAAGGCATCCTCGGCCTCGGCCCGGTCGTTCAAGACACGCAGGCAGATGCCAAAGAGTTTCGCGGAGGTCTCGGAAAAAAGCGCTCGGAAGGCCGCCCTGTCCCTGAGGACAATGCGGGCCAGCAGGTCTTCCAGATCGGTCTGCGCGCTCATTCGCTGGCAGCTAGCGCGTTTCTTCGAAGCAGCAATGAAAAAAACGCGCCGCCGCGGCACGGGGTCTGGGGCCTTGCAGCCCCCCGAAATATCGTGCAACACCAAGCGGCGGAGCCGAAGATACAGCGAGAAGGCACAAGAGCGATGGACAAGATTGTCAAACCCACCGAAGAAATCTCTGTCCGCGATGTGTTCGGCATCGACAGTGACATGAAGGTCAAGGGATTCGAAGAACGCGGCGACCGCGTGCCGGAAATCGACCCCACCTACAAGTTCGACCCCGACACCACGCTGGCGATTCTCGCAGGCTTCAGCCATAACCGCCGCGTGATGATCCAGGGCTATCACGGCACCGGCAAGTCGACCCATATCGAGCAGGTCGCCGCCCGCCTGAACTGGCCCGCCGTGCGCGTGAACCTCGACAGCCATATCAGCCGGATAGACCTGATCGGCAAGGACGCGATCAAGCTGCGCGACGGCAAGCAGGTGACCGAGTTTCACGAGGGTATCCTGCCCTGGGCGCTGCGCAATCCCGTGGCCATCGTCTTCGACGAATATGATGCGGGCCGCGCCGATGTGATGTTCGTGATCCAGCGGGTTCTGGAACATGACGGCAAGCTGACGCTGCTGGACCAGAACGAGATCATCACACCGAACCCCTATTTCCGCCTGTTCGCCACCGCGAACACCGTGGGTCTGGGGGATACGACGGGTCTCTACCATGGCACGCAGCAGATCAACCAGGCGCAGATGGACCGCTGGAGCCTTGTGGCGACGCTGAACTACCTGAGCCACGACGCGGAAACCGCAATCGTCCTGTCCAAAAGCCCGCATTACAACACCGCCGCCGGGCGTCAGACCATCAGCCAGATGGTGACGGTCGCGGACCTGACCCGAACGGCCTTCATGAATGGTGAGCTGTCCACCGTGATGAGCCCTCGGACCGTGATCAACTGGGCGCAGAACGCCGAGATCTTCCGGTCTGTCGGCTATGCCTTCCGCCTGAGTTTCCTCAACAAATGCGATGAGCTGGAACGCCAGACCGTGGCCGAGTTCTACCAGCGCTGCTTTGACGAGGAACTGCCGGAAAGCGCGGCCAGCATGTCATTGGGGTAGCTTAGTCATTTATGAAAAAGCCTCATCTTGTTTCCTTTGCAGACGGTGCTTTTAAGTCACGACGCCCAGTGTTCGAGCGCATGGCACGTGCCAGCGGCTTTTTCTCGCAGATACACGTCCATGGTCTTGAGTCACTGGAGAAAGAATTTCAAAATCGCCATGCACGCTACATGTTGGAAACGGCTCGAGGCTTTGGCCACTGGATTTGGAAACCAAAGGTAATTCAACAGACTCTGGCCAGCGTTTCATCAGATGACATGGTGCTCTACCTTGATGCCGGTTTCACACTCAATTCTCACGCTAAGGCCCGTTTTGTCGAATATGTTGAAATTGCAAGCAGCCATCCAAGCAAGATGCTGTCTTTTATGAATATCTTTACTGAGGCCCATTGGACGAAAGCGGATTTATTCGCCCGTGTCGGATTTTCCTTGTCCTGCCTCGAGGCAAAAACAAGCCAGCTAGGTTCAGGCTTTATTATTGTCGGAAACACGGTCCAAAATCGCGAACTTGTTGATGAATGGGGAAGAATCGCCATTGAAGAAAACTATCATTTCTCTGATGACAGCGACTCCGTTCTCGATAACCACCCCCTGTTTCAAGAGCATCGCCATGACCAAAGCATCTCAAGTTTGCTCAGAAAACAGCACGGAACAGCAGTGACACACTATGAAGTGCAGGGATATGAAGGGCGCTTCGAGCGGATAAAGAAGACTGTTCCGACATGGGCAACCCGGTCTAGGACATAGACAGTAGAAAACCGAACAGTCTGTTTAATCCGGTCGTCCCTAACCGAGATACCGCACCGTTGACACCGAAATCATTCCCGAGCTGGTAACGCTTGCTCTAAAGGCGCGGGTTTTCATCAGCGAGGTGCAGTCTTTCTCTTTTTGACTACCGGAAACCTTGATCCGTTCTATGCCTCCTCGTCATCAGCTCTGCTCGGTCACTTGAAGTTCCGGCTTTCCTTGATCTGATCCCAGGCCCAGACCACTTCTTGCAGTTGCTCTTCCTGGCTGCGGTCGCCGCCGTTCATGTCGGGGTGCAGCACCTTGATCAGCGCCTTGTAGGACTTGCGCACCTCGGCCTTGGTCCAGTGGTCCTTGGCCTCCAAAATCTCGATGGCGCGGCGCTCGGTGGGGGGCAGACGGCGGGTGCCGGTGATGGATTTGCCCGGATTGCGGGTCGCGTTGCCGCCCAGAACCTGATGCGGATCGTCGACACCAAGCCGCGACCAGGCGCGTTCTTCCACCGATTTCTTGAAGCTTTTCGTGGGCCGGTCCCAGACCCGGTCGCGTTCCATCTGGGCTTCCATTTCGGCCTCGGTCGTGCCTTCGAAGAAGTTCCATTTCAGGTTATATTCGCGCACGTGATCCTTGCAGAACCACAGGTAATCATCCAGCACGTCGGGCGATTTCGGTGCGCGGTACTGGCCCGGTTCTTCGCAGCCATCATGCTGGCAGACGCGCTGAGACGTCTCGAACGCACCGGACATGCCGCGCCGTCCGCCCCTGCGTTTCTTCTTGTCGGTGGAGACGCGCAGATCGAAATTGAATGGATCTTTGTCGGCCATTGGACACACCTTCTCGACTCGGAACAGGCAGTCTAAGGTTTTTCGCAGGGGATTGAAGGGGGAGCGACCAGAAAAATGACGCGATCGGAGAAAATCCGCGACCGGCTGGAACGTGCCTTTGCGCCGCACCATCTGGAGGTGATCGACGAGAGCGAGAGCCATCGCGGACATGCAGGGTATCAGGACGGCGGCGAGAGCCATTTTCGCGTGGTGATCGGTTCGGATGCGCTACAGCCGCTGTCCCGGATTGCCCGCCATCGCGCGATTCACGACGCGCTTGGCAAGGGTTTGCTGAATGAAATCCACGCCTTGGCGCTGGTCATCCGGGTCTGACCCTATTCGGCCGCCGCCTCGCGCCGGGGCTTTTCGTCGTCGTCGGTTTCGTCGTCGGAAAGGGCTGTTTCTTGCGTGTCCACATGCTCCGGGTCCGCCGTGTCCTGCTCGGGTGCGGCAAGTGCCAGCGGTTCTTCAGCCTCTTCGAGGGCCGGGGAAGCGGGGTCTTCGGTGGGCTCTTCCAGTGTGCGGCGGAAGACCAGCATGTTGTGATAGACCGTCTGTTTCGAGGCGAGGCCGGAGCGTTCTTCGGTGGGCAGAATATCGGCGCGGACATAGTCCCAGCCCTCTGCGCCAAGCTCGTTCATCAGCGTGGACAGCGCCAGCGCGAACCGGTCTTCGGCGCGTTTCACGCCCTTGGCCTTGAGGCCCCGATTGGGGGCAGGAACCACCTTGTATTCAAATCTGGTCATGCTGGACCCTGACCTCTGAAATCACGTCGGACAAAAGATTAACGGTTCCATCCCACCTGTCAAAGACGGCGTTTGGCACCTGCCGCCCCCCGTACACCGGGCGTACACCCCCTGTACACCCCCCGTGCATACCAAGACGCGCACAGTTGCGGGCAGCTGCATGGTTAAGGGTGCGGCTGCGCAGAGGATCACCCCGGTTGATCCCGGGCGGGCACAGGGGCAATCTAGTCACATGAAACAGTATAGCCTTGCCGTGATCCTTGCCCTTCTCGTGACGCCCGCCGCCGCCGAAACCCGTTGCGGCTGGTTCACCAACCCGACACCCGCCAATGTCTTTCTCGACGATGCCGATGGGGGCTGGACCCTATCCGCGCAGGGACGCGGCGGGGTGCCGGGGTTCGATGAGGCCTGGGCGTCCGAGGGCAGCCCGCAGGAATGGGTGCAGATGCACCCCGCGGGCTATGGCTATGGCTGCGCCTGCGTGGAGGGGGATTTCGGTCCGGTGGGCAGCCAGGAGGTGCTGGACGTGCGGCGGTATTGGCATCGGCCGCTGGCGGCCTGCGCGGAGGATCCGGCGCTGGAGGAGCGGGACCTGGTGCCGATGTGGGAAGGGGATTAGGGCGCGGAAGGTGGGCAAATTGCCCACCCTACGCAGGAAGTGACGGTCGGGCTTATCGGGCTTATCGGGCTTATTCAGCCAGCTTCTTCGCCACCAGTTCGTTTACCGCCTTGGGGTTGGCCTTGCCGCCGGTGGCTTTCATCACCTGACCGACGAACCAGCCCGCAAGCTTGGGGTTTTCCTTTGCCTTGGCGACCTGAGCCGGATTGGCGGCGATGATCTCGTCCACCGCGGCCTCGATGGCGCTGGTATCCGTCACCTGCTTCATGCCTCTTTCTTCGACGATCTGTTCGGGGTCGCCGCCTTCAGTGAAGACGATTTCAAATAGATCCTTGGCGATCTTGCCGGAAATGGCGTCTGATTTGATCAGCCGGATGATACCCGCGAGTTGGGCAGGGCTGACAGGCGAGGCACCAATGGCGAGGTCGTCTTTCTTGAGACGCCCGAAAAGCTCGTTGATCACCCAATTGGCGGCAAGCTTGCCATCGCCGGCCTCACCAGCCACGGCCTCGAAATAGGCGGCATCGGCGGTTTCGGCGGTCAGCACGGAGGCGTCATAGTCCGACAGGCCGAAATCACTGATGAAGCGGGCCTTCTTGGCGTCGGGCAGTTCCGGCAGGCTGGCCGCGATGTCGTCGACCCAGGCCTGCTCAATCTCCAGCGGCAGGAGGTCGGGATCGGGGAAGTAGCGGTAATCATGCGCCTCTTCCTTCGACCGCATGGAGCGGGTTTCGTTCTTGTCCGGGTCGTAAAGCCGGGTTTCCTGCGTGACCTCGCCTCCGCCTTCGACGATTCTGATCTGGCGGCGGGCCTCATACTCGATGGCGGCCTGGATGAAGCGCATGGAGTTCATGTTCTTGATCTCGCAGCGCGTGCCGAGATGGGAGAAATCGCCGGTCTCGCGGTATTTCTCATAGGCGCCGGGCTGACAGATCGAGACATTCACATCGGCGCGCAGGTTGCCGTTCTGCATGTTGCCGTCGCAGGTGCCCAGGTACCGCAGGATCTGGCGCAGCTTGGTGATGTAGGCGGCGGCCTCTTCCGGCCCGCGAATATCGGGGCGGCTGACGATCTCCATCAGCGCGACACCGGTGCGGTTGAGATCGACGAAGGACATGTGCGGGTCCATGTCGTGGATGGATTTGCCCGCGTCCTGTTCCAGATGGATGCGTTCGATGCGCACCAGCCGTGCCGTGCCGTCGCCCATTTCGACCAGCACTTCGCCCTCGCCCACGATCGGGTGGTAGAGCTGGGAAATCTGGTAGCCCTGCGGCAGGTCGGGATAGAAGTAGTTCTTGCGGTCGAAGGCGGAGAAGAGGTTGATCTCGGCCTTGAGCCCCAGACCGGTGCGCACCGCCTGCGCCACGCAATATTCATTGATCACCGGCAGCATGCCGGGCATGCCCGCATCCACGAAGGCGACGTTGGAATTGGGTTCGGCCCCGAATTGCGTGGAGGCACCGGAAAAGAGCTTGGCGTTCGAGGAGACCTGGGCATGCACCTCCATCCCGATGACGAGTTCCCAGTCCTGTTTCGCGCCGGCGATGGTCTTGGGTTTCGGGGTTTCATAGGTCAGGTCGAGCATGGGGCGGTCTCCGTTTCAACGCATTGGGTTCTAGGGCAGGGGGAGGAGCGGAGCAAGGCCGTTTCGCCGCCTTCCGGCGTCGATCCGCAAGCGGCCCTCCTCAACCCCCCGCTTGCGCGGGAGGCCTCGTCGGGCCTCGTTGCCACGGGATATCGGGGAGGGTGGTGATCTGGTCCCGGCGGTGGCCTGGGCGGAGGGGCGGGACGCCTCCGGCGGAGGTATTTGGGCCAAGCTGAAAGGCAGGATCGGCGGGGCTTTGCCGGATTCGAGCGGGGATGGTTCGGAGGCTTTGCTTTGGCGCTGAGGAAGCGCAGAGACGGGCGGTCTGAAACTGTGGATGAGTCTGGCCATGCGGCTGTCTTTCTGTGCCCTCGGGTTTGCTGCCCTTGTTCTTCTGTCGGCTTGTGCCATGTCCGGCCCCGAGCCTGACCCCTTGCCCGCCACGCGCTGGGATCATCGGCCCGAGGCGGAGATGTGGACGCGCGCTTCGCTTGACATGCTGGAAGGGGATGCGGCGGCGCTGACCTCGGTTACACCGTCGGATGTGGAGGGCTGGTGCCCGGGCTACACGGAGGCGCGTGAAGCGGACCGGGCCGCCTTCTGGGTGGGGTTCGTCTCAGCCCTGGCGCGCTATGAGAGCACCTGGGAGCCGGGGGCCGTGGGCGGCGGCGGGCGCTGGTTCGGGCTGATGCAGATCTCTCCCGCCACGGCACGCTATCGGGGCTGTGCGGCCGGGTCGGGCGCGGCGCTGACCGATGGGGCGGCGAACCTGCGTTGTGCGCTGAGGATCATGGCGGTGACGGTGCCGCGTGACGGGGTGGTGAGCCAAGGAACGCGCGGCGTGGCCGCCGATTGGGGGCCGATGCGGCAAGGCCATGTGCAAGCCGAGATGCGCGATTGGCTGCATCAGCAGAGCTATTGCCAGGGCTAGGCGCTTGCCCTTGCCCGCCGGGATCGGGTCGGGCAGCATCCTGGCCAGAGGGGGGAGATGGATGCGTGCACTGATGCTTTGCCTGCTGCTTATGCTGCCCATGCCGGTCACGGGGCAGGATCTGGCGCCCGAGGACAGCCCGCAGCCCGTGCCGCGCCCGGGCTTTGCCCCGGAAACGAGCCCGGCCCCCTTGCCGCGCCCGGACCTGGCCGTGCCCCCGCTGCATTGGGACGAAATGCGCCCGGGAATGGAGGCGCCTGCACGGCCCGGCTGGGGACCGGCCCTGTTTCGGGCGGTGCTTTCTCAGGAAGGTCTGCTCGATCTGGTGCCCGAGGATATCGACGCCTGGTGCCCGGCCTATGCGGATGCGGGGCCGGATCAGCGGGCGGCCTTTTGGGCCGGGCTGGTTTCGGCGCTGAGCTGGTACGAGAGTACCCATCGGCCCGACGCAGTTGGCGGCGGCGGGCGCTGGTTCGGGCTGGTGCAGATCGCGCCGGCGACAGCGCGCTATCGGGGCTGCGCCGTGGGCACGGGCGAGGCGCTGATGAACGGGTCGGCGAACCTGCGCTGCGCGGTGCGGATCATGGCACAGAATGTGGAACGTGATGGCGTCGTGTCGCGGGGCATGCGGGGCGTGGCGGCGGAATGGGGGCCGTTTCACAGCAGCCAGCGACGCGAAGGCATGCGGGGCTGGGTGTCGGAACAGGCCTATTGCAGCGGTTAGAGCGCGCGCACCGGGATGCCGCGATCGGTGGTTTCGCGGATCAGCGCAAGGGTGTTGCGCAGGGCCTGCTTGGGCAGCGAAATCTCAGCCCCCGACCGCAGCACGATGACGGCGCGATCATCGACAAGGCGCAGGTGATCGACGCGGGACAGCGGCAGGTTCTGGCGGGAGAAACCGTTGAAGATCGAGAGGTTTTTCGCACTGTAGCCGATGCCATAGGAGGGGCGCAGCGCGATCTGCAACACGCAGATCAGGATGCAGGGGGCGAGCAGGGCCCAGACCCAGAGCGGCGCGTCCCGTTGCGCTGCCGTGGCCAGCATCACCAGCCCCGAAACCAGCCCCATCCAGGCCAGCCCGGAGCGTTGATGCACCAGAAATGTATGTCCGTTGCTCATGAGAGCAGCATGACCCCGCATTCCGCCCTTTTCATGGCAGAGCCGGGGAAAGGGCGTGAAAACTCGGTCAGCCGGTCAGCATCCGCCCTGTCATTTCAGCCAGGTCGCGGCTGAGCCCGTCTGTTGCGGCGATACGGTCGAGCTGCTCGCGCATGAGGCCCTGCCGGTCCGCATCGTAGCGGCGCCAGGTCTCGAAGGCGGTGGACATGCGGGCGGCGGTCTGGGGGTTGGCCTTGTCGAGCCTGAGAAGCCAGTCGGTCAGGAAGGCATAACCCGCGCCCGTTGGGTCGTGGAAGCCTGCCGGGTTGGCGGCGGTCAGGCCGCCGATGACAGAACGGAAGCGATTGGGGTTTTTCCAATCGAAATCAGGGTGTTCCGTCAGGATCTTCGCGCGGATCACGGCCTCTTCTGGGGCAGCATGGGCGACCTGCATCATGAACCATTTGTCCATGACCAGCCGGTCGCCATGCCATTGCTCGTGGAAGCGTGCGGCGATGTCGGTATCTCCGGCCTCCAGCAGGCAGGCGAAAGCGGCGAGTTGATCGGTCATGTTGGTGGCGGCGTCATATTGGGCGCGGGCGCGAACGGGGCCGTCGAGCGGGGTCAGCAGGCGCAGGGCAGTGTTGCGCAGGGCGCGGCGGCCTGCGGGGCCTGCGTCGCTGCTGTAAAGTCCGTCCGTAACCATCTGGTTGTAAATGGTTTCCAGCGCATCGCGGGCTGTCTCCGCGATGGCATTGGACAGCGCCTTTCGGGTGGTGTGAATCTGCGTCGGATCGGGCACGAGGCCCGCATCGACGCAGCCTTGGGCGATGTCATCCTCCGACGGCAGCGCCAGCGTCAGCGCGCGGAAGGCCGGGTCGAGCCTGTCGTCGCCCGCAACGGTGGTAAGCGCCCGCAAGTAGGCCGCTGCCGGGGGCGTGCCGTCGCGCAGCATGGCGAGGAGGGTTTCGCGGCTGAGCGAGCGGCCCGCTTCCCATTTCGTGAACGGGTCGGTGTCATGGGCGAGCAGCAGCGCGCGGTCTTCGAAACTGGGGCTGTGATCGAGGATCACCGGGGCGGAGAAGCCGCGCAGGAGCGAGGGCACCGGGCGGGACGGCAGATTGTGGAACTGGAAGGCCTGACGCGGCTCCGTCACTTCCAGAACGCGGGTGGGTTCCAGTTCGGTCCCGTCCTCGGCAATCAGGCCCATGGCCACCGGGATCACCAGCGGATGTTTCTCCGCCTGGCCAGGGGTTGGTTTGGTTTCCTGCGTGAATTCAATTCGGTATGTGCCGTCCTTGAAGTCACCCTTGACGCTCAGCCGGGGCGTTCCAGCCTGCGAATACCAGCGCTTGAACTGGGTCAGATCGCGCCCCGTGGCATCCTCGAAGACCTTCAGCCAATCCTCGATCGTGGCGGCCTCTCCGTCATGGCGGGTGAAGTAGAGATCGAGGGCCTTGTAATAGGCCTCATCCCCCACCAGCCGTTTCAGCATGCCAATGACCTCGGCGCCTTTTTCGTAGACCGTCGCGGTATAGAAATTGTTGATCTCGACGAAGCTTTCCGGCCGCACCGGGTGCGCCAGCGGCCCGGCATCCTCGCGGAACTGGCGGGCGCGCAGGCTCAGCACGTCGTCGATGCGTTTCACCGCATGGCCGCGCATATCGCCGGAAAACTGCTGGTCGCGGAAGACGGTCAGCCCTTCCTTGAGGCAAAGCTGAAACCAGTCGCGGCAGGTGATGCGGTTGCCGGTCCAGTTGTGGAAATACTCATGTGCGATGATGCCCTCGATGAACTCGTAATCGCGGTCGGTGGCGGTTTCGGGGCTGGCGAGCACGTATTTGGAGTTGAAGACATTGAGCCCCTTGTTCTCCATCGCGCCCATGTTGAAATCATCGACGGCGACGATGTTGAACACGTCCAGATCGTATTCGCGCCCGTAAACCTGTTCGTCCCAAGTCATGGAGCGTTTCAGCGCGCCCATGGCATAGTGGGTCTTGTCCTCGTCCCCGCGCCGGACCCAGATATTGAGCGCCACCGGGCGGCCCGACATGGTCATGAAATGATCGGAATAGGCCACCAGATCGCCCGCGACGAGGGCAAACAGGTAAGCGGGCTTGGGCCAGGGATCGTGCCATTCCGCAACCGGCCCGTGCCGGTCCACCGGGTTGCCGTTCGACAACAGCACCGGCATCGGGGAATGGATGCGCACGGTGAAGGGGGCCATGACGTCGGGGCGGTCGGGGTAGTAGGTGATCTTGCGAAAGCCCTCGGCCTCGCATTGGGTGCAGTACATGCCGCCCGACATGTAGAGCCCTTCCAGCGCGGTGTTGTCGGCGGGGGCGATTTCCACCTCCGCCTCCCAGATGAAGCCATCGTCCGGCAGCCGGTCGGCGGGCACGGTCAGCGCCGTTTCGGTCAGCTGGTAATCGTTTTCCGAGAGCGCCTCACCGTCGATGGCGGCGGAGATCAGCGTCAGCTTCTCACCGTCAAGCTGCAGGTCGCCCCGCGCCACGGCGGGGTTGCGGGTGAAATGCACGCGCGACCGGACGCGGGTGGCCTTGGGGTCGAGGGTGAAATCGAGCTCCACCAGGTCGATCAGCCAGTTGGGCGGGGTGTAATCGGCAAGGTGAATGGCCTGCGGGGCGGCGTCGCGCATCTTGGGGGCTCCTGTTCTTCTGGCGACAGGGTTTCGCATGCGGCGGGCAGGCGCAAGGGGGATGCTGACAGAATGCTGTCAGCAGGGCTGTGAGAGACAGGGTGCATTCGCTACTCTCACCCGAAAGGACAGACCCATGAGCTTTACCCCAACCCACCCAACCGTCTGGATCGAGCTGCCGGTCAGCGACCTGACCGCCGCGATGGCGTTTTACAGCAAGGCCACCGGCCTGACGCTGGAGCGCATGCAGATGGGGCCCAATGAAACGGCGCTGTTCAAGGCCTCGGATTTCATGACTGGCGTGGCGGGTCATCTCTATGAAGGCAAACCCGCGGGCGATGGCACCGGCCCGACCGTACATCTGGCCGCCGAAGGCACGCTGGAAGAGGCGATGGACCGGGTCACCGCCGCCGGCGGCAAGGTGATTTCACCTGCCATCGAAATCCCGGCGGGGCGCTTCTTCTATGCCACTGATCCCGATGGCAATTCCATCGGCCTGTTCGAGGCCTCGTAAGCCATGCGCCGCGCCGACCGCCTGTTCCAGATCGTGCAGTACCTGCGGGGCGGGCGGCTGGTGACGGCGCAGAAACTTGCTGAGCGGCTGGAGGTCTCGACCCGGACGATCTACCGGGACATCGCGGACCTTCAGTCGACCGGCGTGCCGATAGATGGCGAGGCGGGGGTGGGCTATGTGATGGAGGCGGGCTATGACTTGCCACCGCTGATGTTCACCCATGACGAGGTGACGGCGCTGGTGGCGGGCGCGCGGCTGATCCGGGCCTTTGGGGGTGCCGGGATGGCGCGCGCGGCAGAGGAGGCGTTGGTCAAGATCGGCGCGGTGCTGCCCGAAGAGACGCGCGCAAAAGCGGCCAAGGTGCAGGTTCATGCCATCGGCTGGCGCATTTCGGAGGATTTGCGAGAGTTGATCGACCGGCTGGAAGATGCGGTTGACCGGACTGTCCGCCTGTCCTTTTCCTATCGTGACAAGGACGGCGCCGCCACGCGCCGCACGGTGCGCCCGCTTGGGCTGTGGTTCTGGGGGGCAAGCTGGACACTGGTCGGCTGGTGCGAATTGCGCGACGATTTCCGCATGTTCAGGCTCGACCGGATGGACGATATCGAGGACGGCCCTAGCTTCAAACCAGAGAGCGGCAAACGGTTGCAGGATTTCTATCGCAAGATGGATGCCTGGGGGGAAAAGCACCTCTGACCCCTTCCGCAGATGTTCACTTTATGTTCTGAATTGCGGCATGGGCACGATTCTCTGGTTCAAGCGGGATTTGCGGGTGGAAGATAACCCGGCACTGGCGGCGGCGGTCGGCAGGGGCCTCGTGCTGCCGCTTTATATCGTGGAACCGGACTATTGGGCGCTGCCCGACAGCTCCGCCCGGCAATGGCGCTTCGTGGCCGAAAGCCTTGAGGGCCTGCGGGCCGATCTTGCGCGATTGGGGGCGCCGTTGCTGGTGCGGATGGGCGATGCGGTTGAAGTTCTGGACGGCCTGCGCGCGGCCCATGGCGTGACCCGGCTGGTAAGTCATGAGGAGACCGGCAATCTGTGGACCTTTGCCCGCGACCGGCGCGTGGCGGATTGGGCGCGGGCGCAGGGGGTGGTCTGGCAGGAACTGCCACACCCCGGCATCACGCGCGGGCTAAGCCATCGGAGGGGCTGGCAGGGACGGCGGGACAAGGCGATGCGCGGGGCGCTGGTCGCGGTCCCGGAGGGTCTGATGCCGCATGGGCTCGACCCCGAGGCCATTCCCGACGCGGCGGATCTGCGGCTTGCCTTCGACCCCTGTCCAGGGCGGCAGAAGGGCGGGCGCAGGCGCGGGCTCGACCTGATGGAAAGCTTTCTGGATCGCCGCGCGTCGGGTTACCTGTGGGGCATGTCGTCGCCCGTGACCGCGCCCGAGGCCTGTTCGCGCCTGTCGCCGCATTTGGCCTTCGGCACTTTGTCCCCGCGTGAGGTTGTGCAGGGGCTGGAGGTGCGGCAGCGGCAGGTCGATGCGCCGAGACGGGCGCTGAAGGGGTTTTCATCCCGCATGGCCTGGCGCGATCACTTCATGCAGAAGCTGGAAAGCCAGCCCGAAATCGAGACCCGCTGCCTGCACCCCTTCTACGAGGATCTGCGCCCTCGCACGCCCGATTCAGAGAGGCTGGAGGCCTGGCAATCCGGCGAAACCGGCCTGCCTTTCGTCGATGCCTGTATGCGGCAGCTGATCCATACCGGCTGGATCAATTTCCGCATGCGCGCGATGCTGATGGCGGTGGCGAGCTATCACCTGTGGCTCGACTGGCGGGTGACGGGGCAGCATCTGGCGCGGCTTTTCACCGATTACGAGCCGGGCATTCACTGGCCACAGGCGCAGATGCAATCGGGCACCACCGGCATGAACACGCCGCGCATCTACAACCCGGTGAAACAGGGGCTGGATCAGGACCCGGATGGGCGGTTTGTGCGCCATTGGGTGCCGGAACTGAGGCCCGTGCCCGATGCGCATCTGCACGCGCCCTGGGACTGGGGCGGGGCCGGACGGTTCCTCGGGCGGGCCTATCCGACGCCGGTGGTCGATGCGGTCAAGGCGGCGCGGGTGGCGCGGGCGCAGGTCTGGGCCGTGCGGGGTGAACCGGGTTTCCGCGACACGCGCGATATGCTGCTGGCGCGCCACGCCGCGCCGCGCCCGCACAGGCCAAAACGGCAGGGGCGTGAGGCGCAGCAACTGTCTTTGCCAATTTGAAAGTGTTTTTGGTTCGGAATTCTGACCGCACTTGTTGCCTATAGGAAACTTCCGCTCTAGATCAGGATCGAACGGCATGCGAATGCATACGGCCAGAATGTGATCGGGAAGGATTAGGACATGACCACGCGCAGCGACAAACACGGACTTCAGGTGGATGAGCGCCTCGTGGACTTCATCGAAGCCCGTGCATTGCCCGGAACGGGTGTCTCGGCAGAGGAGTTCTGGGCCGGGCTGAGCGGTCTTGTGCACGATCTGGGGCCGAAGAACCGGGCCCTGCTGCAAAAGCGCGAGGAGATTCAAGCGCAGGTCGATGCCTGGCACGTGGAGCGGCGCGGCCAACCCCATGACGCGGCGGCCTACACCGCCTTTCTGAAAGAGATCGGCTATCTGGTGCCGGAAGGCCCCGATTTTGCGCTGGAAACCGGCCCGACCGACCCCGAGATTGCGCATGTGCCCGGCCCGCAGCTGGTGGTGCCGATCATGAATGCGCGCTTTGCGCTCAACGCGGCGAATGCCCGGTGGGGCAGCCTCTATGATGCGCTGTATGGCACCGATGCCTTGGGGGACCTGCCGGCGGGCAAGGGCTATGACCCCGAGCGCGGCGCGCGGGTTATTGCCTGGGCCAAGGCGTTTCTGGAGGAGGCCGTGCCGGTCGAGGGCGGCTGGTCCTCCGTAACCGACATGGGCGCGCTGACGGCGCATCCGCAATATGTCGGCGCGTCCGAGGATGGATCGGAATATCTTTTCAAGAACAATGGCCTGCACATCATCGTTAAAGTGGACACCAACAGCCCGATCGGCGCATCCGACCCCGCCGGGATCGCCGATGTGATCCTTGAATCCGCCATGTCCACGATCATGGATTGCGAAGACTCCGTCGCCGCTGTCGACGGCGAGGACAAAGTGCTGGCTTACTTCAACTGGCTCGGCCTGATGAAGGGCGACCTGACCGAGGAGGTCAGCAAGGGCGGCAAGACCTTCACCCGCGCGCTGAACCCCGACCGCAGCTTCAGGACAGCCTCGGGTGAGGCGCTGACCCTCAAGGGCCGTTCGCTGATGCTGGTCCGCAACGTGGGCCACCTGATGACCAACCCCGCGATCCTCGACCGAGACGGGCTGGAAATCGGCGAGGGGCTGATGGATGCGATGGTGACCACGCTCATCGCCATGCACGATCTTGGCAAGCCGGGCGGCAATTCCGTCACCGGCTCGGTCTATGTGGTGAAGCCCAAGATGCACGGGCCGGAAGAAGTGGCGTTCGCCGACGAGATTTTCACCCGCGTCGAGGCCGCTTTGCGCCTGCCGCAATACACTGTCAAGCTGGGGATCATGGACGAGGAGCGGCGCACCTCGGTCAACCTCAAGGAATGCATCCGGGCCGCGAAACACCGGGTGGCCTTCATAAACACGGGCTTCCTCGACCGCACCGGCGACGAGATCCATACCAGCATGGAAGCGGGACCGATGCTGCCCAAGGGCGAGATGAAATCGACCCCCTGGATCGCGTCCTACGAGGATCGCAATGTCGATATCGGTCTGGCCTGCGGGTTGCAGGGTAAGGCGCAGATCGGCAAGGGCATGTGGGCGATGCCCGACAGGATGCACGCGATGCTGGAGGCCAAGATCGGCCATCCGCAATCGGGAGCGAACTGTGCCTGGGTGCCGTCGCCGACCGCCGCCACGCTGCATGCCACTCATTACCACAAGGTCGACGTGCTGGCCCGGCAGGAGGAGATCAAGGCCGGTGGCGCACGTGGGACGCTGGCGGATCTGCTGACTATTCCGGTTATGGAGGGGCGCAACCTGTCCGACGATGAGGTGACGCGCGAGATCGAGAACAACGCGCAAGGGATCCTCGGCTATGTCGTCCGGTGGGTCGATCAGGGTGTGGGCTGTTCCAAGGTGCCTGATATCCACGATGTGGGCCTGATGGAGGACCGCGCAACCTGTCGGATTTCGTCACAGGCGCTGGCCAACTGGCTGCATCATGGGATCGTCAGCGAGGAGCGCGTCATGGACGCGATGAAGAAGATGGCAGAGGTGGTGGACCGCCAGAATGCGGGCGATCCCCTCTATCGGCCCATGGCACCGGGATTTGACACGATCGCCTTCAAGGCGGCCTGTGATTTGGTGTTCGAGGGGCGGGTTCAGCCTTCGGGCTACACGGAACCGGTTCTGCACCGCCGGCGGTTGGAGCTGAAGGAAGCGGGCTGATCAATCTCCGCCGTCAGAGTCCGAGTCGTCGGATGACAGGGAGAAGAGCGACAGGCTGCCGGTGAGGCTAAAAAGACCCGGCTTGCGGAGGCGCCCGCCGAGGATGCGCCGCAGAAGGGCGAGTACAACGAGCGCAAAGGCCAGGATGATGAGCGCGGTTTCGAGCCTGTCCATGGCAAGCCCTCCGACTTGGTCGCATTGCGGCCAGCCTATGGTTTGTGAGTATTTTTGCCAAGAAGAAGGCGCATCCGGGGGTCCTCTGATGGGGACAGGCGCGCCGTTAACCTAAATGGGGTGTTAAGATGATCACTCTCGACCAAGCTAAGACGATGATTTCCGTGGCCCGTGATACCGGCCGCGAACTGGGGCTGAAGCCGCTGTCGGTGGCGGTTCTGGACGCGGGTGGGCATCTGCTGGCCTTTGAGCGTGAGGATGGGGCCAGTCCGGGCCGGTTCGAGATCGCGCGCGGCAAGGCCTATGGCGCGGTGATGCTGGGAATGCCCGGCAGTGCGCAGATGGCGCGGGCCGAGGATCAGGCCTATTTCATGGCGGCGATGAACGGCGCCTTCGATGGCAAGGTGGTGCCGGTGCCAGGTGGCGTGCTGGTCAAGGACGCATCGGGCGCCGTGATCGGGGCCGTGGGCGTGACGGGCGACACGTCCGACAACGATGCCAAGGCGGCGGTGGCTGGCATCATCGCAGCGGGGCTCAGCCCGGTGGCATGAGCGCCCATTTCTCAGGCAGCGCACAGTCTGCGGGTCGGTTGTGCGCTGACGCTGCTTTCCTCGCGTGCGGCAGCGGCGTATATGCTTGGGAAAGCGCTGAAATCAGAGGGTATCCATGCGGCGACCGGTCATCGGCATCATCGGCAATCATCACCTGATCAACGATCAGTACCCGACCCATGCGGGCGGTACGATGAATTCCGAGGCGATTGCCGAGGTCTCCGATTGCGTGCCGCTGCTGATCCCCGCCGATCCGCGATATGCGGCGACGGCGGAACTGCTGGAGATTTTCGACGGGTTTCTCTTCACCGGCGGGCGACCCAATGTCCACCCGGAGGAATATGGCGAGGACCCGACCGAGGCGCATGGGGCCTTCGACCGCTGCCGGGATGCGGTCAGCCTGCCACTGATCCGCGCCTGCGTCGAGCGGGGGCAGCCCATTCTGGGGGTCTGTCGCGGCTTTCAGGAGGTGAACGTGGCCATGGGCGGCACGCTCTACCCCGAGATCCGCGATCTGCCGGGGCGGATGAACCACCGGATGCCACCCGATGGCACCCTGGAGGAAAAATTCGCCCTGCGCCACGCGGTCAGGTTCAGCGAAGGGGGACCGTTTCACCGTCTGATGGGCGCAAGAGAGGTCATGACCAACACGCTGCACGGGCAGGGGATCAAACGCCCCGGCGCGCGGGTGGTGATCGACGGGCAGGCCGAGGACGGCACGCCCGAAGCAATCTATATTGCCGATGCGCCGGGATTTACCCTGTCGGTGCAGTGGCACCCGGAATATCGGGCCGCCGAAGACCCGGTCTCGCGGCCACTGTTCGAGGCGTTCGGACGCGCGGCGCGGGCCTGGGCTGATGGGAAGCGCACGGTTCCGGTCAAGGGCGTGGCGTAAACGTCTGCGCTGCGCGAAAAAGAAGCCAGAGACAGAAGGCAAGCTCGGCCAATAGTGGAACCACATAGGCTGGTTCGAAAGCCGCAACGCCCCCCGGAGCGATGATGCGCAATGCAGCGCCGGCGACATAGACCGGTGCCGCGCCCGCCATAAGCCAGCCGATCCAGCGGGGCAGGCCAGGCGATTGTAGCAGGATCAGCGCCAGCAACCCGCAAGAAACGCCGAAGAAAGCTAAGCCAAGATCATAGCCCTGCGCTTGCAGCAAAAGGCTTGCCAAACTCAGCGCCTCGCGCCCCGGCAGATCACCAGGCAGGGTCAGCAGCGTCAAAGCCATGGTCTGGTTGAACAGGTTCGCACCCAGGATCGCCGCCTGAACCATGCGAAAGGCGCTCATCAGGGCCGCAAGAACCGGGCTGATCGGCGCAAAAATCAGGTAGATCAGGCAGGCCAGAGCCACATCAGACAGGATCATCACCAGATCGAGCAACAATGACAGCCGAAATCCCGTCATGTTCGCGCTGATATTGATGGCGGTTTGCAGGGCGTTGTCGGGGGCCAGCAGGGGGCCACGCAAAAGCAACTCGGAACTCAGGCCCGTGACGATGATCACGAGGTAGAGCAAGCCCGCAGCTTTGGCGAGCCGAAACAGAATGGGGCGGGGCATGACGGCATCCTTTGGCAAATGTGGATCAGATGCCCTAGGGTCTACGCCCTATCGCCTCATACGTTAATTGCTGAATTTCGTCATCATACCATGCATAAATGCATGGAATGCGCGTCTTTCAGGTCGATTTCGGACCGCGCAGCTCCTTGATATGTCCGCGGATAGACCGCCATTTCTGCGCCTCCTCGACATTCCCGGCGTTTTCTTCCGCCAGGGCTTTTTGTGCCGCCTCCGCCTCTGCCTTGTCGCCATGGGCGTTGTAGAGCGCATGGGCATATTGGATCAGATCGCTGGTTCCCATTCCGGTATCCTCCTTGGATCAAGGGTCGTTCAGGGTGGGCACCCATGATGATCCATGGGGCGCGTCCCGGTCAAGGGCGCGCTACTCCTCATCCTCGAGCAGGCGGATTTCGCCGTTTTCGGCCAGATCGCGGATCGCGGTGACAAGTTCCGCCATTGCGGCCTCACCTTCGGGGCCACGCACCTTGCCGCGTGCCTCTGCGTCGTCGCGCAGCTGTTCGGCCATGCGTTTGGACATGTTCTCCAGCAGGAATTCGACCGCCACCGGCGCGGCTTCCATCGCGGCGGCAAGGGCCACGGTTGTGGTTTCCGCATCCAGCGCCCGCATGACCTTGGGCACGTCTTTCTGGTCCAGCCGCTTGGGGATGTGTTCGAAGGTGAAGATCGCCTTGCGCACCAGACCGGCGAAATCTGCGTCCGCCCCGTCGAGCCCTTCGAGCACCTTGTCGCGGGTCGCCGCAGCGGCGGCGTTCAGGATCGCGCCTACCCGGTCGGCGGGGGCACTGGCAAAGGCGGGGGTCGGCTGTGCCTGCAACTGATCCAGCAGGGACCGCCCGACGCGGGCAATGATGTCTTCCCCGATGGTCGAGGTCAGGGCGACCGCGTGGGCGACCACATGGCCCCGATCCTCCGGCAGGTCAGACAGCAGAGCAGCGGCCTTGGCGACCGGCAGCTTGGACAGCAGAATCGCACAGATCTCGGCGCTTTCGCGGGCCAGGATGGGTTTCAGCCGCTCGGGCTCGGTCGCGGCGATCCGGCGCCAGGGATCGGGCGGTCCGTCGCCCTCCGCCAGTTCCGCGATCCGCTCGCGCGCTTCCTCCGACAGGTGATCGCGCACCATGTCGAGCGCGCCCGCGACGCTGCACGGAAAAGTCAGGCCAAGCGTATCGAGCGCATGGGCGAATTCCCGCGCCACGGCAGAGAGCGTGTCCCGGTCCACCGGACCGAGCGCTGCCAGACGGCGCACCAGTGTCTCCTGCTGGCGTAGCGAGAGGCCAGTCAGCCGCGGCATCGCCCCCTCGGACAGCAGCAGCCGCACGATCACCGCTGCCTTGTCGGCATTCGACATCCGCAGCGGCGGCGCGGGCGCGTCCACAAGTCTTTCGGTCAGTTGCATATTCAGCCCCACATCTGTTGTCACTCACCCGTCAGGCAGGATCGGAGAACAGGGGTTAAGGGCCGGTAACCCGCCGCAGGGAAAGCGCGGCGGGTTTTGCTAAAATCGCACCGTTACAGACCCGCGTCTTCGGGTGCACCGATCATCAGGTTGAGGTTCTGCACGGCGGTGCCGGACGCCCCCTTGCCCAGATTGTCGAGCGTGGCGGTCACGGTCATGATCCCGGTCTCGTCACTGCCGTGAACCGAGATTTCCATCCGGTTCGTTCCGTTCATCGCCCGCGCATCCAGACGCGCCGGGGCAGGGACGAGGTCGACGAAGCGGGCAGAGGCGTAGAAAGCGCGGAATGCCTCTTCCAGCTTTGCCATGCCAGGCGCGCCCGTCATCGCGTCACGATGCAGATGCAGCTGCACGATCATGCCCTGCGCGTAGTTGCCAACCGCGGGCTGGAACGCGGGCTGCCGGGTCAGGCGGCCATAGCGCATGATTTCGGGCACATGTTTGTGGCTCTGGCCTGTGGCATAGAGGAAATAGGCGGGGGCGGTGCCCGCGTCATATTCCGCGATCAGCGCCTTGCCGCCGCCGGTATAGCCCGAGGTGCCCGTCAGCACCAATGCATCCTCTTCAGACAGGAACCCGGCATCGCGCAGGGGCCGGATCAGCGCGATCGACCCGGTGGCGTAGCAGCCCACATTGGCCACCCGCGCGGCCCCGGCAATGGCCTCGGCCTGACCGGGCAGTTCCGGCATGCCATAGACCCAGTCATCGGCGACCCGATGCGCGGTCGAGGCGTCGATGATCCGGCAGTCACCGGCCAGCGAAACGGCTTCGATGGCGGCGGCGTCGGGCAGGCACAAAATCGCCACATCGGCCTTTGCAAAGGCCTCGGCGCGGGCATCCGCATCCTTTCGGCGCTCATGCTCCACCTGGACAAGCGTGATATCCGCCCGGCCCTGGAGCCGTTCGAGAATCTGCAGGCCGGTCGTGCCGGCCTCACCGTCGATGAAGACCTTCGCCGTCATGGGCTGTTCCTTTGTGGTCAAGTGGTGGTGGGGGAGGTAGCGCGTTTCAAGACAAGGCTCAACGCCAAAGCGCGGGCCTTGTCACAGCACGTCTGAAAAGGGGAATGGGGTCAGCTGCTGACCGAGGTCTCGCAGCGCCCGGTTACTGGGTCCCAGGTCGTGCCATCCATGCAGCTGGCTCGTCGGTCACCATGCTCGCAGCCCGATTGGGCCAATGCCGCCACAGGCGACAGGGCGAAGGTCAGGGCGATGATCAAAGCGGCGGGGCGCATGGGGGCCTCCTGCTTGGGAAATCTGCGACGCATGTCGATGCGGGAAAAATACTAGCACTAAATCTCGTGCGCGCGAAGCCCCGCACACCCAATTTGTCTTCCGCCTTCATCTTGGCAGAAATACCTCAGGGGGGTGCGGGGGAGGATCCCCCCGCGGATCGACGCCGAAGGCGGCGACCCTCCCTCAGTATCAGTCCTCGCCGAAGACGCGCGCAAAGATCGTGTCCACGTGCTTGGTGTGGTAGCCCAGATCGAACTTCTCGTTGATCTCGTCCTCCGACAGGGCCGCGCGTACCTCGTCATCGGCCAGCAGCTCCTCGCGGAAGTCGGTGCGGTGATCCCAGACTTTCATGGCGTTCCTTTGCACCAGCCGATAGGCGTCCTCGCGGGAAACACCCGCTTGCGTCAGCGCCAGCAACACCCGCTGCGACATCACGAGGCCGGGGAATTTGTTCATATTGTCCAGCATGTTCTGCGGGTAGACCAGCAGCTTGTCGATGACACCAGTCAGGCGGGCCAGCGCGAAGTCGAGCGTGACGGTGGCATCCGGCCCGATCATCCGTTCGACCGAAGAATGAGAGATGTCGCGTTCATGCCAGAGCGCCACGTTCTCCATCGCCGGAATGACCGCCATGCGTACGAGGCGGGCCAGCCCGGTCAGGTTTTCCGTCAGCACCGGGTTCTTCTTGTGCGGCATGGCGGACGAGCCCTTTTGCCCCATCGAGAAGAACTCGGCCGCTTCCAGCACCTCGGTGCGCTGCATGTGGCGGATCTCGATGGCGATGTTCTCGATGGAACTGGCCACAACGCCAAGGGTGGCGAAGAACATCGCGTGGCGGTCGCGCGGGATGACCTGGGTGCTGATCGGTTCGGGCACGAGGCCCATCTTGTCGCAGACATGCTCCTCGACCGCCGGGTCGATATTGGCGAAGGTGCCGACCGCGCCGGAAATGGCGCCCGTTGCGATCTCGGCCCGCGCGTCACGCAGGCGGCTGAGGTTGCGGTCCATCTCGGCATAGAAGCGCGCGAAGGTCAGGCCCATGGTGGTGGGTTCAGCGTGGATGCCGTGGCTGCGGCCGATGCGGACGGTGTCCTTGTGTTCATAGGCACGTCGCTTCAAGGCCGCCAGCAGCGCCTCCACATCCGCAATCAGGATATCGGCGGCGCGCACCAGCTGCACATTGAGCGTGGTGTCCAGAACGTCCGACGAGGTCATGCCCTGATGCACGAAACGCGCTTCTTCGCTGCCCACATGCTCGGCCAGATGGGTCAGGAAGGCGATCACGTCATGCTTGGTGACGGCCTCGATCTCGTCGATGCGGGCGACGTCGAACTCCACGTCCTTGGCCTTCCACACGGCCTCGGCATTCTCGCGTGGGATGACACCCAGATCGGCCTGCGCGTCGCAGGCATGGGCCTCGATCTCGAACCAGATGCGGAACTTGGTTTCCGGGCTCCAGATGGCGACCATTTCGGGGCGGGAATAACGGGGGATCATGGGGCGCAGCCTTGCCTTTGAGGAGGAGTTGGCGTCCTCTTAAGGGCAGAGGAACCTAACCACAAGTTAAGGGGTGTCGCAGGGATGGGGCTGAGCCTTGCCGATTTCGAAGGTCGCTGGCGTCTGAGCCGCCGGATCGACGATGCCCGCGCCGGGCTGACCGGGCGGCTGGAGGGCGAGGCCCTGTTCGTGGCGGGGCAGGGCGGGCTGGTTCTGACCGAGACGGGCCGCTTGCGCTACGGAGATGGCCCGCCCTTGCAAGCCGAACGCCGCTATCTCTGGCGCGAGGAGGCAGGCGGGATCGCGGTGTTTTTCGAGGACGGTCGGCCCTTTCACTGGTTCTCGTCCGATGCGCCCGAGACCCACCACGATTGCCCCCCGGACCTCTACCATGTGCGCTATGATTTCAGCGCCTGGCCAGAGTGGAGCGCTGTCTGGCAGGTCTCAGGCCCGCGCAAGGATTACGTGATGGAGAGTCATTATACGCGCGTCACCGGTTGCGGGGGCGTGCCGGAACGTTAATCTGCGGTAAAGATTAAGGGGATTTGGTCATGCGTGTTTTGGGAATGAGCCTTTGTATTGTCGTCGCCGGATGGGCCGGTCCCGTTGCGGCGCAGGGAATGGAATGGGTCTATACCAGTTGGACGCCGGTGCCCGGCGAACCGCCGTCGATCTCGCTCGATTATGGCGTGGCCTATACCGACATTGTTCAGTTCAGCCTGAACTGCAATGCCGGGTCCGCAGGGTCGACGGCAGATGTGGATTTCTTCTCCAATACTGGCGCAATGCCGCATGGCAGCCCTGTCACGGTGTCAGTCGTGTCCACCGGGCAAGGGCCTTTGCAGATTCCGGCGCAGGTTTTTGCATGGGAGACCGGCCATACGGGCGCGCGGGTCGAGTTGCCGATGTCGCATCCTTTCTTCGCGGTGCTTCAGAACGGGTCGGGCCTGTCCTTTCAGCTGGCGGGCCAGCAGGGCATCGCGCTGCCGACCGGGGCGGGCCGGGGCGACATCACCCGGTTCGTCAATGAGTGTTCGGCCCTGTCGCCCAATACGCCCCCGGCAAACCCCGCCGCACCGCTGAGCTGCGACAGCTATGGCAATGCACGGTCGCTGTCCGGCGAAGTGCCGCAGCAGGTTACCTTTTCCAATACGAGCAATGCGGCCCGAGTGTTGTTCTGGATCGACTATGAGGGCCAGCCCACGCAGATCGCGATTGTGGAGCCGGGGCTTTGGGTGACGATTGACAGCTATCTGACCCATCCTTGGCTGATCACGGATATGGAGGGCATGTGTCAGGACGTGATGGTGCCGCAGGCCGGGCAGGATCGCTACGATATCCCCAACTAATGGCTGGCAAGTGCCGGGTTGCGCAACATTTCTAAATATGTGTCGAATTAACACTATCAATCTTCTGGAAGCTGATTTAGGGTGCGAGTCATTGACCTGATCATCCATACAGAAAGCCTTTCCATGCCCCGTTTTCCCCTGATCCTCGCCAGCGCCGCCGTGGCGCTTTCCTCTGTCAGCGCCCATGCTCAGCAGGGCTATCTCTGGCAGGATTATATCGACCTTGCCCAGAACCCGTTCGAGTCCCATGTCTCGCTGGTCTATGGCGTGCCCGAAACCGACGACCTGCAATTCTTTGCGAGCTGCCAGATCGGCGCGGGCGGCACCTATGCCTCTGTTCAGATCGTGGCCGATACGGCGGGTTTGCCCAATGGCGCGCCTGTCTCGCTGTCCTTTACCGATGGGGCCGGGGCAGGAACGATCCTGGACGGCACGATCATCGGTGTGAATGCCGAGTTTGGCGTCACCGGCGTCGAACTGGCGCTGGAGCTGGACGATGCCCTGTTCAACCTCATGCGCGCCCGCGATTTCCTGAGCTACGCCATTCCCGGCGGCCAGGGGTTCGAAATGCGCACCGCAGGCGTTGCTGGCCCGTTGGACAGCTTCCTGACCGCTTGCGCCGATCCGGTGGCCGGGACCGCCCCGGTCACGGGCGGTGAGCTGCCGCCGCCCGCCGGTGACGCACATGGCTGTGAAATGCTGGGGCAGGTCCTGTCGCTGAACGGCAACCAGCCGCAGCAGATCACCCTGACCAACATGACCGACGGCTATCGCGGCGTCGTCTGGATCGACTACCAAGGCAACTTTGTCGATATGGGCGGGCTGAATGCCGGGGAGTCGATGACCATCGACAGCTATGTCACCCACCCGTTCATGATCACCGATGGTCCGGGCAACTGCCTTGAGGTGATGGTGACGACCGGCGGGCAGCCCAGTTATGCGATTTCCGCGCCGGGGCAGTTCTTTGGTAACGAATGACCGCGTAGGGCGGCTCAGGCCCTAACCTTTGTCGCCCTTCATCAGCCGGTCGGCCTTCTTGCGCACCAGAACGCTGCGCAGGTCGTGCATGGCCATCAGCAGCCGGTCGGTGACGTCTTCCAAAGCGGCGTCATCGGCGCGGCTTTGCGCCCATTGGGCGGTCAGGTTCAGGTGGTCGATGGTGCGGTGAATGTCATCGAGGTCGCGCCGGGCCAGCAGCGCCTCGCGCTCGGCCATCCAGTCGGCGATGACGCGGGTTTCCTCAGGCGTGAGAACATGGTCGCCATGGGGCTTTACCCGGCCATTCTTGATGTTTACCACCGCGATCTCGTTCATCTCGATCCGCCGCTGGCGGTTCTGGGTATCGACGCGATAGACCGCCGCCCCGTTTTCGCGGACCCGGAAATAGAACTCTGGTAACTCTGACATGAAACGCGCCCCGCCGGTCTGGCCAATGGCGGCCAATCTAGAAACGGGGCGCGACGCTGTCAAAGCCTGTCAGAGCTTGCGAGCCACGAAATAGGGGCGCTTGGCAGAGTTGTTGAAATCCTGAACGTCGGTGATCTCGAACCCGGCGGCCTCGATCCGCGCGCGCAGCCGGTCGCCTGACAGGTAGAGCACATGCGGGGCCTTGCCGAACAGCTGCATGGTGGCGATGAGCGGCCGGAACGGGGACAGCGGCCCACCAAGGCAGACGGTCTTGGAGATCAGCAGACCGCCGGGCGCCAGACGATCATGCATTTCCGCAAGCCCCGCATCGAGATCATCCAGCAAGTGCAGGGCATTAAAGGCCAGCACCGCGTCAAACGGCCCCTCTGGCAGCACCCCCTGATCCGCCGCCGCGCGCTGGAAGCTGAGGTTTTGCAGGCCCGCGTCCCAGCATTTTTCCCGCCCGATTTCGACCATCTTGCCCGAGACATCCGTGGCCACATATTCCGCGACGGCAGGGGCCAGTTCAATCGCGGTACTGCCGGTGCCACAGCCGATCTCCAGCACCCGGTCGCCGGGTTTGAGATAGCTGCGCGTGTGATCGAGTGTTGTCTGGTAGGCGGCGATGTCCTTCACCGGTTGGGCGGCGTATTTCGGTGCGATCTTGTCCCAGAAGGCGGTGGCGGTGGCTGTCATGGCGTGTCTCCTTTGACGGCAGGAGGTATCGGGCAGTCAGTCTAAAAGAAATTGCAGAAATTCGCAGTCGGTTTATACGGATATGCATGAATTGGGCCGCGATCTCTTTCGACTGGAACCAGGTGCGGGCCTTCCTTGCCACGGTGGAGGAGGGCACGCTGTCGGGCGCGGCGCGGGCTTTGCGGCTTACGCAACCGACGCTCGGTCGGCAGGTGGCGGCGCTGGAGGAAAGCCTGAACATCACCCTGTTCGAACGCGTCGGCAAAAGCCTGATCCTGACGCAGGCCGGCATGGACCTGCTGGAACATGTGCGCGCCATGGGGGAGGCGGCGAACCGGATCTCGCTGTCGGCTGCGGGTCACGTGCAGGAGGTGCGGGGCGAGGTGCGTATTTCGGTCGCCGATGGCTATGCCGCGTATATCCTGCCCGATATCCTGAAGCGTCTGCGCAAGGAAGCGCCCGGTCTGACCATTGAAATCCTTGCAGAAAACCGGGTGTCGGACCTGCGCAGGCGCGAGGCGGACATTGCCATCCGCCATATGCGGCCCGAAGACCCGGAGCTGATCGGCAAGCGCCTGCGCGACGGGACCGGCAGCTTCTACGCGTCAAAAGAGTGGCTGGACCTAAACGGGCGGCCGTCGACCATGGCCGATCTGGAAACCATCGAAATGGTGGGCATCGACCAGCCGGAACGCATGGTGGCGGAGTTGAACAAGCGTGGCATTCCGGTCAGCCATGTCAATTTCCCCATCCGCACGCTGAACTCGGTCGTCGCTTGGGAAATGGTGCGGCGGGGCCTTGGCGTCGGCGTAGGATCGGACCTTGTGGCCGCAGGCACGCCAGAAGTGGAACGCCTGCAGATCGAGGGGCTTGCCCCCATCACCTTCCCGAACTGGCTGGTCACGCATCGCGAATTGCGCAACAGCCGCCGCATCCGCGTGGTGTTCGACATGCTGGCAGAGGAACTGGGGTAGCGGCTCAGCTGTTCCGACGCCCGGAGAACAGGCTCGCCTCCTCAGCCGCCTTGCGCAGGGCGCGGGACTTGTTCACCGTTTCCTGGTATTCGGCCTCCGGATCGCTGTCATAGACCACGCCGCCGCCCGCCTGGATATAGAGCTTTTCGTCCTTCAGAACCGCTGTGCGCAGCGCGATACACATATCCATGTCGCCACCGGCGCTGAAATAGCCCACGCCGCCGCCATAGACGCCGCGCTTTTCCGGCTCCAGCTCGTCGATGATCTCCATCGCGCGGACCTTGGGCGCACCGGACACGGTCCCGGCAGGCAGCCCCGCGAGCAGCGCCGACAGCGCGTCGTGATCATCGCTGAGTTCACCCACCACGTTCGACACGATATGCATGACGTGGGAATAGCGTTCGATCACGAATTCCTCGGTCGGGCGCACGGTGCCGATCTTGGACACGCGACCAGTGTCGTTGCGGCCCAGATCCAGCAGCATCAGATGCTCGGCCAGTTCCTTCTGGTCGGCCAACAGATCGAGCTCCAGCGCCTTGTCTTCCTCGGGCGTTGCGCCCCTTGGCCGTGTGCCCGCGATCGGGCGGATGGTCACTTCGCCGCCGAAGACCCGCACGAGGATTTCGGGGCTGGCCCCGATCACCTGGAAGCCGCCGAAATTGAAGAAGAACATGAAGGGCGAGGGGTTCGTGCGGCGCAGCGCGCGGTAAAGCGCGAAGGGCGGCTCGCGGAACTCCTGCGTCCAGCGTTGCGAGGGCACGACCTGAAAGATATCGCCCGCGCGGATGTAGTCCTTGGCTTTCTCGACCGCCGCAAAATAGTCGGGCTTGGAGAAGTTCGAGACCGGTTCCGCCACCGCATGGGCCTCGCCCATCTCGCGGGCGGCGGTGGTGGGCGCGCGTTCCAGATCGCGCACCGCGTCCATCACCCGTTCGGCCGCTTGGGCATAGGCGGCGCGGGCGGACAATCCGCCGCCCACCCAGGCGGGGGAGACCACGGTGACCTCTCCCTTGACGCCGTCCAGCACCGCCACGACCGATGGCCGGATCAGCACCGCGTCGGGCAGGCCCAGAGGGTCGGGGTTCACGTTCGGCAGATGCTCCACCAGCCGGATCATGTCATAGCCGAGATACCCGAACAGCCCCGCCGCCGCGGCGGGCAGGTCGTCGGGGATGTCGATGGCGCTTTCCGCCAGCAGCGACCGGATCGCCTTCAGCGGCGGTTCGCTGCACGGATCAAACGCATCCCGGTCATAGCGGGCTGACCGGTTCAGGCGACTGTCCTCGCCCCGGCATTCCCAGATCAGGTCGGGCTTCATGCCGATGATCGAGTAGCGCCCGCGCACCTCGCCCCCGGTCACGGATTCGAGAATGAAACTGTCGCGGCCAGCATCGGCGAGCTTCATCATCACCGACACGGGCGTGTCCAGATCGGCGGCGAGGCGGGTATAGACCAGCTGGTTCTTGCCCTGCGACCAGCCTTGGTCGAATGCCTCGAAGGACGGGGTCAGTGCCATGGTGCCTCAGGGAAATTGCGCGTTGACCGCGTTGATGACGGCGGAATCGAGGGAGATGCCGATCTCGGTTTCCAGCGCCTGGCCGAAGGCTTCGAACACATCCGCCGCGATGGAATTGGCGATCTGCGCCCCGAACAGCCCCTGCAGCGCAGCCACCTCGGGCGAGCCACGGGTGCCCTGGTTGATGCTGTCGAGCCGGGCGATATAGGCCGCACGGGCACCCGGGATCACCACCATGTCACCGGGCGCGTCCAGCTGGAACACCTGCGGCACAAGGGTGGGGGGCGTGTCGGGGATGAAATCCTGACGGCGGATCTGGTCTTCGGTTGTCAGCGCAAGCCCCTGATCCTCAAGGCTGCCGGTCAGGGCGAGATTGGCCAGGATCGCATTGGCCCGTTCCTCCAGCCGGATGCGCAGCTGCGTGGCACGCCAGGCGGCGGCGACCTCGGCTTCGATCTCTTCCAGCGGCGGGATGGACGGCGGAACGACCGCGTCAAGGCGCAGGGCGAACTGGCCCCCGTCAGAGAGCCCCAGAAGCTCGGGGAAATCGCCATCCTGCGCGGCGGCCGCGGCCTCGGCAAAACTATCATAGGCGGCAATGCCCTGATCCATGCCGTCGAACCAGTCGATGGTGCCGAACTGCATGTCGGTTTCCTCGGCCAGCTCCTCCAGCGTCGCACCGCCGGCCAGCAGGTCGTCAAGATCCTCCAGCATGTCGTCGATGGCGCGGCGGGCGGCATCCTCGGCCAGTTCGGCGCGCAGATGCTCGGCGGCGTCCTCATAAGGGACTTCGGTCGCGTCCAGCACTGCGTTGATGCGGAAGAGCGCCGGGCCGAAACGGCTTTCGAGCGGGCCGATGATTTCGCTTTCGGTATCGGCGAAGATCACCTCGGCGGCGGCGGCAGAGAGGTCGCCCGGCGCGGTTTCGCCAAGGTCAACATCGTCGAGCGTCAGGCCCCGGTCCTCGACCAGCGTATCATAGTCCGTTTCGCCGGCATCGAGCGCAGCACGGGCGGCATCGGCCTCGTCCTGGCTGGGGAAGACCAGCCGTTCCAGCAGGCGGCGCTCGGGCTGCACATATTCCGCGATGCGTTCGTCATAAAGCGCGCGGATCGCTGCGGGGTCGACCTCGACCTCATCCATGATCATATCGGGGGTGATCCAGGCGTAGGAGATCGTCCGGCTTTCGGGCCGTTCAAAGCGCTGGCCGTTTTCGTCGTAGTATTCCTGCAATTCCTCGGGCGTCGCGGCAGCAAGGCCGGCGGTCAGGTCAGTTTCGGTGACGCGGGCGAGGGTAAAGCTGCGGGTTTCGGTCTGATAGGCGACCATGATCTCGGTGAAGCTGTCCGGTGTCGGAAGCCCGCTGATGACGGCGGCCTGCAAAATCGAACGGGACACATCCTCGCGGATGGTTTCCTCGAATTCTTCTACGTCATAGCCCGCTTGTGTCAGCGCCAGTTCATATCCGGAGCGGTCGAAATTGCCGTCGATGCCCTGGAAGGTGGAGGTCGTGGTGATCTGCCGCGCGACCTCTTCGTCGCCCACGGACAGCGACATTTCACCGGCCTCGTGGGTCAGCGCGGCACGGGCGACCAGACCCTCCAGAATGGCACGGTCGAGCCCGGCATTGCGCAGATCGGTCAGCGTCTGGTAGGGGCCGCCTTCCGCCGCCTGCGCACGCAGTTCCGCCTGGATGGCGCGGGCATAGGCATTGGCCGAAATCGAGGCATTGCCGACCGAGCCGACCTGAACGGCGGAATTGCCGAAGTTGCCGATGCCGAAGCCTGCAAGCCCGAACATCAGAAGGGCGAGAATGGCCCAGACGAAATAGTCTGACAGCTTCCGTTTGCCTGCGCGTCGTGCCATGCCGGATATCTCCCTTGATCTGGCTCTGAAGCGCAGGTTTAGGGGGTCGCGGCAAGGGGGGCAAGGGGCCTAGAGGGAAAGCTGGGAAAGTCTGTGCCCAACTTCGGCCAATCCGGCGGCATCTGCGTTGGCGAAGGCGATGCGCAGGGTGGTTTCGGCCTGTCCCGATCCGCCCTGGTGCCTGAGCGGGCCGAACATGGTGCCGGGCAGGGTCAGAAGGCCCGCTTTCGATACCATCGCCTTGGCGACCTCATCCGAGCGCATGGCGAACGGATGGCGCACATAAGCGAAATAGGCCCCGCAGCCGAGCAATTCCCAGCCTGACAGCCGCTGAAAGGCGGTTTCCATGGCGGCGCGTCTGTTCAGGATCTCCTGCCGTTCGCCTGCCAGCCAGTCGCCAAGGTTCCGCATCCCCCAAAATGCGCCGATCTGGCCCACCTGACTGGGGCAGATGGCGACGGTGTCGAGGAATTTCTCCACCTCGAAAAGCCGCTCGGGGCTGGCCACGATGGCACCGACGCGGTGGCCGGTCAGGCGGTAGGATTTGGAGAAGGAATAAAGCTGGATCAGCGTGTCGTCCCAATCGGGATCGGTGAAGAGGTCATGCGGGGCGCCTTCGACGGAATGAAAATCGCGGTAGGTTTCATCGACGATCAGCGCAATCTTGCGGCGGCGGCAGATGTCGCGGAAGGCGGCCATGACCGTGGCGGGATATTCCACGCCACCGGGGTTGTTGGGCGAGATCAGCACAATGGCGCGGGTGCGGTCGGTGATCATCGCCTCTGCCGCGTCCGGGTCGGGGATCAGGCTTTCGCCAGTTGCCAGCAGTTGCGCCTCGACGCCCGTCATGTCGAGCCACATCTTGTGGTTGAAATAGTAGGGCGTGGGCAGGATCACCCCGTCGCCTTCGCCTGCCAGCGTCGCCATCACGGCGCAGAACGCCTGATTGCAACCTGATGTGATTGCCACCTGATCGGGCCGCACCATGCCGCCATACCCATCGGACCATTGCTGCGCCAGTTCCGCGCGCAGCTCCTCGCGCCCGAGAACCGGACCATAGAGATGGCTGTCGGCCTGGGTCAGCAGCGCCTCGGCCATGGCCTGACGCAGCCCTTCGGGCGGTGGATCGACGGGCGCGGCCTGGCTGAGGTTGATCAGTGGCCGGTCGGCGGGGAAGGTGACACCATCCAGCCAGCGCCGCGCCTCCATCACCGGGGGCGGGAAGGTGGCCGCGAATCTAGGGTTCAGCACATGCATGGCGCGCCTCGTCGGGTTTCCGGGCCTTAGAACGGGATTTCGTCATCCATGTCGTTGGACCGGCCACCGCCGCCCTGGCTGCCGCCACCGCCGCCATAGCCACCGTCACGGTCATCGGGATAGCCGCCGCCCCCGCCATAGCCGCCACCCTGTCCGCCGCCGCCGTAGCCGCCGCCACCGCCGCTGTCGCTGCGGCTGTCCAGCAGGGTCAGTTCCCCGCGATAGGGGCGCAGCACGACCTCGGTCGAATAGCGGTCCTGGCCGGACTGATCCTGCCATTTGCGGGTTTCAAGCTGCCCCTCGATATAGACCTTGGAGCCCTTGCGCAGATATTGCTCGGCAATCCGCGCGAGGGGCTCGGAAAAGATGGCGACGGAGTGCCATTCGGTCCGCTCGCGCCGTTCGCCGGTGTTTCGGTCCTTCCAGGTTTCGCTGGTGGCGATGCGCAGGTTGCAGACCTTGCCGCCATTCTGGAACGACCGAACCTCGGGATCGCGTCCCAGATTGCCTATCAGAATGACCTTGTTGACGGACCCAGCCATGATCTCTCCCCGTAGTTTTCGAATCTCACGTTGTGACGCAGCTTAGATCACCGCAACATGCTTAAGAAAACCCAAATGCGCGGGGGATTGCCAAGCGGGCAGGGGCAAGCTGGAAATGCCGCGTCTTTTCCGTATATTGCGGCGAGTTGCAAAAGAAGCGAGGGCGCATGGTGCCTGCGAAAGCCTGTCTTTATGTATTTGCCATGATCTGCGGGACCGCAGGAGGGGCGCTGGCGCAAGGCCTGAGTTCCGACCGCCTGAGCCGGTTCAGCGAACAGCTTGACCTGCTCGACAGCCGTGCGGCCACCCAATACGAGTTTTCTGACCGGCTGCGCCCCGACAGCGAGGCCGAGGAGACCATCCCCTATTACAACGGCAGCTATAACGGCCCCTGGCTGGAGGTCGCCCGGTCCGCCGCGCGCCGCCATGGCATCCCCGAGGATCTGTTCCTGCGGCTCGTGCAGCAGGAAAGCGGGTGGGATCTGGATGCGCTGAGCCATGCAGGTGCCATCGGTCTGGCGCAATTGATGCCGGATACGGCAGCGCTGCTTGGGGTCGACCCGCATGACGCCAATGAAAATCTCGACGGTGGCGCACGCTACCTGGCGCAGCAATATCGCCGCTTCGGCAATTGGCGTCTGGCGCTGGCGGCCTATAATGCGGGGCCAGAGGCGGTCGAGGCCCATGATGGCGTGCCGCCCTATGCCGAGACGCAGGAATATGTCCGCGCGATTCTGGGTGCCTGATCATCGCGGCTGAACATCCTTCCGCGTCAATCGCCCGGCAGACAGACACCGTCATAGCCGCGCCCAGTGGTGTGGGTCATGCGTGACGGGCGGTGTGGCGGGCGGCAAGCCACCAGCGTGTAGCCGTTCGGATGTCCGGGCACCGACGACTGCTGCGTAGCCGCGCGATCGAGCGAGGCGGTCCCGCCGGTGGCCAGCGTTACGGATTGTGTGCAGGGGCTGGGGTTTTCTTCGCCGGGCAGGCACAGGCCCACGACAATCTCGTAATCGCAGAGATTGGTCGCATCCAGATTGTCCTCGGCCCCTGGCGTATAGCGCACGCAGCCGTTCACATCGGCCCTGAGCGAGGGGCGCTGATAGGCACCGGTGAGACTGTCCAGCAGGACAGGAACCGCGAAGGCCATGCCTGTGGCGAACAGCAGTCCGGCCCAGATCGGCACCCTGCGGGGCTGGCCCTTTCGTTCGAACAATGTCAGCGCCGCAAGCGCGAACCACGCGCCCAGAAACGCCATGCCCCCGGTGATCTCGGGCAGCCAGGGCAATGCCCGCCAATAGGGCTGGATCCACGCGAGGAGGTGGGGCAGCACATAGGCCGAGGCAAGCGCGACAAGCAGCACCCGCCGAAACGAGATGCTGCCGCGCCCATGGGCCACGATGATGGCCAAAAAGCCCCCGATGAGGCCGAAGAAAACGGAACCGTCAGAAAAGCCGGGCATGGATCCTCGGAGATGGGGCAGGGACTGCAAAGGGCGCGCGCCGTAATTGGCTTAGTCTGGCGTGCAACGCAATGATTTGCCAAGTCGATTCCGTCACATAGTTGTCGCCGGTCTTCTGGCTGTACGGACGCGGCTGTCTACGCCACAATCGCCGATATGTTACGCCTGATCGCGCCCCTTCTGTTGCTTGCCCTGCTGACCGGCCCGCTAAGGGCAGATCCCCCGCCGCCGGATCTGGGCGCTTTGCTGGATATCGCGCAAGCCCCCTTTCAACAGCGCGATGCGGTCGAACGGCAACTGGCAGGGGCCTTGCCGCTGTTCATTCCGATGCCAGAGCCCGCGCAGCCCGAACCGACTGTGGGGGACTTATACTACTGGTCGCTCGAAGGCCGCTTCGGTCTGCACATCGAGAGCACAAACGCCCCCGGCGGATTTGTGACCTGCGCCCGTTACGGGCGGATCACGCTGGAGCGATTGCAGGAGTTGCCAAGCTCTGACCCGCGTGTCTTTCCGCTGATGCGGCAGGCGGCGATCCTGCATGACGACGCCAGCGCCTGGCCTGAACAGGCAGTGGCCCGGCTGGTGTGTCAGGTGACATGGGATGATGGCCGCCGGGTCGCACCGCTGGAACGCGATACCGTCGAGGAGCAGCTATCGGACAGGTTCGCAGCGGTCCTCGGTCGTCCGGATCCGGCCGAGCGCCCAAATTCGGTGCGGGTCTTCGGGCCGGGGGGCTATGTGATCGAAGGGCAGGGCGGGCCTGCGGACATGATCCGGGTGATGGATCGCGCAGAGGTCAGGCAGGTGGCCACGCATCAGCTGATCCTGCTGCGCAGCTATCTGTTGGGCGGGGGGATGTGATCAATCCGCATGGCGTAGCCCACCCTGTGGAATGGGCTGCCCCTGAGGTGCCAACTGAACCGGCTGGATCGGCTGAGCCGGCGCAGTTTCAATCGGGTCGACCCGGAGGTTGGAGTATCTGGGCTGGCAAGCGCCATATTCGCTTCCACACGGGCATCTGACCTGAGCCGCGACGTAGCGCCCATCTTGTGTGCAGCCGAACTCGATGATCTGCCCACTCCCCAGGCCTCCGAATTCCTGAATGACGTCGTATTCAAGTCGGTCTTCCCGCATCCAGTCCCGCATCTGAACATGGAATTCGTACTGTCCAACCGCATATTCCGTGAAAGCGCCTGAAAAATCCTCTGCGACGACCGCCATCGTGAGCAGGGGCACAGAGCAGGATAGGGCATTTGAGGAATTCGGGTGGAGATACATCGCCGCGACACGGCCGGTGACGTAGAAGTTTCCTGCGGGGTTTCCTAGGTCGGGTCTTTCCACGGCGCAGCAGATGGTTTGGGGAGTATCACCGTCGTATCTCCCTGCCGTACGGTCCGGCGCCCAGTCCAGAGTGATCTGGCGAATTATTTCCGCTTCGCACTGATCATCAACGTGCTGCGCCTTTGCAGTGCCCACCCAAACCGCCAGAGCTGCGTAAAGAATGACGAGAATCGCGTTCCTTGTTTGCACTGACATTGCCCCCTGAACTGTTGAATATGACAAGGGGATCATAGCACAGGTTATCGAAACGGCGGAATCAATACCCTCTCCAGATCCAGCCGCCGCCGAAGATGCGGCTGCCCTCTGGGTCGTAGAACACGCAGGCCTGTCCGGGGCTGACGCCTTCTTCGGCAACGATCAGTTCCACCTCGGCCTCGGTGTCCGAAATGGGGCGGATCACCGCCTCGCGCGGGGGGCGGGTGGAGCGGATCTTGACCGCCAGGTGCCATTCGGGGCGCGAGGTGAAGGGCTCGTCTCCCAGCCAGTTGATCTCTCGCACGGGCACGATCCGCTTGGACAGCGCCTCTTTCGGGCCGACCACGACCTGACGCGACTCCGGGTCCAGCTTGACCACGTAAAGCGGCGTATCCAGCCCGCCAATTCCCAATCCGCGGCGCTGGCCAATCGTGTAATGGATGACGCCGCGATGCTGTCCCAGAACCGTGCCATTCATATCGACGATATCGCCGGGATCGGCCGCACCGGGGCGCAGTTTCTCGATCACCGAAGCGTAGTTTCCATCCGGGACAAAACATATGTCCTGGCTATCGGGTTTATCGGCGACGGGCAGCCCATATCGCGCTGCCAATTTCCGGGTTTCGTCCTTCGAGGGCAAATGGCCCAAGGGAAAGCGCAGGAATTCCAGCTGTTCCTTTGTGGTCGAGAACAGGAAATAGCTCTGGTCGCGGGATGAATCCGCCGCGCAATGCAATTCGGCCCCGTTGCTGCCGTCCATTCGTTGAATGTAGTGCCCGGTGGCCATGCAATCCGCGTCGAGTTCTCGGGCCGTTTCCAGCAGATCCTTGAACTTCACCCGCTCGTTGCAGCGGATGCAGGGGACCGGCGTGGCCCCGGCAAGGTAGCTTTCCGCGAACTCGTCGATCACTGCGTCCTTGAAGATGTTTTCGTAGTCCAGCACGTAATGGGGGAATCCCATTTCTTCTGCCACGCGGCGCGCATCGTGGATGTCGCGACCCGCGCAGCAGGCGCCTTTCTTGGCCAAAGCGGCCCCGTGGTCATAAAGCTGCAAGGTCACGCCGATGACGTCATAGCCTTGTTCTGCAAGCTCTGCGGCCACAACGGAGCTATCGACACCACCCGACATCGCCACCACGACCCGGGTTTCGGTGGGCGGTTTGGCAAAGCCAAGAGAGTTCACGGGATGTGGGTCGAGGGGCATGGGCGTCTCCGGGGGTTTGAGGCGCAATATAGGAAAATGCCACCTATCCTCAAGGGACGTGCTTACCGGCTGTTAAACTTATTGCGACAGGGTGGCCCCAAACCCGAGCGGTGAGAGGAGCGCCATGTATATCAGACGTGTCAAAGGGGTCCAATCCGTTACCCTTCCCGATGGCAGCGTGATGACCCGCGCCGATCTGCCCAGTGCCTCGACCAGACGATGGGTCGCCAGCCGAAAGGCGGCGGTTGCGAACGCCGTGTCATATGGCCTTCTGGACCGGGAAGAAGCCTGTCGCATTTACGCCTTGTCCGAAGAAGAATTGGACAGCTGGACGCGCGCCGTTTCCGAACATGGGACGCAGGCATTAAAGGCAACAGCCCTGCAGAGATTTCGCGCTTAATGCAATTTTGGGATTGCATTAATGGATTTTTTCGGAAGACTATCTAAAAAGATAACTTGAAATTAACGAAGTGTGCCCATGGTCGTAACCAGTTCGAAAGATTCGGAGAGTTCGTGATGCGTGTCTTGCTTGTAGAAGATGATCCCACCACCTCGAAAAGCATAGAGATGATGCTCAGTCATGCCAATCTCAATGTCTATTCGACCGATCTGGGAGAAGAGGGCGTCGATCTTGCCAAGCTCTACGATTACGATCTGATCCTTCTCGATCTAAACCTTCCAGACATGAACGGGCACGAGGTGCTGCGCCAGTTGCGCCTGGCCCGTGTCGATACACCCATTCTGATCCTGTCAGGGTCCGACGATACCGAAAGCAAGATAAAGGGATTTGGCTTCGGGGCCGATGATTACCTGACCAAACCTTTCCATCGTGATGAACTGGTGGCGCGCATCCATGCCATCATCCGCCGGTCCAAGGGGCATGCCCAATCCGTGATTCGGACGGGGCGGATCAACGTCAATCTCGACGCCAAGACCGTCGATGTGGATGGCCGCGCGGTGCATCTGACCGGCAAGGAATACCAGATGCTCGAACTGCTCAGCCTGCGCAAGGGCACCACGCTGACGAAAGAGATGTTCCTCAACCATCTCTACGGCGGCATGGACGAACCGGAACTGAAGATTATCGACGTCTTTATCTGCAAGTTGCGTAAAAAGCTGTCTCAGGCCACAGGCGGCGATAACCATATCGAAACGATCTGGGGCCGTGGCTACGTGCTGCGTGACCCGATGGAAGAGGCGCAGCCTCAGGGCTTTGCCGCCTCGGCCTGATCGCCCTTCCTGACTGGACCTCCCGGTTGCGGCCTCCTATCACTTCAGGAGGCCGTGACAGTTTCGAGGGGCAGAGATGGCAACGCAATCCGAGACACCGGAAGACCGGGCGAGGGACGTGACCGAGGCAGAGGCCCCGGCACGGCTGAGGGAACTGGCCGAAGCGATTGCACGCGCAAACGATGCCTATCACCGGCAGGATGCCCCCGAAATATCGGATGCGGAATATGACGCGCTGAAGCGCGAGAACGCAGCACTCGAGGCCCGCTTTCCCGCCCTGAAACGCGCTGACAGCCCGACCGATCAGGTCGGCGCCGCTCCGGCGGAGGGGTTTTCCAAGGTCACCCACGCGGTGCGGATGCTGTCGCTCGGCAATGCGTTCGAGGATGAGGACGTGGCGGAATTCGCCCGTTTCATCCGGAATTTCCTGGGGCTCGCCCCGGATGCGCCGCTTGCCTTCACCGCCGAGCCCAAGATTGACGGGCTGTCGCTGTCGCTGCGCTATGAAAACGGGCGTCTGGTGCAGGCCGCGACCCGTGGCGACGGCGAGGTGGGGGAGAACGTCACGGCCAACGCCCGCACCATTGCCGACATCCCGCAGGTCCTGACTGGCGCGCCCGAGGTGCTGGAAGTGCGCGGTGAGGTCTACATGTCTCATGCCGATTTCGAGGCACTGAATGCACGGCAGGCGGAGCGGGGCGGCAAGACCTTCGCCAACCCGCGCAACGCCGCCGCCGGGTCGCTGCGACAGCTCGATTCGTCGATCACCCGCGAACGCCCGCTGAAATTCTTCGCCTATGCCTGGGGGGAGCTGTCGGAGCCCCTCGCGGAAACCCAGATGGGTGCGATTGATCGGCTGAAGGCGCTCGGCTTCCAGACCAACGACCGCACGAAGCTCTGCGACACGACCGAGGCGATGCTCGCCCACTACCGAGAGATCGAACAGGCCCGCGCGACGCTCGGCTATGATATCGACGGGGTGGTCTATAAGCTGAATGATCTGGCGCTACAGGCCCGGCTCGGCATGCGCTCGACCACACCACGATGGGCCATTGCTCATAAATTCGCCGCCGAACTGGCCTGGACTCGTCTGGAAACCATCGACATTCAGGTGGGCCGCACCGGCGCGCTCAGCCCGGTCGCGCGGCTTTCCCCGGTCACGGTCGGCGGCGTCGTGGTCTCGAACGCGACGCTGCATAACGAGGATTACATCGCCGGGCGGGATTCCAGCGGCAACCAGATCCGCGAGGGTAAGGATATTCGCGTCGGCGATTGGGTGCAGGTTTATCGCGCCGGGGACGTGATCCCGAAAGTGGCGGATGTGGATCTGTCGAAACGGCCCGAGGACGCCGCGCCCTATGTGTTCCCGACGACCTGCCCCGAATGCGGGTCGGATGCGGTGCGCGAGGAAGGCGACGCGGTGCGCCGCTGCACCGGCGGGCTGATCTGTCCCGCGCAGGCGGTGGAAAAGCTCAAGCATTTCGTCAGCCGCGCCGCGTTTGATATCGAAGGGCTTGGCGCCAAGCAGGTGGAGCAGTTCCACAAGGATGGCTGGATCGCGGAACCCGCTGATATTTTCGAGCTTCAGGCGCGCTATGGCAGCGGTTTGCAGCAGCTCAAGAACCGGGAAGGCTGGGGCGAGAAATCGGCGGAGAACCTGTTCAAGGCGATTGAGGAAAAACGCGCCATCCCCCTGAAACGTCTATTGTTTTCGCTTGGTATCCGGCATGTGGGCGAGGTGGCGGCGGCCGATCTGGCGAGGCATTTCTCAAACTGGGATGCGCTTGCGGAAAGCGTGGATCGCGCGCAGCCTGCCGCCGACGCGGCCCGAAACGCGGATGAGGCCATCGCCACCGAACGGGCGCGCGCCGCTGATGAAGGCCGCCGCGCCCAGATCAGCGCCACGCGCGAAGCGGCCTGGACAGAGGTGCCCGCAGAGGCGCGTGCCGCCTGGGATGAGATCACCGGCATTGACGGGATTGGCGCGACGGTTGCCCAAGCGCTCGTAACGGCGTTCGGGCAGCCCCGAGAACGGGCCTCCATTGACCGGCTGGTCGCCGCGTTGGACGTTCAGGCAGAGGCCGCACCCGCCACCTCGAACAGCCCCGTCGCGGGCAAGACCGTGGTCTTCACCGGCACGCTGGAGAAGATGACCCGCGCCGAGGCCAAGGCGCGGGCGGAGGCTTTGGGCGCCAAGGTCTCGGGGTCCGTCTCCGCCAAGACCGATCTGCTGGTCGCGGGGCCGGGGGCCGGGTCGAAGGCCAAGAAGGCCGCCGATCTGGGCGTGGAAACCATTGATGAGGACGCGTGGCTCGCGTTGATCAACGACGCCGCCGCGGCGGCGCAGTCCGATGGTTGAGATGCCCAAGGGACGCCCGGAAATCCTCTTCCCGCTCTTCGCAGAGCTGGAGGGGCTGGACGGGATCGGCCCTAAAACGGCAAAGCATTACAAGGGTTTGGGGGTGGAAACGCCCAAGGACCTGCTGCTGACCCTGCCGGTTGGCGGCGTGGACCGGACCCGGCGCGACAGCATTCGCGACGCCGCATTGCCTGGCATCGTGACGGTCGAGGTCGAAGTGGGCCCGCACCGCAAACCGGCTTCGCGCGGGCGGCCCTATCGGGTGCAGGTGACGGATGCGGCCACCAGTTTCGAGCTGGTCTTCTTCCACGCCCATGGCGACTATTTGCAAAGGGTTCTGCCGACGGGCAGCCGCCGTCTGGTGTCCGGCAAGGTGGAGCTTTTCGACGGGCTGGCGCAGATGGTTCATCCCGACCACATCCTACCCATTGCCGATGCGGACGAGATCCCAGCCTATGAACCGGTCTATCCCCTGACCTCTGGCGTCACCCAGAAGGGGATCAGCAAGGCCATCGCCTCGGCCCTGCCGCGCGCGCCCTATTTCGGGGAATGGATTGATCTGGAGCTGCTGAAATCCCGCAAATGGCCGGCCTGGCCCGATGCGCTGGAGCAGTTGCACTGCCCGGATGGCCCCGAAACCCTGTCGCGCAGTCACCCGGCGCGGGAGAGGCTGGCCTATGATGAGCTGCTGGCCCATCAACTGACGCTAGGACTGGCGCGGCTGAAACTGAAACGCGCCAAGGGGCGGGTCAGTGAGGGTGACGAGGCGCTGCGGGCCAAGGTGTTGAAATCGCTTCCCTATCATCCCACAGGGGCGCAGGAACGGGCGATTGCCGAGATCGCTGCCGATATGGCCAGCCCGGTCAAGATGAACCGGCTTTTGCAGGGCGATGTGGGCGCGGGCAAGACGCTGGTGGCACTGATGGCGCTGTTGGTCGCCGTTGAAGCGGGCGGGCAGGGGGTGATGATGGCGCCGACCTCGATCCTGGCCGCGCAGCACTTCGACGGGCTGAAACCGCTGGCCGAGGCGGCGGGTGTTCGGCTGGAAAGCCTGACGGGGCGCGACAAGGGGGCGGATCGGCGCGCGAAGCTGGAGGCGCTGAAATCGGGAGAGATCGGCATTCTGGTCGGCACCCATGCGGTGTTTCAGGACGATGTGGAGTTCGCTGACCTGCGGCTCGCGATCGTCGATGAACAGCATCGCTTCGGCGTGCGCCAGCGGGTGAAACTGGGCCAGAAGGGCGCGAAGGCGGATGTGCTGGTGATGACGGCGACGCCGATTCCCCGCACGCTCAGCCTCGCCACCTATGGCGATATGGATATCTCGGTGCTGGATGAAAAGCCGCCGGGGCGGAAACCGGTGCGCACCGCGCTGGTCAGCACCGCGCGCATGGATGAGGTCGTAGATCATCTGCGTCAGGCAGTGGCCGAGGGGCGGCAAGCCTATTGGGTCTGCCCGCTGGTCGGCGAAAGCGAGGCGGTGGAAATGACCGCCGCCGAGGAGCGGTTCAAACACCTGCGGGCGGCCCTTGGCGAGGGTGTCGTGGGGCTGGTTCATGGTCAGCTTCCGCCCGCCGAGAAGGACGCGGCCATGGCCAATTTCGTTGAGGGGCGGACCCGCGTTCTGGTGGCCACGACGGTGATCGAAGTGGGTGTGAACGTGCCCAATGCCACGATCATGGTGATCGAGCAGGCGGAGAATTTCGGACTGGCGCAGCTGCATCAGCTGCGGGGGCGTGTGGGAAGGGGCGAGGGCGCGTCGACCTGCCTGCTGCTCTACCGTGCGCCGCTTGGGGAAACCGCCACGCGGCGCTTGCAGGTGTTGCGGGAGACCGAGGACGGGTTCCGCATTGCCGAGGAAGACCTGGCGATCCGGGGCGCGGGAGACCTGATCGGCACCGCGCAATCGGGCCTGCCGAAGTTCCGGGTGGCGGATCTGGAAGGGCAGACAGCCCTGATGAGCATCGCGCAATCGGATGCGCGGGCGCTGTTGGACCGGGACCCGGAAATGATCAGCCCGCGGGGGCAATCGGCGCGGGTTCTGCTGTGGTTGATGGAGCAGGAGAAGGCCATCGGGCTGATTTCGGTCGGGTAAGGAAGGTTAATAACCTATTAACCATCGTTAACCATTGGACCGGCTTTGTTCTCAAATGTTCTCATAAAGTTCTTGCATCCGTGCGCTGAATATGAGAACAAAGCGTTAACACGCCACAAGTTGTTCAGGAATTGGAAACCATGATCACCCAGATCCGCCAGATTCTCGAAACCTCCCGCGACTCGCTTCTCTATGATTTTGCCGGTGTTCTCGCGATCGGTGTGATGACCTTGGGTGCCCTGCATCTGCCCGGCGCGCTCTGACCTTTTGCCTCTGCCTGCGGTCGTATCTCCGGATGGCTTTTCAATAGCTGCGGGTCTGTCCCCAAACCCCCGCGCTGCCTCTGCCTCAGGGCCTTTGGAACTGCCTGTCCAAATGCCCGGCCCGCCGGATCCCCCGACACGCATACCTGCCGCCGCCTCCGTGCCCCGGAGCGCGGCGGTTTTTTTGTTCAGAGGTGGAGTTCAGGCGCAGGCGGCGGCTTCGGCCTCGCCCATGGCTTGCGCGGTGGCCTCGAAGGCCAGCATGATCGAGGCATGGCGGTTCTTGTAGTCGCGCGCGGGTTCCAGAACCTCGTAGCCGGTGAAGGGGGCCTCGGGCGGAGGGGCGCCGTCCTTCAGCATGGCGCGTAGCTGATCGCGGCCCTGTTCCACCTCGGCGCGGGTGCGTCCGATGATATGGGCCGCCATCAACGCGGCAGAGGCCTGACCAAGCGCACAGGCCTTCACATCCTGACCGAAGCGGATGATGCGACCGTCTTCGATATCGAGATCCACGGTCACGGTCGAGCCGCATAGCGGCGCCCGCTTGCGCACCGTGGCCTGGGGATCCTCCAGCCGGTCGGTCAGCGGAATATCCGCCGCCAGCGCCAGGATGCGCTGCGAATAAAGCTTGATCAGGTCGCTTTCGGTGCTCATGGGCTTTTCCCGGCTGCTGCTGCCCTATAGGTAGCGACCAATCACAAGATTGCAAAGGGTGCTGGTCATGAGCTTTGATCCCGCAACGCTGACATATACCGCAGACGGGCTGATCCCCTGCATCGCGCAGGAGGAGGCGACAGGCGAGGTGCTGATGATGGCCTGGATGAATGCCGAATCCGTGGCGCGGACGCTGGAAACGGGGCGAGTGACCTATTGGTCGCGGTCACGGCAAAGCTTCTGGGTGAAGGGCGAAAGCTCTGGCCATGTGCAGGAACTGGTGGAGCTGCGCGTCGATTGCGACCGGGATTGTCTGCTGGCTGTGGTGCGTCAGACCGGGCCAGCCTGCCATACCAACCGGCGGAGCTGTTTTTACACGGCGATCCGCGCGGGGGACGAGGTGGAGATCATGGCACCCCTGGCCTGAGGCCGGTGCCGTGCGTCGTCTGTTGGATGCCTCCGGCGGGAGTATTTTGGCCAAGAAGAAGGGGCGGGCGGGCGCGTTAAGGTTAACGGGGGTGCGTAAAGATCCCGTTAAGCCTGAGGGAGGCCGATCATGCGACGGATGTCCTCGGGGCTGTGGCCCTCTTCCCGGTACTTTCGGATCGCGCGGGCATCGTCGCGTTTGGCAAGGCGTTTTCCGTTCTGGTCCCGGATCAGGCGATGGTGGTGGTATCGGGGTGTCGGCAAGCCAAGCAGGCGTTGCAGGATGACGTGGATGCGGGTGGCCTCGAACAGGTCCGCGCCGCGCACCACGTCGGTGATGCCCTGCGCGGCATCGTCCAGGACCACGGCCAGGTGATAGGAGGTGCCCATATCCCGGCGCGCGATCACCACATCGCCAATCTCGTGACTGACCTCATCGGGGGTGAACGCGACAATCCCGTGCCGGATGTGCTCTCCGTTGCCAGATTCCTCGAAGCTGGCGATACCCTCGGCGCCGAGCCGGGGGGTGTAGACGCCCTTGGCCAACCCAGCTTGCCCCATGTCGAGCCGTAACGCGCCGGATGGGCGCGGGGTCATTTGGCCGGGCTGGCGTGGCTTGCTGCGGCAGGTGCCGGGATAGACGATGCCATCGGGCCCCAACATCGGCGCGCCTTCCTGCGGGGCGGAGGCGGCTTCGGCAATGTCGCGGCGGTTGCAGTCGCAGGGATAGAGCAGGCCGCGCGCCCAAAGCGCGTCGAGCGTTTCGCAATAGCTGTCCAGCCGCTCGGATTGCCGCATCACCGGCCCGTCCCAGGTCAGGCCAAGCCACTCCAGGTCATCATAGATCAGATCTTCCCATTCGGGCCGGGCGCGCGAGCGGTCGATATCTTCGATCCGGAGCAGGAACTGACCGCCAGTCGCGCGCGCCATGTCATGGGCCAGGATCGCGGAATAGGCATGGCCCAGATGCAGGGGGCCGGTTGGAGATGGGGCAAAGCGAGTGCGAAAGGTCACGTCTTTTCAAAGATATATATGGTGGACTTCAAGTCGATACCCGGCAGGTGTTCCCCGTGTTCCTCAAGGCGCAGAACCAGGTCGGGACGCGCTTTGGTTGCGGCGACCTTGCGGGCGTAATCCGGGTCGGCCAGGGCTTTGTCATTCAGCGAATAGAGAAGGATCATGCCCGGTTTCAGCGCCTCCACCATCAGGTCGATCAGCCCGGGCGGGGCCGCACCATGGCCCAGAACACCGACGCCCGCGATCACATCGTAGTCGCCATCGGGCAGAGCTTCCCCCGGTTCCGTGACCGACAGCTTGCGATAGATCCCGCGTTTCTTTGCCTCGGCCATCATATCGGCGGAGACATCGACCCCATCAAAGATGGAGAAGCCCGCCTTGGCGAAGGCCACACCGGACAGCCCGGTGCCACAGCCCACGTCGAGGATCGTCACGTCGGGCGACAGACCCAGACCGGCCAGGGCCTCCGCCGCGCGGCGCGGCAGGGCATAGCCATTCTCCGAGATCTCCGCATCATAGCTTGCCGCCCACTCGTCGTAATGGGCTTTGACGTCTGCGGGATCTTTCAGATCATAGGTCGAGTCGAGGAATTTGCGGGTCATGGCGAAAGGCTAGCAGCGCCGCTCAGCCCGCGTCCAGCCATTCCTGCCAGGCGGATTTCGCGCGGTCCGTGTAGCCCTTGTAGCGCGCCTTGCGGTTTCTGCGCCCGCCCTTCAGGTCAATGGGCGGGAACAGCCCGAAATTCACGTTCATGGGCTGGAAGGTCTTGGCCTCGGCCCCGCCGGTGATGTGATGGATCAGCGCGCCCATGGCGGTGACTTGCGGAACGGGCGGCAGCGTCTGGCCCAGAACTTCGGCAGCGGCGAGACGGCCTGCCAGAAGGCCCATGGCCGCCGATTCCACGTAACCCTCGACCCCGGTGATCTGGCCCGCGAAGCGGATATGCGGGCGGGAGCGCAGGCGCATCTCGGCGTCCAGCAACGTGGGCGAATTGATGAAGGTGTTGCGGTGGATACCGCCCAATCGGGCGAAGCGGGCGTTTTCCAGCCCGGGGATCATGCGGAATACCTCGGTCTGCGCCCCGTATTTCATCTTGGTCTGGAAGCCCACGATGTTGAACAGCGTCCCCAGTTTGTTGTCGCGGCGCAGCTGCACGACGGCGTGCGCCTTCACGTCCGGCTGGTGCGGGTTGGTCAGGCCCACGGGTTTCATCGGCCCATGGCGCAGCGTTTCGCGGCCGCGTTCGGCCATGACCTCGATGGGCAGGCAGCCGTCGAAATACTTTGCCGTCTCGCCCTCGTGGAACTCGGTCTTGTCGGCGGCCAGCAGGGCGTCGATGAAGGCCTCGTAGGTGTCGCGATCCATCGGGCAGTTGAGATAGGCGGTGCGTTCTTCCTCGGTCTCGCCCTTGTCATAGCGCGATTGCATCCAGGCCTTGGACATGTCGATGCTGTCGGCGTGGACGATGGGAGCGATGGCGTCGAAGAAGGCGAGGCTGTCCTGCCCGGCTTCCTGCGCGATCGCCGCGGCAAGGGCACCCGAGGTCAGCGGGCCGGTGGCAATGATCGCAGGCCCGTCATCGGGCAGGGCGGTGATTTCATTTTCGACCACCCTCACGAGGGGATGGCTGCGCAGCCGGTCGGTGACGGATTGGGCGAAAGGTTCCCTGTCCACTGCCAAAGCGCCGCCCGCGGGCAGACGATGGCGGTCGGCCATCTCCATGATCAGGCCGCCAGCCGCGCGCATTTCCCAATGCAGAAGGCCGACGGCATTCTGTTCGTCATCATCAGAACGGAAGGAATTGGAACAGACCATCTCCGCAAGGTTGCCGGTCTGGTGTGCAAAGGTGCCCACATGCGGGCGCATTTCGTGGATGACCACGGGCACGCCAAGATTGATCGCTTGCCAGGCGGCTTCGGACCCGGCCATGCCGCCGCCGATGATGTGGATCGCTTTTGTCATGACCGGGGATGTAGGCCAGGGGAGGTGATTTGCCAAGCCACGCAGTGGCGCTCATGCGAGACGCTTCCATCCCATGCGGTACAGCGCAAACTGCCCGCCGCCGCGCAAGACCAGCGGAACAGCGGTTGCGGCGGCCGCGATGGCCAGCCATGCGCCATACACCGTCTGGATTTCCATGGCATCGAACCAAAGGGTGAGCCCGCAGAGAAGGGCGACCCCAAGCATTGCAACCGCCCGGCTGCGGATGCCGACGAGAAGCCAGACCGCTGTCGAAAGAATAAGAGCACACAACACAATGATGGCGGTCCATTCCACACCGTGGATCCCGTGCGTCCCCACGGTCCAGTGCAAGTCGATGACCGCAAGCGCCTCGATCGAGGCTGTTGTCAGCAGGAACGCAGTCAGCATCCTGCACAATAGATGTAGCATCTTCCCGAATGTCATGCCTGTTCTGCCTGTAAGCTCGTTTTTGTTTTATTTAATATTAACCTTTGACCAAAACTATTAAAGCTGAAAGCTTGCAAAAGCATCTTTGCGAGAATTAAGGGTGTTATTCAATATTCAAAAGGATAGTTTGCGACTGTTCGAAAGAAGATACGATCCAGTTCATGGCGTCTATTGCGGACTGGTCTTTTTTTCTAGAGCTGTGGAATGCCGCCCAAAAATCCACATTGATTGGCTCGATGTCGTCAAACGCAGGTTGAAAGTCCGAATCCCGTTTTGCCAAAAAGGTTGGAAGCAGCACAGGCAGACCGGTCGATTTGGAGATTCGGAATGCATCGAAGAAGTTCGCTGCACGAAGTGACGGGGGACGCCGGAACAAGGCTCGTGCGCGGCGCATCGGCTCGAAGTCATCGTGCTTGTCGACCAGCCCGATCCACTCGTCGTTGATATCAAAGGGCGCCCTTCTGTAGGTGTTGAATTCCATGTTTCCCACGCGGCGGGTGATCAGACTGCCGCGATCTGGTGGGGTGTCCATGATCATAACGTCGACATCACCAAGGCCAGAGCGTGATGTGCGATTGTGAAGTTCAATCGTGTAGCCTTTGTTTTTAGACAGAAAATCACCAACATTCGCAGACAGGACGCCGCCAAGAACAATGGGAGGCGCCCCGACCCGGATCATGACGGGGTTTGCGCCTTCGGATTTCAACGAGATCTGATTTCGTTCCGCGCTCAGCTTGCCCTCGAACTCTTCGATCAGAAAAAGCAGGCTTTCCAGGTCCGGATTCGGCTTCCAGTCACCTGATGTCTTGATGAAAGCTGGTGTGCCCAGTGTCTGGCCAAGGCGTTCGATTCGGCGCGATACAGTTGCCACATTCGCACCAAGATGGCGGGCCGCCGCAACCATCGTGCCGCTTTTGTGTACAGCGAGAAAAAATTTCAGATCGTCCCAGTTGTCCATTTTGAGGAACTTCCATTTGTCTCAGCTACTCCAGCCGTCCGCTGGCCATTCCCTTTACTAGGGGAAATGACAATGGAAAACAGGCAATTGATGATCAATTGCCTGTTTTAAATAAAGTGCGATCTGAGTGATTTGTCAAGCGGATTGCGTTTCGCTGTCCTGTGTTCCGCGGTTGATATTGAGCGCCTCATGAACTTCGTAAAGTGTGTAGCGCCCGCCACCATATAGGATCAAAGGAACCGAGAAGACCGACACCAGGGTGATCTTGACGGCCAATGCGGGATCTCCGTCGGGGTTGGTCATGATTGCGGGCAGAACGAGGAGCGCCATAGACATGGCGGCGACCATCGACGTGCGAATACCCAGGATCAGCCAGAAGCTCAGGACGAAGAAGAGCGCGGCCAGTGCGGCAGAGTGGTACTCCAGCCCCTCCATGCCGCCGACGACCGTCGGGACGTTGCAATCCCTAAGTTGCGGAATCAGGCCGATGGCGGCCTCGATCATGAGAGTCGCCGAGAGGCAGACCCGGAAGTTCAGGCGGAGCCATTCGGTAAGGTTGTTCATCGTCTCTGTCCCGTTAAGGTTAATTGCTCGATAGTGACAGTCTCTTCGCCAATTGGGGCAGGACAAGGCCGCTGAAGGGGAACCTTCTGGGAGATTTATACTCGGCTAGTTCTGCAATGGCTTGGTTGGGTCGGTATTGTTCCCAAAGTGGAAACCAGACCTGAACTTTTAGGCAGGTGTCTGCCTTAATTCCCGATGAAGTTGCCGCGAAACATCGGCATTGTTTATCGGTCTTGAAGGACGGACCGGGATGGCGTCGAGCCATGATAAAGCGCCGCGCCCCCATTTCGGAGAGCGCGGCGCCCGGGCACACCCGCTGGAGCAGGGCGTTAACCAGTTGCTGTGAGCTCGGTAAAGATGTTGTCAATCGGATCGGGAAGATTCGCGGCCAGCTTGCGACGGCTGACGAAGGCCACGCCCGGCGCGATTGTGGGCAGGGCGGGCTGCGGCGCCGCGGGCGTCACTGCCGCTGGACGCGGCCGGTGCGGATGATCGACCGGAGCCACCCGGCGCGGCGTCACCTTGCGGCGAATGGCGCTGCGCATCCGGTGATCACGCGGGGCGTTTTCCGCATAGGTCAGCATCAGGGCCGCGATCAGCACGAGATCGCGCCAGAAGGTACCCAGTTCGTCCGCAACGCCTAGTTCGATCATCTGCAGGTAGCTTGCAAAGAGCGTCATCAACCCAAGCACCAGCGCGGCGGGGCGCATGTAGAGGCCGATCATGACAAGGAAGGCGAGGGCAAAGACCATCATGGCCGCCAATGGCTCGGCCACATGGGAGGGCAACACTTGCTCGGCGAGGATGGTCAGATTGGTGCCGGGGATCAGGTTAAGCCCGACGGCGAGAAAGTAAGAGGCGATGACGATCCGCAGCAAGTTCTGGGCGGTGGCATTCAGCGTGATGCGTTCGGCGCTCGGGTTGGTCATGACCAATGTCTTCTCTGCTTGGCAGCCTTGCAGACTGGTAGTCGCCCCCCGGCGTTTTGCCCCAGTGAGACCAATCTGGGTCCGAAATCTGGCGGTTTTATTATGGATTTGAGGAAAAGGCGGTGCATTCGCGGGGCGGGGCGGGGGCGGAAAGATGGCTAGACTGTGTTCAGGCCCCGGAAAACGCAACCGCCGCTTGCAAACGGGCAAGCGGCGGGCGTTGTTAACCTTTGTGGCGAGTGTCAGGCCGCGGCGGGCCGACCAAGGCGATTGTCCAGCGACAGCGCCCCGGCCCCATGGGCTGCGATCACCAGATAGCCGCCTGCCATGGCAAGGTTTTTCAGGAACATGATCTGCTGCATCTGGTTGCCCATATCGAAGTGATAAAGAAAGGCCGTGACGATCGAGAATGCGGCGAGCGTCAGGGCGACGGGCCGGGTCATGAAGCCGACCAGCAGGGCCAGACCGGCAAGGATCTCGAATAGAACGGCAGGCCAGGCCAGGATGGCGGGGATGCCGCCAGAGGCCATGTAACCGGCAAAGCCCTGAACATCGCCCAGTTTGCCGAAGCCGGCGACGACGAAGATCAGGGCCATCAGAATGCGGCCAGCGGGGAGGGCGTAGGTTTGAAGTGTGGACATTTGGGAACTCCTTTGAGGGACGGGTTTGCGCTGCGGCGCAGCATCTGCCGGCGTCATGCCTCATAGAGGGCGTGTTTCTCAATGCACCAAACTGCGCGAATACGCGCCCGTTCTGTGTGAAATTGCACCTATTTGGGCGCGATCAGATCCCACCGGTTGCCATAGAGGTCGTGGAAGACGGCGACAGTCCCGTAAGGTTCATGTCGTGGCTCTTCCTCAAACCTCACACCAGCGGCCAGCATCCGCGCGCGGCTGACGTCGAAATCATCCGTGTGAAGGAAATACCCGACGCGCCCGCCCGCATGGTTGCCGATTGCGCCGGCTTGGCCGTCCACCGCCCGCGCGATCAGGAATTGGGTCATCGCGTCAGCATCCGAGGCCATGCGCACCCATCTCTTGCCGCCGCCCAGATCGGTATCTTCCAGAAGCTGCCAATCCAGCGCCCTCCGGAACCAGTCGATCGCCTCGTCATAATCTCGGGCCAGAAAGGCCACCAGCGCCAGCCGATTGGTCACGTCTTGCGTTCCAGCGCCGTGGCGATGCGGTCCAGCAGGGCGTTCTGATCGCGCAGAAGGGCATTATGCGCCTCCTGCTGTTCGATCTGCCGGTTCTGATTGGTGGTCACCTTCTCGGTTTCCGCCGTGTGACGCGCCAGATAGTCCTGATACCGGCCCGACTGGTAGCGGGCCAGCAACGCCATGGCCAGAATGACCGCCCCCCCGAACAGGAAGAGCGGGATCCAGTCATTCAACGGCATCGGCAGCCTCGTCCTCGGTTTGCTCGGCGATCCAGGCGACCGAGACGACCTCTTCGCCCTTGGCGGTGTTGAACACTTTCACCCCACCGGCAGAGCGCGAGCGGAACGAGATCCCGTCAACCGGGCAACGGATCGACTGTCCCTTGGAGGTGGCCAGCATGATCTGGTCGCTCATTTCCACCGGGAAGCAGGCCACCAAAGCCCCGCCACGCATCGCCTTGTCCATTGCCGCGACGCCCTGACCGCCGCGCCCGCGTACCGGGTAGTCATGGGACGAGGACAGCTTGCCCGATCCCTTGGCGGTGATCGTCAGGATCAGATCCTCTGCCGCCGACATCTCCGCATATTGTTCGGGGCTGAGCGCGGTGTCGGCCACGGCCTCCTCGTCGCTGTCTTCGGCCTCATCGGTCACACCGGCCACGGCGCGGCGCATCTTGAGATAGGCCGCGCGGTCCTCGGCGCTGGCCTCGAAATGGCGGATCACGGCCATGGAAACAACGGCTGCACCATCCGAAAGGCGAATACCCCGGACACCGGTGGAATCACGCCCTTTGAAGACGCGCACATCGGTGGTGCGGAAGCGGATCGCGCGGCCAGCATCGGTGACGAGCATGACATCGTCATCCTCGGTACAGATGCGGGCATTCACCATGCTGACGGAGCCGTCCTCGGGCAGTTTCATGGCGATCTTGCCATTCGCGCGCACATTGGCGAAGTCCGACAGCTGGTTGCGCCGGACATCGCCTGCCGAGGTGGCGAAGACGATCTGCAATTCGTCCCAGTGGTCCTCATCCCGGTCGATGGGCAGCACCGCCGCGACAGAAACGCCGGTCGGGATCGGCAGGATGTTGACGATTGCCTTGCCCTTGGACGTGCGTCCGCCTTGGGGCAGACGCCAGGTCTTGAGCTTGTAGACCATCCCGTCAGTGGTGAAGAACAGAAGCGGCGTGTGGGTATTGGCGACGAAGAGGGTGGTGACGACGTCGTCTTCCTTGAGTTCGCCGCCCGACAGCCCCTTGCCGCCGCGCTTCTGCGCGCGGAAATCGGCCAGCGGGGTGCGCTTGATATAGCCGCCCGAGGTCACGGTCACGACCATGTCTTCGCGCTCGATCAGATCCTCGTCATCCATATCGCCGGACCAGTCCACGATCTCCGTCCGGCGCGGTACGGCAAATTGCTCGCGCACTTCAGCCAGTTCGTCCGAGATGATCGACATGATCCGTTCACGACTGGCGAGGATGGCGAGGTAGTCCTTGATCTTGGCGGCCAGTTCCTGCAGCTCGTCCGTGACTTCCTTGACCCCGATCTGGGTCAGACGCTGCAGGCGCAGCTCCAGGATCGCACGGGCCTGGGTTTCCGACAGGTTATATGTCCCGTCCTCATTCATCGTATGGGTCGGATCGTCAATCAGCCGGATGTAATCTGCGATCTCGCCCGCAGGCCAGCGCCGTGTCATCAGCGCCTCGCGTGCTTCGGCGGCATCGGCCGAACGGCGGATGGTTGCCACGACCTCATCGACATTGCTGACAGCCACGGCCAGCCCGCACAGAACATGCGAGCGTTCACGCGCCTTGCGCAATTCGTAGGCGGTGCGTCGGGCAACCACGTCTTCGCGGAAATCCAGGAACGAGGTCAGGAACCGCCGCAGGGTAAGCTGTTCCGGTCGCCCGCCATTCAGCGCCAGCATGTTGCAACCGAAATGGGTCTGCATGCTTGTAAAGCGGAAGAGCTGGTTCAAGACCACTTCCGGCGTCGCGTCGCGCTTGAGCTCGATCACCACGCGCACACCGACCCGGTCGGATTCGTCCTGAACGGCGGAAATGCCCTCCAGCTTCTTCTCTCGTACCAGATCGGCGATCTTCTCGATCATCGAGGCCTTGTTGACCTGATAGGGAATCTCATCCAGCACGATGGCGTAGCGATCCTTGCGGATCTCCTCCACCCGCGTCTTGGCCCGGATGATGACGCTGCCGCGCCCTTCCAGGTAAGCCTTGCGTGCGCCGGTGCGCCCCAGGATGATCCCTCCGGTGGGGAAATCCGGGGCGGGCACATATTCCATCAGCTCTTCGCTGGAAAGATCGGGGTTCACGATCAGCGCCTGACACGCGTCGATAACTTCACCCAGGTTATGCGGCGGGATATTGGTGGCCATGCCGACCGCGATGCCGCCCGCGCCATTGACCAGCATGTTGGGGAAGCGTGAGGGCAGGACCGTCGGTTCCTGATCCTTACCGTCATAGTTGTCCTGAAAATCGACCGTGTCCTTGTCGATATCGGCCAGCATGAAGGCGGCGGGCTTGTCCATCCGCACTTCGGTATAGCGCATGGCCGCCGCGTTATCCCCGTCCATCGAGCCGAAATTGCCCTGACCGTCCAGCAGAGGCAGCGACATGGAGAAATCCTGCGCCATGCGCACCAGCGCGTCATAGATCGCGCTGTCGCCATGGGGGTGGTATTTCCCCATCACATCGCCCACGGGGCGGGCCGATTTCCGGTAGGGCTTGTCGTGGCTGTTGCCGGTCTCGTGCATCGCATAGAGGATGCGCCGGTGAACCGGTTTCAGACCGTCGCGCAGATCGGGGATCGCGCGGGAAATGATCACGCTCATCGCATAGTCGATGAAGCTGGTCTTCATCTCCTCGGCGATGGAAATCTGGTGGCCATGGGGCGCCGGCGTTTCGGGGCCGGTTTCTTCCATGTTTTCAGGGGGTTCTGGGGTGTCGGTCACGCCTGATGCTCGCTTCTGTCCGCGCGTCTATATGTTGTTGTCGGGCAGTATAGAGGGCCGGGATATGGGGTGCAATGGCAATGGGTCAGGGCGGTTGGCACTCGCGACGACATCTGGCTAACAAGTTGTTTTTGTTGCTCTTAAATCCGGCTGTGGCAGCATTCGTTTCAGGCAGAAAAACAGGAGGCGCGTATATGGCCCAGGAAGAGACCGAATTGATGCTCAAAGCCTATGGGCTGACCACGGCCGAAATATTCTATCACATGCCCGAACACCCGCATGTGCTGAACAGATTTTTCAAGAAGGATTACGACCTTGCGTCGGATCATAAATCGCTTCTGAATTTCATCTTAGTTTGAAATAGCGGCTTAAAGGCTAGGCACACCCAGTGCGCTCTACCGCATGCCACCCATCATTCCAGTGAAGCTTGGATCGTTCTCGGTGCCAGATGAAGACTCGCCACTAAAGACCCACGCAATGCCATTTCCAACGTCTTGCAACATGCTCCAGTAATGCCCCAATTGATCTTTCGGTACGCAACCCGTCGGTAAGCCCATCCTTGTCGCGCCAGGATTCGGGAAAACATAGTACTCGTCATCCGAGCATCCCATTTCCGGTTGGTCTGCCATGGCTCCCACAGGCGAGATAACCAATACGGCGGCAACGCCTAATACGGCGCAAAACCTTGCGCCAATCATAGATTTTCCGATTGTCATTGCTTCCCCCTCGACGCACCACAAGCCGGTCCGAGTTGCAGAACGCAGTCGTATTGTCGGTCGTGGTCAGCGCCTCGGACAACGTAGCATGCTTTTCGCGCTTTCCCGAAAATTTTGTTCGCTTCGTGATTCAACTCCGCGATTCAATCAAGAGTTGCAGGCATTTTTCTGGTTTGCAGCCAACGGTTACGGATGGGCATTCTGATGTATCTGGTCAACTTTGGTCAGACCCGCCGAGTCCAGTTGGCACTCAGGGATCACGATGGATAACAATTTGTTTTATTTGATTTTTAATCTTCCGGTGGCATGATTTCTATGTGAGCAGCCGAACAGGAGGCAGAACATGCCCGACACACCGACCGAGCTGATGCTCAAGGGCTACGGGCTGACCGTGGCCGAGATGTTCTATCACATGCCAGATTATCCGCATGTGCTGAACAGCTTCATCTGGCAGGATTACGACCTCGCCCCTGACCACCCGAAACTCTTTTCTTTCATCGAGTTCTGGCAGGAAGAGATCGAAGGTCCACTCCATTCCGTGCGCTTCACACATCGCAAACTGATCGGCCCGGGCGAATGGCGCAATGTGGTGGGGGAACTGACCCTCCATTGACGCGTGCTGCGTTTCTTCTTGGTCCAAGTACTCCAGGGGGGGCGGGGGGAGGATCCCCTCGCGGGTCGAGGCCGAAGGCGGCGAAACTCCCTTACCCCTTGGCGCGCTGCAGCATTCCGAACAGGTCCCGCGGGTCGTCGGGATCGGCCAGCATATCGAGCTGATCGAACAGCTCCGTCCCCTCCAGCCGGTCCCGCACATAGCGAAGCGCCGAGAAATCCTCGATGGCGAAGCCCACGGAGTCAAACAGCGTGATCTGTTGCGACCACACCCTGCCCTCGGCCTCGCCCAGGATGACCTGCCACAACTCCGTTACCGGATGATCTTCGTCCAGTTGCTGAATCTCGCCCTCCACCCGCGTTTGCGGCGGGTATTCCACGAAGATCGTGGACCGGTGCAGGATCGCAGGCGCAAGCTCCGTCTTGCCCGGGCAGTCGCCACCGATCGCGTTGATGTGCACGCCTTCCCCGACCATGTTGTCATTCAGGATCGTGGCATATTGCTTGTCGGCGGTGCAGGTGGTGATGATTTCCGCCCCTTCCATCGCGTCCTCTGGCGTCGCGCAGGTGACGACGGTCAGCCCCTGACCGGCGAGGTTACGGGCGGCCTTTGCTGTCGCGGCCCGGTCGATGTCGTAAAGCCGCACGGTGTCGATGCCCACGACGGCCTTCATCGCCAGCGACTGGAACTCCGACTGCGCGCCATTGCCGATCATCGCCATCGTCTTTGCGCCTTTCGGGGCCAGGTGCTTGGCCACCATGGCAGAGGTTGCGGCGGTGCGGATCGCGGTCAGCACGGTCATTTCGCTGAGCAGCGTCGGATAACCCGTGGCCACATCCGCCAAAAGCCCGAAGGCCGTGACGGTCTGCAGCCCCGCCTTGGTGTTGGTCGGGTGGCCGTTCACATATTTGAACGCGTATTGCTCTCCATCCGAGGTCGGCATCAGCTCGATGACACCCACGGGGCTATGTGCCGCCACGCGCGGGGTCTTGTCGAAAAGCGGCCAGCGGCGGAAATCCTCCTCGATATATCCGGCCATCTCCACCAGCATTCGTTCCAGTCCGATGGTGTGGACCAGCTTCATCATGTTCTCGACCGACACAAAGGGAACATAAGCGCGATCGGAGGGTTGGGGCAGAAACGTCATGCGGCGAAACTCCTAGTGGGGCGGTCAAAGACGCGACGGCCCATCAGCGATGCGGTGAGATCGACCATGAGAGAGGCGGTGCGCCCGCGTTCGTCAAGGAAGGGGTTCAGTTCGACAAGGTCGAGCGAGGTCACCAGCGCGCTGTCATGCAGGATCTCCATGACCAGATGCGCTTCGCGGAAGGTCGCGCCACCCGGCACGGTGGTGCCGACGGCGGGGGCGATAGAAGGATCGAGGAAATCGACATCCAGCGAGACATGCAGCAGGCCATTGGCGGCCTCGACCCGCGCCAGGAAGTCGCGCAAGGGGGCGGCGATGCCATGTTCGTCAATGGCGCGCATGTCGTGGCAGGTGATCTCGGTCGCGGCGAGCGCCTGTTTCTCCTCCAGATCGACGGACCGCAGTCCGATCATGCAGACATTGTCCTGCGGGACGGGGGCGTTCAGCGCCGGGAAATGCTCGAAACCGGGCAGGCCGGTGATATAGCCAACGGGTGTGCCGTGCAGGTGGCCGGACCCGCTGGTCGTGGGCGTGTGGAAATCGGAATGGGCATCGAGCCAAAGCACGAATTGTGGGCGTCCTTGCGCCTGAGCATACTCTGCCACACCCGCCACGGTGCCAAGCGACAGGCTGTGATCGCCGCCAAGGAAGATCGGGAAGCCTTTGGCCATCGCGTCACGCGCGGCGGGGATCAGCGCCTCGGTCCAGGCGACGGTTTCCGCCAGCGCGTGGACCTTGCCAGTTGTGGTCAGGTCCCTCAGGGGGGCTTGGGTCACATCGCCAAGGTCGCGGGTGTCGATCCCGAGGCTGGTCAGATGCTCGGCAAGGCCAGCGGTGCGGAAGGCGTCGGGGCCCATCAGGCAACCACGGGTGCGTTTGCCGCTATCCACCGGGGCGCCGATCATAAGGCAGGGGTGTGAAGTCATTTTGAAGTGGTCCTGAATGCGCGTTTTCCAAGGAATAGCGCCCGGATCGGATTGGACAGAAGCGGTCAGAGTGGTCATATTGGGGGCTAATTAAACAAAATGAGCATCTACCATGACCGAAATGGATGATACGGATCGCGCGCTGCTGGCCGCGCTGCGCCGCGACGGGCGGGCCTCTGTCTCGGACCTTGCGATTGACCTTGGCGTCACCCGCGCCACGGTCCGCGCGCGGATGGAGCGGTTGTCGAAGGCTGGGGAGATTCGGGGGTTCACCGTTGTGACCCGAAGCGACATCGCCCAAAGCCCGGTGCGGGCGCTGACTATGCTGGGGATCGAAGGGCCGGGGATGGACCGTATCCGCCGGCAACTGTCCGGACGGAGAGAGGTTCAGGCGGTGCATTCCACCAATGGCAAATGGGATCTGATCGTGGAGCTTGGCACCGAGACGCTGGAGGCGCTGGATACTGCCTTGCGCGATATCCGCAGGCTGGAGGGTGTCAGCACCTCGGAAACCAGCCTGCTTTTATCCACCAGTCGTTTCAGCCGGGTCTGAGGGCTGTAGGAAGGCAAAACTGTCGGCGCTGGCCCTGCGCCAGGAAAGGACAAGCCGCCGGTCGAAACCGACAGCATCAGGAACCCGGTGAAGCCGCCCGGCCTCGATATCCTGCTGAACGATCCTCTCGGGCAGATAGGCCGCACCGCCGGCATGGCGCATATGGTCCAGCGCCCAATCCGGGGTGGAAAAAGCCAGCGCTGCGGTTTCATCGGTTGGCCAGGCTTCAGCGTGCTGTGCACGGAAAAGGGGGCCGTAGTCGACATAGATGTAATGGCTCTGCCAGGGCAGATCGGGTGCGGTCGTTACAAGGATCAGCCGGTCGCGGGCAAAGTCCCGATGGTCGATTCCCGCACCAATCACCGGTTCCGGCAGCAGCGCCGCGTCGCTCATCCCGCTTTGCAGCCAGGCTTCCGCATCGCGGGCCAGCCCGGCCCAGATTTCGATGGCGGTCTCGGGATGGGCGCTGCGGATGCCGTCGATCCAGCGTTGTCCCAGCCCCGTCCAAAGCCCCGGATCGCAGACGAAGCTGAACAGTCGTGTGACGCCGCGTGGCAGGTTTGCGCGGGCGCGGGCATTGTCCCATGTGCGCGCGATGACCTCTGCCTGTTCCAGAAAGGCAAAGCCCGCCTTGGTCAGCGTCGCCCCTTTGCGCGACCGAACCAACAGTTGTGCCCCGAGCGCCTGTTCCAAGCTGTCCAACCGTGCCGTCACGGCCGATTGCGTGACATTCAGCTGCTCCGCCGCACGGTTGAGATTGCGGCAGCGGACAACGGCCAGAAAGGTCTGGATGGCGGCTATGTTCATGGGAAGATAATGCAGGAAAATCGAATTACTGCATAGATAAAATCCGTTTTCCAGATTCAAAGCCTCATGCCACTCTGATCCCGCAACAGGGAGGCGCGCGATGGAGTTTTCGGCTCAACTGTCTTCGGACTACCCCGACAAATCCTATGGCGGGGACAGGGTTTACGGCGACATGCTCGATCAGGCGGCGCTGGCCGACCGGATGGGGTTCGACGCGGTGTCGATCACCGAACATCACCTGATGAATTGCCTGATGATGCCCGCACCGCTGCAATTCGCCGTCAAGATCGCGGCAATGACAAAATCGGTGAAGATCATGACCTCGATCGTCGTGCTGCCGCTGCATGACATGCGGGTCTATGCGGGCGAGGTCGTGGTTGCCGATATCTTCACCGAAGGCCGCTTGCTGCTCGGTGTCGGGCGCGGAGCGTTCAAATACGAGATGGAGCGCCTCGGCGTCCCGATGGAGGAAACGCAGGCGCGGTTCAATGAATCGCTCGCCGTGCTTCAGGCGCTGTTGAGCGAGGAAGAGGTCAGCTGGGACGGCGACTATTACAAGTTCGATCCCCTCACCATCATGCCCCGCCCCGTGCGCCCCGGTGGACCGCCGATGATGATGGCGGTGATGAACCCCGAAGGCATCTACCATTGCACCAAGCGCGGGTTCCACATCCAGACGACGCCGCTATCGGGCAATCACCAGTTGCTGCTGGATCAGGTTGGGGCGTTTAACCGGGCCAAGGCGGATATGGATGGCGCGGGCGACGGGCTGACCCTGACGCTGTCGCGCGTGGCCCATATCGCGCAGAGTGCGACGGAGAGGCAGCGCAAGGTAGAGGCCGCGCATCGCTATTACGGGCGGTTCGACAATGTCTTCACCGGGCCGGGGCTGGTCGACAATGGCATGGTGCGGGAATTGCCTTGCGCCACGCCGGTCGCGGAGCTTGGGGAAAGCCTGCTCATCTGCACACCACAGGAAATGATCGACAAGCTGGGGCCTTATGCGGACCTTGGGATCGACCGTGTCATCCTGAACTTCAATTTCGGGCTGGACCCGTCCGATACGCTCGACGCGATGCAGTGCTTCGCGGAAGAGGTCATGCCTCGTTTCACCGGCAGGCCCGCCACTGTGGCTGCTGAGTAGCATTCTGAAAGGACAGAAATAATGCCGATTATCCGAGTGGAGATGTTCCCCGGTCGCACCACCGACCAGAAACGCGACATGGTGAAGGCTCTGACCGATGCGTTTGTCGCCACCGCAGGCGGCAACCCGGCCAGCGTCCATGTGATCATCACCGATATCGAGAAATCAGACTGGGGCACGGGCGGGGAGCTGAACTCCGACCGGTTTCCGGATTAGGGGGGCGGACATGACTGACGTGATCGACTGCGAATACAGCATTCAGGGCGCGGGCCCGCCTCTGTTCCTGATCCACGGGATCGGCGCTGCGCGCAACACTTGGGCGCGGGCGCTGCCTGTGCTGACCCCGCATTTCACCGTGGTCACTTACGATTTGCGCGGGCATGGGGCGTCGCCGATGCCTTCAGGGGAATTCGGGCTCGATGAGCTGGTGGCCGATCTTGAACGGGTGCGGGAGCGGACAGGGTTCGAGACCGCGCATTTCGCGGGCCATTCGCTGGGCGGCATGATCGGCCCGGCCTATGCGCTGAATTACCCGGACCGGGTGTTGTCGCTCGGGCTGCTCTCCACCGCCGCCTTCCGCACGGAGGATGACAGCGCCAAGGTTTGGGGTGTCGTGCGCGCGATGGAGGAGAAAGGCATTCCACAGGTGCTGGAAACGCTGTCGGATCGCTGGTTCACCGACGGGTTTATCACCGCCCACCCGGACGTGGTGCGCAATCGGCTGAAACAGGTGGTGGACACGAACCCGGAGGTCTTCCTCAATGTCTTCCGCATCTATGCAGGAACGGAAATGGCCCCCTGGCTGCACGAGGTCACCGCGCCCTCTCTGGTGCTGACGGGCGAGTTTGACGGCGGCTGCAATCCGCGCTTGAACCGGCTGATAGATCAGGCACTGCCCAATTCGGAACTGGTGATCCTGCCCGACCTCAAGCATTCGCTACTGCTGGAGGCAGGCGAGGTCGTGGCCGAGAACCTCGTGCGGTTCATCTCGGCGCTGGATTAACCCCTGGGCCGGCGCGGCGGCTGATCGCCTCCCTTGCGCGGCTTCGAGCCGGGTTTGTTCAAGCCTGCCTTGCCCGCGCGCGCCGGTTTGGGCTTGGCGCCCGGACGCTCGAACCGCTTCGAAGGATCGGCGGCAGAGCTGCGCGCAGCAGGGGCGGCAGCAGGCGCATCGCGGCGCGGCTTGCTCCCGTCAGGTCTGGGGCCCTTTGGCTTGTCAGAGCGGGGTTTGTCGGGCCGGGTTTTGTCCCCACGAGGTTTATCGGACCAGGGCTTGTCCCCGCGCGGTTTGCCGCCATCGCTCTTGGGTTTGCGCGGCTTGTCGAAGGTTTTGCCTTTGGGGCCATCAGCGGATTTGCCACGCGGCTTGCCCTTGGGGGCGTCACTGTCGCGGCGGGGTTTGCCAAGCGGCTTGACGGCGTCCTTGAGGTAAGCGTCACGCTCTGCCCTGTCTTCCCGCGTGTGGCGCGGCTTGGCATCCCGGTTCGGGCGATCCTCCCGGCGGGGCTTGTCATCGCGGCGGGGCTTGTCGAAGCGCGGGCCAGAGGGTCGCGGACCGGGTTTGCCGGGGCGGGGTAGGGTGGAGAGATCGGGGGCATTGTCCAGCACCTTCACGGTGATGCCCTCATCCAGTTCCGCATTGTCGCCCAATGTGGCGATGAAGCTCTCCGCGCTCGCTTCGGTCAGTTCCACATAGCTTTCCGCCGTGCCAACCCGGATCGCGCCGATGGCGGATTTGTCCAGATTGCCCGCGCGGCACAGAAGCGGCAGTAGCCAGCGGGCTTCGGCCCGGTCATTCGCGCCGACCGACAGGGCGAACCAGCGGCTTGGGCCGAAGGGTTTACGCTCTCTCGGGGCGGTGCGCGCATCGGGTGGGCTCAGCTCCTCGGGGGCGGAATGGCGGCTGCGGTAGAGCCGCAGATAGGCCGCCGCGATGGCCTCGGGGCTGTGGGCCTCCAGCAGCCGGGTGGCGAAAGTGGCCTGATCCTCGGTGATCTCATCTTCCCAAGCGGGATCGGTCAGCAGCCGCTCCTCATCCTGTCGCAAAATGTCATCGGCAGAGGGCGGCACGGTCCACTCCGCCGTGATCTTCGCCCATTTCAACAGGCGCTCGGCCTTCTTGGTGATCTTGGGTGGCACGATCAGAGCCGAGATGCCCTTGCGCCCGGCACGGCCCGTGCGGCCGGAGCGGTGCAGGAGCGTTTCGGAATTCGAGGGCAGATCGGCGTGGATCACCAGTTCCAGATTGGGCAGGTCAATGCCCCGCGCGGCCACATCGGTCGCCACGCAGACCCGTGCCCTCCCGTCGCGCATGGCCTGCAGCGCATGGGTGCGTTCGCTCTGGCTAAGCTCGCCCGACAGGCTGACCACAGAAAACCCCCGGTTGGCAAAGCGCGCCGTCAGGCGGGCCACCGTGGCGCGGGTATTGGCGAAGACGATGGCGTTTTCCGCCTCGTGATAACGCAGGAGGTTGATGATGGCGTTTTCCGCATCCACCTCGGCCACGCGCAGGGCCTGATAGGTGATGTCGGCATGCTGGCGGCCCGCGTCCTGGGTGCTGACGCGCACCGCATCACGCTGGTAATGCTGCGCCAGGGTCACGATCATCGGCGGAACGGTGGCCGAGAACATCAGCGTGCGGCGATCCTCTGGCGCTTCACCGAGCATGAATTCGAGGTCTTCGCGGAAGCCCAGGTCGAGCATTTCATCGGCCTCATCGAGCACAATGGCACGCAGGCCCGTCATGTCGAGCGTGCCACGCTGGATATGGTCGCGCAGACGCCCCGGCGTGCCCACGACGATATGGGCGCCGCGTTCCAGCGCCCGGCGTTCGTCGCGGAAGTCCATGCCGCCCACGCAGGAGGTCACGCGTGCCCCTGCCTTGGCATAAAGCCAGCTCAGTTCCCGCATCACCTGAAAGGCCAGTTCGCGGGTTGGGGCGACGACCAGCGCAAGCGGCGCCTCTGCCGGGCCCATCACCTCGGCCTCTCCCAGAAGGGTTGGCGCGATGGCGAGGCCAAAGCCCACGGTCTTGCCCGATCCGGTCTGCGCCGACACCAGCAGGTCTGAGTGCTGCAACTCGGGGTCGGTCACGGCCTCCTGCACGGCGGTCAGGGTGTCATAGCCACGCTCGGCGAGGGCATCAGCAAGGGTCTTGATCATGGGAAGGGGCAGTCCATCAGGGCAGCGCGGGGCGCTGTGCCCGCGGAAAGCCGGACCCCTACCTGTCTGGTTGGGAAATGTATAGGGGGAATCGGATCGAGGTCAGGCCGCGCGGCGGGCCGCCATGATGCACATCACCAGCATGATCGCCGAGGCGAAGGCGTTGTAATTGGCCATGGAGAGACCAAGGAACTGCCACGAGATCTCATCACACAACACGATGCCGGTTCCGCAATCAGGGTCCAGCAGCCCGCATTCCGAATTCAGCAGGTCTACACCGCGCGAGGTGCAGGAGGCCGGTCCGTCCCACCAGTGACGTTCCACACCGGAATGGAAGACGGCCAGCCCGGTGGACACGGCCATGTTCAGCGCACCGGCCCAGGCTATCAGCGCCTTGGGGATGAGTCCGCCGAAGAGGCCGACCAAAATACCCACCCGATGCGGCCAGCGCTGCCAGTAGCACATGGCGCAGGGCTGCACGCCAAACCCGTACTGGAAGATCAGCGCCCCGAAGAAGAGGCCGGCAGAGCCGAGGCCAACCAGAATCAGAAGCGTGCGTCGTGTCAGACTGTCGATCAGGGTCATAGGTATTTCACCACATAGAAACCGCCAGCCAGCAGTACCACGAACAGGATGAACATCAAGCCAAGGCGGCGTTCGATGAAATCACGAATAGGTGCGCCGAATTTCCACAGAAGCGTCGCGACGATGAAGAACCGCAATCCGCGCGCGACGATGCTGGCCACGATGAAAACGCCGAGGTTCAACTGCGTGACCCCCGACATGATGGTGATGACCTTGTAGGGGAAGGGTGTCACCCCTGCGATCAGTACCGCCCAGGCCCCGTATTCGTTGTAGCGGGTGGCGAAATCGTCGAAATAGGCATCCTTGCCGTAGAATTCGAGCACCGGGCGGCCGACGCTCTCGAACAGGCCATAACCGATATAATAGCCCAGAAGCCCGCCAAGCACCGAGGAGACAAGGCAGACGCCCGCAATCAGGAACGCACGGCGCGGTGCTGCGATGATCATCGGGATCATCAGGATATCGGGCGGAATCGGAAAGACCGAGCTTTCCAGAAAGGACACGATGGCCAGCGCCACCAGCGCATAGCGATGTTCGGCCAGGCTGATCGTCCAATCGTATAATCCGCGGATCATATGTGTCTCCTGAAAATGCCCGCTTGCGATGCCCGATCTCGGCGCGGTGGTCAAGCGCGCTGCGTCAGAGGGCGGGCTATGCGATGCGGACGGGACGCGCTATGCCAAGACAATAGGCAGCAGGTGCAGAAGAGGAGGCAGGCCATGACGGTCATCATCGCGGGCGCAGGGATTGGTGGGCTCAGCCTGGGGCTGTCGCTGCATCAGGCGGGCATTCATTTTCATATCGTCGAAGCGGTGGAGGTGATCAAACCTCTGGGCGTCGGAATCAATCTTCAGCCGCATGCGGTGAGAGAACTGTTCGATCTGGGGCTTGAGGCACAGCTGGATCAGATCGGGCTGCGCACCGCCGAGGTCGCCTATTTCTCGCAACAGGGCGGGTTGATCTGGTCGGAACCGCGCGGCCTGGAGGCAGGATATCTCTGGCCGCAATATTCGATCCATCGCGGCGAGTTGCAGTTCCTGCTCTACCGGGAACTGCTGTCGCGCTGCGGGCCGCAGGCGATCACATTGGGGGCCGCGCTGTCCGGATGGGACGAGGACAGCCATGGCGTCGTGGCGCATCTGGTCAACCGCCGGACGGGCGCGCCTCTGCCGGACCTTCACGGGCTGGTTTTGGTCGGCGCGGACGGGATCAACTCGACCCTCCGCGCGGCGCTTTATCCCGATGAAGGCCCGGCGCATTGGCGTGGCACGATGATGTGGCGCGGCGTGACGCGGGCCGGAAGCTTCCTGACCGGGCGGAGCATGGCGATGGCGGGCACGGCGGATCGAAAATTCGTCTGCTACCCGATTCAGGAATTCGAGGACGGGGATCTTCGGATCAACTGGATCGCCGACCTTGCCAAGCCAGCCGACTACCAATGGAACCGGCAGGACTGGAACCGCGAGGGACACCTGCATGATTTCGCGGATCATTTCGCGGATTGGTGCTTCGACTGGCTGGACATTCCGGCCCTGATCCGCGACGCGGAAGGCATCTGGGAATATCCGATGGTCGACCGCAATCCGCTGCCCCGCTGGAGCCATGGGCGCGTGACGCTTCTGGGGGACGCGGCCCATGCGATGTATCCCATTGGCTCGAACGGGGCGACGCAGGCGATTCTCGATGGCCGGGTTCTGGCGCGGGAGTTGCTGAAGCATGGGCAGGGGGCAGAGGCGCTCCAGGCCTATGATGACGACCGCCGCGAGGCGGTGAATGCGCTGGTGCTGGCCAATCGGGGCGACGGGCCGGACGTGGTGCTGGACAAGGTGGCCGCTCGGGCGCCTGACGGGTTTGGCGATATCTCGGAGGTGATGAGCCGCGAGGAACTGGCCGAGATCGCCGGGGCCTACAAGAAGATCGCCGGGTTCGACGTGGAACAGCTGAACGCAAGACCCAGCCTGATGGATCTGTAGCGGTCGGGGTGATGCCGGGCGCGGGGGACGGGCCTTGGAAGGCCCGTAACAAGGCGCTTCGAAGCGCCTTTTGCGCAGCTTCCGGGTCGCCCCGGTAGGCTGCGGGCCGGAAAGGTTGGGGGACAACTCCACCACCCGAAAGGACCGCATCATGCACCTGCGATTTCATCCGCTCGATTCTGCCTTCGTCGCTTCCGTCCGATCCGGCGGCCCTGACGCCAATGGCCAGCCTGCCGAACGGGCTATCTCGGACGGGGTGGGGGTGCCCTGCCGCTCCTGCCTGCGGGATGTGCCGGAGGGTGCCGATTACCTGATCCTGTCAGCCCGCCCTTTCCCGACGCTACAGCCCTATGCGGAAACGGGTCCGGTTTTCCTGTGTGCCGATGAGTGCGCCCCCTGGGCGGGCGACGGCCTGCCGCCGATCCTGAGCACATCGCCGGACTATCTGCTCAAGGCATATGGCGGCGATGACCGGATCATCTATGGCACCGGACGTATCATCGCATTCGACGATGTCACAGACTATGCAGCACAGCTTCTCAGCCGCGGAGATGTCGCCTATGTTGATGTCAGATCGGCCCGCAACAACTGCTTCCAGACAAGGATCACCGCCGCGCCATGACACCAAACTATGACCGCATTCCCGAAATCGCGCTGGACTGGCATCGCCGTGGCAAGGGTGCGGCACTGGCCACTGTCATTGAAACATGGGGCAGCGCGCCCCGGCCCGTGGGCAGCCAGTTGGTCGTGTCGGGCGAGGGCGAGATGGAGGGCTCCGTATCCGGCGGCTGCGTCGAGGGGGCGGTGGTGATCGAAGCCATCGACTGCCTGGAGGGCGGCACGGCGACAGTGCTGGAGTTCGGCGTCGCCGATGAACAGGCCTTTGCCGTCGGGCTGGCCTGCGGCGGACGCATCCGGGTGCTGGTGGAACCCGTGGGGCGCGTCATCCCTGTCGAGATGCTGGAGGCGCTGGTCGATGCCCGCGCGGGGCGCGAACAAGTGGCCTATGTGGTGAACCCCGAGACCGGCGCGCGGCGGCTGGTCACCGGGCAGGGCGATGCGCTGGAGACCGAAATCGCCGAGCGGTTCCGCACCGACAAATCGGGCTTCGAGGGCGACTGGTTCATTGGCATTCATAACCCGCCCCTGCGCATGGCCATCGTGGGCGCGGTTCATATCGCACAGGCGCTGGTGCCGATGGCGCGGCTTGCGGGCTATGACCCGGTGGTGATCGACCCGCGCCCCGCCTTCGGGGCCGAGGCGCGGTTTCCGGGGGAGACGCTGATGGAAGACTGGCCGGACGAGGCGCTGGCGGCCTACGGACTCGATCCGCGCACGGCGGTCGTGACGCTGACCCACGATCCCAAGCTGGATGATCCGGCGATCCGGGCGGCTTTGGGGTCTGACTGTTTCTACCTAGGCTGCCTCGGCTCGACCCGAACCCATGCCAAACGGGTGGAACGGTTGACCGAGGCGGGCTTCAGCGCGGACCTGATTGCCCGCATCCATGGTCCTGTGGGTCTGGACATCGGCGCGCAGGGACCGGCGGAGATTGCCATTTCGATCATGGCGGAAATCACCAGCCGGCTGCGCAAGGCATGAGGTTCGGGCCGGTTCCCCTGCATGACGCTGAAGGGACGATCCTCGCCCATTCGGTTCAGTTGACCAAGGGGCGGCTGCGCAAGGGCCGGGTCCTGAGCCGTGACGACATCGCGCTGCTCGCGGCCAATGGTCTGACCCGCGTGACGGTGGCGCGGCTGGACCCCTCAGACATAGAGGAAAACGAAGCCGCCCGCCGCTTGGCCGCCGCTCTGGTCCCCGATCCGGCGGTGGCAGGGCTGGAGGTGCAGGAGGCCTTTACAGGCCGCGTCAACATCCGCGCCACGCGGCCCGGAGTGGTCGGGATCGACGTGGCGGCGGTCGAGGCGCTCAATGCGGTCGATCCGATGATCACGCTGGCCACCGTGCCGCGCTGGCAGCGGGCCTGGCCGGGAATGATGGTGGGGACAGTCAAGATCATCGCCTATGGGGTCAGCGAGGACGCGCTGGCACGGGCCGAGAAGGCCGCCCGCAACGCGCTCTCGGTCCGGCCCGTGGAACTCCAGAGCGCGGGGTTGATCGTGACAGAAGTGCCCGGGGATCCCGTTTCCCCCGAGGACAAGGGCATTCGCGCCGTGGCCGGGCGATTGGAGGCGCTCGGCATATCGCTGGAGACCGTGCGGATCGTGGCCCATGACACCGGCGCAATCACCGGGGCGCTGACGGATCTTCCGGGCGCGCTGAAACTGATCCTCACGGCCTCGGCCACCTCTGACTTCCACGACGTTGCGCCCTCGGCCGTGGTTGCTGCGGGCGGGCGGATCACCCGTTTCGGAATGCCGGTCGATCCCGGTAACCTTCTGTTTTTAGGCCAGATTGGGGCGGCGCCGGTGATTGGATTGCCGGGCTGCGCCCGCTCGCCGGCGCTAAACGGGGCCGATTGGGTGCTGGAACGGGTTGCCTGTGGGGTGCCTGTCAGCGCAGCCGATATCTCGGCCATGGGGGTGGGGGGATTGCTGAAGGAAATCCCGACCCGGCCACAACCCCGCGCCGGACGCAACCCGAACGGGTAGCGCCAGCGGAAACGATCAAATTTTGACCATTCAAAAAATTTTTCATTTGTCCTTCAACGATTCCGTGCTTGGATAATTCCATAACCAAGGGAGGAATTTCATGACCCAGGTCACGATGACCGTGAACGGGAAATCCGTTTCCGGTTCCGTAGAAGGGCGCACTTTGCTGTCCGATTTCATCCGCGAGGGGCTCAAGCTGACTGGCACCCATGTGGGCTGCGACACCAGCCAATGCGGTGCATGCGTCGTGCATGTGAACGGCCAGCCGGTGAAAAGCTGCACCATGCTGGCGGCCGAGGCCGAGGGCGCGGACGTCAAGACCATCGAAGGCATCGCCGGGGCGGACGGGACACTGTCCGCGGTTCAGCAGGCATTTCAGGACCATCACGGCCTGCAATGCGGCTTCTGCACACCGGGCATGGTGATGAGCGCCACGGCGCTGCTGGCCGAAAACCCCAAGCCGTCCGAGGCCGAAATCCGCGCCTATCTGGAAGGCAATATCTGCCGCTGCACCGGCTATCACAACATCGTCAAGGCGATCATGGCCGCAAGTGGCCAGGAGGTTGCCGCGGTGGCCGCGGAATGAGGGGCGCGGTGCTTGCCTTTGCGGCGACCGTTCTGGTTCCCGCAATGGCCCAGGCCGAGGGCTTTTCCTCGGGCTATGTCACCGGCTTCAACTCCGACACGGAATGCATGAATTTGGCTCGTACCTCCATGGACGCCCATTTCCGCAACCATGGTGGAACGCCCGATACGGGCGAGGCCAGCTTCTCGGTCTTCGGCTTCGACGTGCCGCCGGGGCGCACTCAGGTGGCCATCATCTGCACCGAGGATCAGGGCCGCTACACCGCCACCGTGACTGGTTACAGCCTGCAGGAAGACGGCACCCGACTGGAAACGGTCGAGGCCATGCTGGATCTTCTGGAAGGTGTGACGCCGACCGGCAGCAAGTGAGGATCGGGCGGGCGAGCCCCGCCGGACAGGAGGATGGATGCCGAGATTCGCTTTTCTTGCCGCAGTGCTGGTGCTGACGACCGGCGCGGCCAAGGCTGACAATTTCGCCAATATCGACCTGCATTCGGTCGATAGCCAAGAGACCTGCATGGCGCAGGCCCGGCAGGCGCTTGTCATCCTCGCGGCGGAAAACGGATCGGACAATCCCGACATCACCCAAGGAAGATGGAGCACGTTTGGCTGGGATTTCCCGCCGCGCGCAGTGGATATCTCGATCATCTGCCCGGATATCGACGGGGTCACGTACCCCTTTGCCACCGGTCACACGACCGGCGACGACAATGAACCGGGCGACATGATCGAACGGCTGGCCGAGATCTTCAACAAACTATGACAAGCCGGTTCCCGCGGGAGGCGGGCACAGGGCGACCAAGAAAATAAGGGAGGATACCATGCCAAAGGATAGTGGCATCGGCGCAAGTTCGAAGCGCCGTGAAGACGTCCGGTTTCTGACTGGTACCGGCAATTACACGGATGACATCAATCTGAACGGTCAGGCCTATGTGCATTTCCTGCGCTCTGACGTGGCCCATGGGCGGTTGAACAAGGTCGATACCTCGGTCGCGGCGGAGATGCCCGGCGTGGTGCGCATCTTTACCGGTGCGGATTTCGAAGGCGTCGGCGGTCTGCCCTGCGGCTGGCAGGTGACCGACAAGCACGGCAATCCGATGCAGGAACCGGCCCATCCAGTTCTGGCGCAGGGCAAGGTGCGTCATGTGGGCGACCCGATTGCCGCCGTGGTGGCCGAAACCGCCGCGCAGGCCCGCAATGCGGCAGAGGCGATTGAGCTCGATATCGAGGAACTGCCCGCTGTCATCGATATGAAGGAAGCGGTCAAGGAGGGCGCGACCAAGGTCCATGACGATCTGGAATCGAACCTCTGTTACGATTGGGGTTTCGTCGAAGAAAACAAGGCCGCCGTGGATGAGGCGTTCGAGAAAGCGGCCCATGTCACCACGCTGGAGCTTGTGAACCAGCGGCTGGTGGCGAACCCGATGGAACCGCGCGTGGCCGTGGGCGACTACAACCGCGCAACCGGCGATTCCACGCTCTACACCACCAGCCAGAACCCGCATGTGATCCGGCTTCTGATGGGCGCTTTCGTTCTGGGCATCCCGGAACACAAGCTGCGCGTCGTGGCCCCCGATGTGGGGGGCGGCTTTGGCTCCAAGATCTTCCACTACGCGGAAGAGGCGTTCTGTACCTTTGCCGCAAAGGCGCTGGCGCGGCCCGTCAAATGGACCTCCAGCCGGTCCGAGGCGTTCATCTCGGACGCCCATGGCCGGGACCATGTGACCAAGATCGAACTGGCGCTCGATGCCGACAACAACTTCACCGCGCTTCGCACCGACACCTATGCGAATATGGGGGCGTATTTGTCGACCTTCGCGCCCTCGGTGCCGACCTGGCTACACGGCACGCTGATGGCAGGCAACTACAAGACGCCGCTCATCTATGTGAACGTGAAGGCGGTCTTCACCAACACCGTCGCTGTCGATGCCTATCGCGGGGCCGGGCGGCCCGAGGCGACCTTCCAGCTGGAGCGGGTCATCGACAAGGCGGCGCGTGAATTGGGCGTCGATCCGGTGGCACTCAGGCGGCAGAACTTCATCACCGAGTTTCCCTATGCCACGCCCGTGGCGGTGGAATACGACACTGGCGACTATAACGCCACGATGGACAAGCTGCTGGACATGGTGGACCGCGACGGGTTCGAGGCCCGCGCGGCGGAAAGCGCCAAATCGGGCAAGCTGCGTGGTTTCGGCGTCAACACCTATATCGAGGCCTGCGGGATCGCACCGTCGGCCCTTGTGGGTCAGTTGGGCGCACGTGCCGGGCTTTATGAAAGCGCCACCGTGCGGGTGAATGCCACCGGCGGTCTTGTTGTCATGACCGGCAGCCACAGCCACGGGCAGGGCCATGAAACGGCCTTCCCGCAGGTGGTCGCGGACATGATCGGCATTTCCGAGGATATGGTCGAGGTCGTCCATGGCGACACCGCCAACACACCCATGGGCATGGGCACCTATGGTTCGCGTTCCTTGGCGGTTGGCGGATCGGCCATCGTCCGCGCAACTGAGAAGATCATCAACAAGGCCAAGAAGATCGCGGCCCATCTGATGGAAGCGTCCGAGGGCGATATTGAGCTCAAGGACGGCCAGTTCACCGTTGCGGGCACCGACAAATCGGTCGCCTGGGGCGATGTTACGCTGGCGGCCTACGTGCCCCACAACTACCCGCTGGAAGAGATCGAACCGGGGCTGGAGGAAACCGCCTTCTATGACCCGGCCAACTTCACCTATCCCGCAGGCGCCTATGCCTGCGAGGTGGAGGTTGATCCCGACACCGGCAAGGTGACCATCTGTTCCTTCGCGGCGGCCGATGATTTCGGTAATGTAGTCAACCCGATGATCGTCGAAGGCCAGGTCCATGGCGGTCTGGCGCAAGGCATCGGCCAGGCGCTGCTGGAAGGGGCGGTTTATGACGAAAACGGCCAGCTTCTGTCCGCCTCCTACATGGATTACGCCATGCCACGCGCCGATGATCTGCCGAGCTTCCAGGTGGATCACAGCCGCGCCACGCCCTGCACCCATAACCCGCTCGGGGTGAAAGGCTGTGGTGAGGCCGGGGCCATCGGGTCACCGCCCGCGGTGGTCAATGCGGTGGTGGATGCCCTGCAACGCGGCGGCCATAACGTCACCCATATCGACATGCCGCTCAGCCCCGGTCGGGTCTGGCAGGCGATGAACGGCTGATCCCGGGACAAGGAGAAAACCCATGTATGAGTTTGAATTCAAACGTCCGGGCACCATCGCTGATGCGGTCACTGCCCTTGGCGCGGAAGAGGCGCAACTGCTCGGGGGCGGGCAGACCCTGTTGCCCACGATGAAGCAACGACTGGCCGCCCCTGCGGTGCTGGTCAGCCTTGGCGGTATTGCCGAAATGCAGGGCGTCTGCACCGATGACGCGGGCCGCATCTGCGTCGGTGGCGGCACCACCCATGCGGCGGTGTCGGCAGCAACGGCGGAAAGCTACCCGGCGCTGTCGCATCTGGCGGGGCATATCGGTGACCCGGCAGTGCGCAATCGCGGCACCATCGGCGGCAGCCTGGCCAATAACGACCCTGCGGCCTGCTACCCGGCGGCGGTGCTGGCCTCTGGGGCCAGTGTCGTCACCAATACGCGAGAGATCGCGGCGGATGACTTCTTCGAGGGCATGTTCACCACCGCGCTCAATGATGGCGAGATCATCACCGAGGTGAAGTTCCCGGTGCCCGAGGCCGCGAGCTACCAGAAGTTCCTGCAACCTGCGTCCCGCTTCGCGCTGACCGGGGTCTTCGTGGCCAAGTTCGCAGGCGCGGTACGCGTGGCCGTGACCGGCGCGTCGGAAGATGGCGTGTTCCGCTGGTCCGAGGCCGAGGCGGCGCTGTCCGGCAACTTCTCGCCCGAGGCGGTGGATGGCTTGTCGGTGTCTGCCGATGGCATGATCGCCGATTTGCACGGGTCC